>JAJRQV010000089.1 GCA_024280035.1 Campylobacterales bacterium
AAAAAGAGGTCAGCAAAAGAGTTTTAGCCTCAGTGGGACAACCTATTTTAATGAGTAGTTATAAAAATAAATTTGATATTTTTAATGTTGATATTGCACAAATTTTATTAACAGAAGAAGATTTTGATTCCAGAGTTCATATAAAAATATTTCAGCAAATCATTGATAGAACATTAGAAAATGATATTTTACCCATCGTAAATGAAAATGATATCTCTACTACTCCCGAACAGTTATTTGGAGACAATGACCAGTTGTCAGCACATGTGGCACACTACACCAACTCAGATATTTTAATTATCTTAAGTGATATTGATGGTTATTATGAAGAGAATCCAAAAATAAATTCACAAGCAAAAATTAGAAAACTTGTTACAAAAATTACAGATGATGAGTTAGCACAAAAACATTCACCCAATAATGAGTTTGCAACAGGGGGTATTGTGACTAAATTAAAAGCTGCAAAATACATGATGAACAAAAACAGAGAAATGTTTTTATGTAATGGCTACGACTTAACCTCTGCAAAAGAGTTTTTATTTGAAGATAAACACACAAGAGGAACACTCTTTTCTTCTAGACTCAAATAACTACTTTTAACACTAATCATCTAAGAAAGCAGTACCTCTGCTATGGGGGGGCTTATTGCTTTTATTTAACTCTCTTAAAACATATAATTCATTCCCAGATAAAACTGTTTTCGTTTTGTTTGAAATGTAGTATCTCCTGAATCAGCTTCCGTTTCTAAGAGGTTTCCTCGGCGGTAGCGATACCCTAACTCTGCACTAAGCCCCCTGCTCATCTCAATCATTACACCAATTTGAGCCCCATAAATCGCTTGAGTATCTGAGGAGTCTGTTGCATCTGTAAAGTCAAGTTGCTCTTGTATGTTTGCACTTAAACCACTCAAATCGTTTTTTGTAAAACCTACAGCTAAACCTGTAATAAGACGTACCACATAAGTTTTTGCTCTATAAAGTACAGGAATATACTCAATATTAGCCTCATATGAGGTTGATTCAACAGTATAATCATCTGTTTTTTCATCCACTTGTGAATACTTAAAATAGACTCGGGTAAAGTAGTACTGGTACCCTGCTTTAAATGCTGGTTCAGTATAGGTATCTTCATTATCTCGTATCGTATAAAGAGAGTTTGTACTGCTTGTACTGTAACGGGTGTCTGCTTTTATACTTTCTAAATCAAAACCAATAAAAAAGCCTTTACCCCTTAGGCTCTCTTTCTCATTTTTAGTTTCTTCTTGTAAGACTTGCGCTAAACTCAATGAGTTCAACATAATTAAGCTCAAAACTATGCCTAATACTTTCATTAATGTTCCTTTAGTGATTGTGATTTGATATCTTTAAGTGGTTTTAAAATGTACTCTAAAATACTTTTTTTACCTGTTAAAATATTTAGATTAGCGACCATTCCTGGAAGAATTTGCTCTTCTTGTGAAAAAGAGACCTCTGTTGTTTTTACCTTCACTTGATAATAAGAGCCCCCTCTTTCATCTACAAAACTATCGGGGCTTATAGAGACCAACCTGCCTTCTAACATGCCGTACTTAGAGAAGTCAAAGGCGGTAATTTCTACACTTACCTTCTGCCCTTCCCATATCATTCCTCTGTCTGAGGTTTTAATCTGGGCTTCAATAGTTAAGGAGTCTCCCAAGGGTGTAATCTCTGCTACCTTGTCTCCTGGTTTAATAATTCCACCAAGGGTATGAAAATAGAGTTTATTAATCTTCCCATTAACAGGGCTTTTAATAAGTTTTCGTGTTTCACGATCGCTATTTGCCTTGCCTTTTTCCAGAAGTTTATTCATCTCAATACGAACACGTGTTAACTCTTTTAACTGTTTAGTATGCTCTTTAGAACCGTAAGACATCAGTTTTTTAGTTGCCTCTTGTATCTCTTCTTTCGTAACAGGAATGGAGCTTTTAAGACTTTCAATCTTTGTTACTAAGTTTTGTTTAACAGAGAGTTCTCGTAGGTAATCCTTTCGAGAAGCCGCTCCTTTTTTCATTAGGCTCTCTTGAATAGAAAGTTTTTCTTTAGCAATTTCAAGTTCAACATGAAAGTTATTCACCTTTTGCTGCATCTCTTTTAGACGAAACCCTTCTTTATCTATCTTATCTTGAAGAGCACCTGACTCCTCTTTAAAGTCATTTCGAGAGGTTCTAAAGACTCTTTTTTCATTATCAATAATATAAGGAATTTTCTCTTTTAAATTTTTTGTAAAAAGAACCTCTTCTTTCTCATCAATTTCTGCTTTTAGTCGTAGCTCTCTGGCTTCAAGGGCTAAAAGGTCTAACTCTTTTTCTTTCTGGTCAGCTTGAAAAAAAGCCTGTGACAGACGGTAAAGAGAATCTCCTTTTTTTACATTTTGCCCCTCTTTCACTAAAATCTCTGCAACAATTCCACCCTCTAAATGTTGAATAATTTTTGTCTGCCCTGAAGGAACAACCCGCCCTTCTCCTCGAACACTCTCATCAACCTCACTAAAGGTAGCCCAAACAAAAAAAACCACCATAAATATCATAATCGGCCAGGTTACTAAACGGTGATTCCAATGGGCATCAAAAGGGATAACACTGTTCATTATTGACCTCCTTGTAGTTTGGCTAAGACTTCTTTTTTAGGACCATCTGCTATGATTTTTCCATCCCCTATAACAATCACTCTATCCACTAAATCAAGTGCCGCAAAACGATGTGTAATAACCACTAAGGTCTTCTCTTCAACAATACCTTTAAGTCTTTGTACAACCGTTCTTTCTAATCCTACGTCTAAACCTGTTGTTGGTTCATCCAGAACTAAAACCTTAGGGTCATTAACTAAGGCTCGAGCAAGTGCTACAAGGTGTTTCTGTCCTACAGAAAGATTATCTCCATTCTCCCCCACTTGAATAGAGTCTCCTTGACCACTCTTTTTGATTAACTCTTCTAAACCCGTCAGTTTCATTAAACTAACTAAGTCATCCTTAGAAATTGCACGTGAAAGGGAGATATTTTCTTTTATAGAACCCGCAAACATAAAAGGGTCTTGGGGCATTACACCAATGTTTTGACGAACCTCAACAGGGTGAAGGGTAGAGGTTTCTTGTCCATCTAAATATAAAGAGCCTGTAGTCGGTAAATCAAGGGCTGCAATAAGACGTAAAATTGTACTTTTACCAGCACCGGTTTGACCAATTATTCCCACTTTTTCACCTGCTTTTATTGTAAAGCTAACATTATCTAAAGAGGGGTATTTACTGCCTTGATAAAAATAGGTCACATTATTAAACTCTATATCTCCCTCAAGTGTGCCTAAACCAATTTGAGTATTTTCATTCACTTCTCTGGGTAGATGCCAAAACTCATTAATAGAAAAAAGTGCTTCTTTCATCTTTTTATAATGAAGCAGTACCCCTGAAATATTTACAATAGGTACCATTGCACGAGAAGAGAGAATAGTCACAGCAATTAAACCACCAATGCTTAGGTTTTTTGCATGAATCTCATATACCCCAAGAAATACAACAAACAGAGTTACGGCTTGAATGATAATATAAGAGCTGTTTGCCGTTGCATGATGTAAGACTTGAATTCTCTGTCCTAACTGCTCATAAAAGGCGACAAGACGTCGCCAAGTAAAAAGACGCTGGGTATGTCCATTTACAAGTTTAACGGCGTCACGCCCTTGTATAGTCTCTACCAAAAAACCGTGTTTAGACTGTGCCTCTTTAAACTGCTCATGCGCAAGTGTTGCTAAAGGAATCTGCATTAAAAGATTAAATCCTACCATTAAAAGCCCTGCAATTGTAGGGACTAAGGCAATCATTGGAGAAATCATATAAATTACAATCACGGCTATAAAGAAAAAAGGAAGGTCTAAAATCTGAACCATAGTACGTGAGGTAAAAAACTCTTTAACCTGCTGAAGTTCTTTAAAAAGATTTGCCTTTGCCCCTGAAAGGAGCTTATCATACTGAGTTTGCACCCCAATCATACGCTCAAGCAGTAACTCTTCTAAATATTTACCGATTTTTTTACCCGTACTTTCTAAGATATAAACCCGTGCACTTTTTAAAATAAGCTCAAAAACAAAGATAATTATCACCCCTGAGGCTAAAACAATTAAGGTCTCTGTTGCAAAATTAGGAATAACTCTGTCATAAACATTCATTGTAAAAAGAGGCAAGGCAAGGGCAAAAAGGTTAATAAAAAAACTTAAAACACCCACTTCAGCGTACGCTCTCCACGAAGATTTCAGAGGTTCAAAAAACCAAGACAGTTCTTTAGAACGTGAACTTACTGTACTTTCACGTTCACTTCTAAAAAATAGAATACCTTCTTTATACTCTTTGAGTTTTTTCTTTTTAATTTTAAAGTTCTGACCTGTATTAATATCTAAACCATGGGCTTCATCTTGAGAAAACTGCTCAATAACAAGAAGCTTATCTTCTTTATTAAACACTACAAGAGGCAATAAAAAGGTATCAAGTTCTCTTAGATTGATTTCTTGCGTTTGTGCAAAAAGATTGGTCTCTTTTACCACTTGCATTAAAGATTCTAGGTCAAAATCCTCTTCATGACACCCCGCTATTGTTAAAATCGTATCACGTTCAACATTACCAAAATAGAATTTTAAAATATGATGCAAGGCATCCACTAAGTTCGAACCAGAAAATTTACTCAAGTAGTGCCCTTCATATTAAATTTTATCTCTAACTCTTTATAGACCTGTTTAAAAACTGAGTTCCAGTCACCTAAAGAGTACTGCCTAAAAAGTGTTGTATTAGGGTACCAAGAACTTTGTACCTCATTTACACCCCAACGCCAATCAGGAACTTTTTGCAGTAAAACCCAAACATTCGCACCCATAGCTCCCGCTAAATGCGCAACTGAAGTATCTGAAGTGATGACTAGGTCTAAGCTATTAATAATCTCTGCCGTACTTTGAAAATCGGTGATTTTATTACTAAGGTCTATTATATCCTCTTGTAAGTTATATTTTTGAATATCTTTTGCATCTTCGCCTAACTGTAGGGAATAGAGCTCAATTCTTTTATCTTTTGCCATTAAAGAGAAGTGACGCAGGTCAAAGACCTTATTTTTATATGACTCCCCTGTATTACTCGCACCCCAAACAACTCCAATACGAAGCTTTTTACTCGAGACGAGTTTAGACTTTTTCTTAATTTCAAAATAAGGGTAATGTTCATTCAGTTTTTCTAGTTTTTTGTCACAAATGAAAGGAAGGGACATCATTGCTAATTGAAAGTCTGTTTCTGGAGGTTTGTTTTTACGAGAAATCACCTCATCTGCACAAGCCATATTTTCAAAAAGCACCTCAAGTCCTTCTCGGATATAAACAATGACCTTAGCCCCACGATTTTTCAGTTCAAACAGATAGCGTGCCATCATTAAGGTATCGCCAAAACCCTGTTCTGCATGGACTAAGACTGATTTTCCTGAGAGTATTTGCCCCTGATAAGTAGGACGGCTAAAGATATCTTGATATTTTTTAATATGACCTAACATCTGCTCTTTTTTAAATCGCCATTCATACTCTTTAAAGCCCTGAGCATACTCTCGTGTTTGTAAAAGTACTGTTGCCAAATCAAAATGAGCATTTACATGTTCAGGTTCTATACTCAGAGCTTTTTTGTACATCAACTCTGCCTTATCCAAACGTCCTAGGTTTTTATAAACACTTCCACAGTTCGCATAATGGTTAGCCGACGTAGCATCAAGGTTTATCGCTTTAAGATGAAAATAGATTGCTTGTTCATACTCTCCTAGTTTATTAAGGGCATTGCCTAAGTTGGTGTATGTCCCTGCATAATCAGGGCTAAGATGAATGGCTTTTTTATAACACTCAATAGCATCAAGATACTGCTCAAGTTTAGATAAAGAAGCACCCAAATTACTCCAACACTTCGAACAGTTTTCATTTAAGACAAGACTCTGTTTAAAAGCAACCACGGAGTCATTGTACTCATGAATATTATAAAACCTTACCCCTTTTTCAAGTAAGTCATCTACCTGCTGTTTTAAATGACTCAAAAACTACCCTTAAACCACATGTAAATCTATTCCTGTATTACCTGCATTCGTAATCGTGTCTCCTACATTTAAATCTACGCCATCAAAAGAGACCAAACCATTTTGAGAAGTGTCATCTTTTAAGTTAATAGTAAATTCATCCACCGTACCCGAGATATCTGTCCATGCAGTCAAATTGCTTGATGTTAAAGCCAGTCTTTCTGTTGTCCCTGCATTAAAACTAGCCCCATCAAGATCTAAGGTTTTAATATTACTAAAGGCATTGTCTGCAATAGTTTGATTTCCTGCACTTAAATCAATAACACTTTGAACAAAAACCGTATCATTTTGATCATCGGCTTGCCCATTAAAACTAAATGCCGTAGCCACACTACTAAAGTCTAAGGTAAAACTATCTGCACTTGTTGAACCCACTAAGTTTTCAACCCCATTAACATTAGTAAAGTCCGTCTCATAATCTTTATTCATTGTATCACTAAAACTTAAAGAGTCTGTTCCTGCACCACCCGTTATAGTGTCTGCACTAGAAAAGTCAGCATTCGCATAATTAAAAGTATCTCCTACACTGCCTGCTTTAAGTTCAACACCATCTTCATTAATAATAATATTATTGCTAACATTAGCAAATTGTATGCTGTCTATACCGGTTTGTGAAAGTGCTGAAAAGTCTAAGACTCCACCATCAGAAACACTCAGCTCAATATTTCCTACTGCACCCGTAGCATCTAAACTACTTCCTAGGATTTGGGTACTATTTAGCGTGCTATTTTGATTAATATTAATATTTTCAATATCTGTTAATGTTACCCCACTTAGGTCTGTACCCAGAGCATTAAGATTAAGAACATCTACATTACTTCCTGTACTACCACCATCAATTGTACCGCTATAACTTGGCGTCGCATCATTAATTGTAAAACTGTCTGAACCTTCTTGCCCATTCAGTGCGGTAAAGGTATTTGTAATATCAAAACTATCATCACCATTTCCAGCATTTACGGTATTTAAACCCCCACTGCTAATACTATAATTTTCAGCTAAAGCCGTTCCTGTAATGGTATGCGTTCCTGCTGAATCGGTGATATTAACAGTAGCACTACTAAAGGCAGAAACATCAAGCAAGGAGAGGTCTGTTGTATTATCTACATTTACATTTAAAGTACCTGCACCTGTAAATACAAGTGTTGTTGTACTAATCAATGCACCATTAATATCTAAAATAGCATCCACATTAATGGTGTCAATAATACCTAAACTATTGCTTGCTTGGTCAAAACTTCCATTTACATCTAAAATAATAGAAGCATTTCCTGTTTGTGAAAGCCCTGAGTAATCTAAGGCAGAACTTGCATCAATGTTCATAACATTAGATGTTGATGAATTCACTGCAATCGTTTTTCCACTAAGATGTGCCGTATCAACTTCTAAGTTCGCATTAAGTTCAAGATTACTAATCCCACCAAGGTCATCTGCAACGGCTAAGGTTAATGCTGTTGCTACTACCATTGTAACGGTTCCTGCACTACGTGAAAGTGATGCATAATTATTATTGTTTGCTGCTGCCGCATTAAAACGTACGTCACCACTACCCAGTTTGGTATAAGTCTGATTATTGAGTTGTGTTGCATTCATAATAAGAGTGTTTCCGGCTGTTACGTCTATATTATCAATATTGGCACCTAAGGTATCTAAAGAGATATCTCCACTTCCACTCATAGTGACCGTATCTAAAGTAACAAAATCAATACCTGAACTTGCTTGTATTGTTGAAATGTTTAAAGTATCATTATCACTATCTACAATATCTACTCCAACCGTAATCAAGTCTGCAAAACTTGCCCCTTCAATAGAGGCTTGCGTATCTATAACGGTAACCACATCTGCTGCTGCAAAAGCAATGCCTTCTGCTAAAAGTGTTGAGGCTTGAGACACACTAAGACTGGCAAGGTCATCACTGGCATCTAAAATATCTACATTACTTCCATAAGTCCCAATAGCAGTTGTTAGGTTAGCTCCTGTTCCTGTAACGGTTATCGCGTCACTTCCAACAAAGTCTATTCCTGCTGTTGCTTGTGTAATAGAAAGGTCTAAACTTCCACTTGATGAATCCACAATATCTACACCCGTAGAAAAGAGCGTCACAAAATCAGCTGCTTCAATATTTGCCTGTGAATCTGCTACGGTAATACTATTTCCTGCATCAAAAACAGCACCAATTGTATTAAGGGCTAAGGCATTTGTTACACTAACCGTAGCCGTTACATCACTTGAACTTAGGGTAGTAAGATTAGCACCTAAGGTCGAAAGGTCAGCTGCTGAAATCTCGGTATCTGTTCCTGTTACTGTAACATTATCACCCACACTAAAGTCTATTCCTGCCGTTCCTTGTGTCATTGATAAACTTAGAGTATTTGTCGTACTGTTAACACTATCAACACCTACTGAAAGAAGGTCTGCAAAAACAGCAGCTTCAATGGCTGTATCAGTATCAATAACTGTTACTACATCACCTGAGGCAAAAGCTGTACCTCCTGTTAAGAGTGTTGAGGCTTGAGAAACAGTAATATCTGCAATATCATCACTGGCATCTAAGATATCTACATTAAGTGCATAAGAACCAATAGCTGTTACTAAGTTTGCTCCCGTATCAACCACAGTTACTGTATCACCAGCGGTAAAGTTAACACTTGTTGTTGCTTGGCTTATGGAGAGACTTAAGGCATTGGTATCGGTGCTGTCAACACTATCTACACCAATAGCAACTAAATCATTACAATTCACTACTTCTATCGTCGCTGATACATCCGCTACCCGAACACTGTCTCCTGCATCAAAACTAATACCATAAGTATTAATATCATTAGCTTGAGTCACATTAATCGTAACCGCATCCGTAGCATTGATAGCATCAATATTCGTAGCTAAGCTAGAGAAATCTGTTGCACTAAGCGCTGCATTATTATCAACTATTGTAACAGTATCTAATCCTGTAAAGTCTATACTTGTTGTTGCTTGCTGTGCTGTAATATTTAAGGTGTCATTATCACTATCTACACTATCTACACCCGCTGTAATTAGGTCTGCAAAATTTGCTCCCTCAATGGCGGCTTGCGTATCAGTAATGCTAACAATATCTGCTGAGGCAAAGGCAGTTCCTTCACTTAAGAGTGTTGAAGCTTGAGAAACATTCATGCTCGCAACATCATCATTCGCATCTAAAATATCCACATTACTGGCATACGTTCCAATAGCGGTAACCAAATCTACCCCTGTTCCTGTCACTGTAACTAGGTCAGCTCCTACAAAGTCTATGCTCGTTGTAGCTTGACTGATTGAGAGATTTAAGACATCATTATCACTATCTACAACATCTACTCCAACCGTAATTAAATCTGCAAAACTTGCACCCTCAATAGCAGCTTGCGTATCGGCTATCGTCACCAGGTCTGCTGAGGCAAAAGCTATTCCTGCTGTTAAAAGTATTGAGGCTTGAGAAACACTCATACTCGCAATATCATCACTTGCATCAAGAATATCAACATTAAGAGCATAACTGCCAATTGCGCTCACTAAGTCAGCCCCTGCTCCTGCAACTGTAACCAAATCTGCTCCTACAAAGTTTATGTTCGTTGTTGCCTGTATTATCGAAAGGTTTAAAATATCACTGCTTGAATCTACTGTTTCAACACCAGTACTGTCCATAACCGTAAAGTCTGCTGCTTCAATATTTGTTTGGTTATCAATTAGATCTAAGGCATTCCCTGCTTTAGTGATAAAACCTGCAAATTGGTTCGCTTGTGCAACATTTAAGATGGTATCACCATTTAAGGTGGCACTACTCGCCTTCGTTAAATCTTTTGCTGTAATATCTCCATTTACATCAATCAAAGAAATAAGATCTGCTGTTCCTAGAGAGATATTAGCCGTTGATATTGCTTCATACTGAGCCATAGTAAGTGTTGATGTAATAGAACCTGCCGTAGCATCATCAACATTAAGATTTATGACATCACTTAAATTAATACTGCTTAAGTCAAGCGTAGTTTTTTGATTGAGTGTCTCAATACTCGTTAATGTTCCACTTAAAGAAGAACCTGATTCAAGGTTTAAAGTATCCGCACCTGAACCTCCTGAAATAGATGAGCTTGTTCCATTTAAAGTGATGGTATAGTCTCCGCTACCTGTTGCATTTAAGAGACCATTATTAAGGGTAATGGCTGTGTCTACTGTTCCTGAAAGGCTTAAGGTATGTGTAGCATCAATACTACTTGCATCAACGGTATCTGCATTTGAACCCGTGATGATGGAGATATCATTTGCGGTTGCAGTAGTAATATTTAAGCTATCCCCTGAAGCACTTCCCTCTAAATCAATAACTAAACCTGTGATACTTAAGGCTGTGGTTAAACACGTAATTACCATTTGCGAAGCGGTAATATTACTAGCATTTAAGGTGCTACTTCCTCCATTTGTATTAATTGTAAGGACTTGACCTGCCATATTAATGGTACGTCCATCTGCTTGAGCTGCATTCATGGTGAGGTTAGCACTGGCATTTATAATTTCAAAGTTTAGTATTGTTGCCCCACTAATGTCACTCACCGTAGTATTCACATCTAAGGTATCTGTATTGGCACCACCATCTAAGGTTCCTGTAGGATTAACAGATATCTCAACCCTATCATTTCCAATACCCGCATCAAGAGAACCTACATTTGCACTAAGGATAATATCATCAGCCCCATCCCCCGTATTCACAAGAAGTTCCCCTCCTGCTGTAATAATGTTATCAATTCCCGTTCCACCTAAGATCGTCTCAAAACTTCCTGAAGTAGAGAGGTCTACACTGTTTGTTGCATCTGCTAATTGAAGGACCTCAACATTCGAAACATTACTTAAGTCTGTTCCACTGATGTTGGCTGCATCACTCATAATTAGACTATCACTTCCACTGTTTCCATCAATAGTATCATTTACATCAAGGGTAGCATCTGCGTAGGTAAAACTATCTGTACTTGTTCCACCCACTAAATTAACACCATTTTCATCTACCGTAATAGCATTAGCGCCATTAGCAAAAGCTACCGTTTCAATACTTAATAAATTTCCAACATTCGTCACTGTTCCTGCATCATTTAACGATACGGTATCTATTCCCCCATTACCAGTAATATTATCAGCAGCACTTAAATTAGCAATGTCATATCTAAAAATATCTGCGCCTGCTCCACCAATAACTTCAGTAACCTGAGCACCTGCATTAAGGTCAAGCTCTTGCGTTGAACCTGTAGCATTTGAGCCATCTACAATAGAGATTGAACCTGCATTCGTACTAAAATCTAAGGTATTATCACCTGCGGCAAGACTTAGGGTTTGAATATTACTAACCCCTGCAAACTTACTGTGGTCAGAATTAATAAGGGTTTGTAGGGCTAAGGTATCATTTCCAGCTTCACCATCAAGCGTATCGGCTGCACTTAAAGAGCCTACATTAACCTTAATAACATCATCGCCTGTACCCGCTTTAACATCATCCGTCCCTCCACCAATATCTATTACATCATTTTCAGAACCCGTGTTAATAATATCATCACCCGTACCCGCATCAATAATATCTATTCCTGCGCCCGAAGTAATCGTATCATTTCCACTACCTGTAGTGATATTATCATCTCCTGCGTCTGTACTAATCACATTATTTTCACTTGTTGCCCCCACAATCGTTGAAGCTAATCCTCCTGCACCTGCGGTTATACCTACATAATCAAGGTCTGTGATACTAAGGGCACTTAGGTCAAGATTTTCACCATTATTAAGGTTAATCTGTACCACATCACTTAAGGTCGTATCTCCATCATAGGCTGTTATACCTGAGTTATCTACAAAATTCTTATCTAAGGTCGCTGTGAAGTTTCCATTAATAAACAGTGTCTCTATTCCTGATACAGAACTGATTGCACTCAGATCACTGTCTCCAATAATTTCAATTCTATCTATACCTGCACTATCACTAAGAACATCTGCCGCGGCATCAGCACTGTAAATATAACTATCATCTCCAGCACCACCTTCTACGGTATCAATTGCACCTGTAGTAATACTAATATTGTCTGCAAATTTAGAACCCGTAATCGTATCTGCTCCAGCGCTATCAGAAATATTAATAACACCCGAAAAAGCACCATCTGTAATACCGCTAAGGTCTGTGCTGTTGGCAACAGTGATTACATTAAATGTTCCTGCCCCATCTAAGGCGGTAATATTTCCAATTGGGTTAGAGTCTGCATTAAGACTTGCATTAATAACAAAAGCATCTATATCTCCAAATACACCTGCCCCTTCACCTGTTTTATCAATAGCATGATTAACTTCATAAGCAACATTCCCCGCACCAATGTCATTAATGTTAGTAAAAACATTATCTGCATCAATAGCTGTTGATTTAATTAAGACATCCGCACTACTGCTTGCCCCATTTATAATTAAATTTTCATCTGTTTGGTCTGCATTTAAGCTTAATAACGCACCCGAAGCTACATTCACCTGAGTTAAAGGAGTAAGGTCATCCCCAATAGCACCTGAGATATCTAGGTTGTTTGCAATACTCATTTCTAAGAGAGTTCCTGCTGTAGGCGTGATACCACTATAATCATTAGCCCCTGCAAGACCGGCATCAAACTGTGTCGTACCCCCATCAATAGAGAGTGTATTTCCATCTAAATCACTCGAGAGTAGGCTTAATGTTCCTATTAAAGTAATCGTTGTCACCGTAGAGTCTATTTTTCCACGCAGATCATTACTGGCATTAATTTCTAAAATCTCTATGCCACTAATACTTCCATACGTGCTCGTACCATTGTCTAAAATGACCTTATCACTGGTACTGTTTCCACCAATAATATCAATAGCATTTGCATTTGCACTTAACTCAAGGGTCTCATTAGCAATAAGATTGCTTGCATCTACATTTTGTGAAGCATTACTGACACTAATAATTCTAGCCCCTGTATTTGTTGCTGATTGTAAAAGGTTTGTAGCCGTAGAAACACCCGATAAATCAATATTATGGTCAGAATCATTAATTTGAAGATTAAAGGTTTCAACCGCACTATCTACCGTAAAGCTACTGTCTAAAACTTCTACCAAATTAAGTGCTACATTTAAAATATCACCACCAACACTTGAGCCTTGAATATCTAAGCCTGTTTTTGCTGTTGTCGCATCTATGTTCATAATCAGTGCTTGGTCAGAGGCTGAACCATCGATGTCCATCTTAATATTATTAATCGTTGTATCTTGATCAAGCCCTGCGGTTAGAACAATCTTTGAAGCCGTAATATTCGCAGCTGAGAAACTGTTATCTGTTCCATTTCCAACTACATTAAGCGCATTTGTTCCTACATCTACATTTCCACCAAGATTATTAATCTGCTCCACTGTCATATCTAAGTTACTATCAGAAATAATATTTTCAAAGTTAATTACCGTAGAGCCACTTAAGTCTACGGAACCCGTAATGTTTAGGGTGTCATTTAATCCGCTATTAACGCCATTATCTCCATCTAAAAGTGTACGTGCCGAGTCAATATAAACAATATCATCACCATCTCCAGCAATAACACTCTCAAATGCCGTACTTCCACGAAGGTCAATGCTATCATTGCTTGCCCCTGTTTGAAGGGCTTCGACATCAGCATTAATACCGACTAAGTCTGCTCCCACTAAACTGGCTTGGTCACTAATAATTAAGGTATCTTGACCGGCTCCTGCACTAATAACATCATTTCCATCTAAGTTAGCATTACTTACAGTAATGGTGTCATTTCCTGCTTGAGTAGAGATATTATTATTTCCGATACCCAACGTAAGACTGTCTGCCCCTAAACCTGTAGTCACCGCAACATCATTACTCATCGCACTTATATCTAAAATAGCCGCACTGCTTCCTGCTGAGTTCATATCAATATTTACAAGACCCGCAGCATCTGCGTCTGCTCCAAGCGTTAAGGTGTGTGTAGTGTCATCACTTAAGACTAAGTTCTCAACACTGCTTACATTTGCAAAGTCAGCATCACTTAAATTTCCACCCGTAACATTATCTGTAATTTCTATGGTGTCATTATTTAAACCACCATTAATGCTATCAGTACTGTTTAAGTTCAGTGCGGTAAATTCAATAAGGTCATCCCCTGCACCTGCATTAATAACATCATCACTACTAAGGGTTGAGAGGGTATTAGCACCCGCGTTACCATTAACAATATCATTTCCTGTTGTTGCATCAACGCGGTTTACACCTGTAGTCCCCAACAGATTAATTTCAACAACATCACCCGCATCACCCATATTTGTAATGGTTTTGAATCTAAGGTCTAGACTGTTTCCATCAGCTACATCCATAATAAAACGGTCATTTACTCCTGTTGAACCTGTATAAGTATCAATGGCATTCACTTGCGTGTCCGTTAAACTAACTTGAGCACCTGCGGTTGCAATTTCTACCTCTTCAATACCACTAATTGTTGCCGTACTTAAGTCTATGTTGGCATTGGCTTCTATCTTATCAGCAACACCCGATCCCCCATCAATAATATCTCCCGTCTCATCACCCGTAACATTATAAACAAAGGTATCATTTTCGTTTCCACCAATAAGATTATCCGCGCCACCGCCACCTTCAAGAATATCATCTCCACCTCGTCCATCTAAGGTATTAACATTAGCATCACCTTTTAGATTATCGGCATTGTCTGTGGCACGAATCACTTCAATGTTTATTAAGGTATCTTGTCCGCCATCACCATCATTACTCACCTGAACAGCCTGTGTTAAATCAACACTAATACCCCCTGCTGCTTCAGAATAATCCGCAATATCAATGTTCGTTCCGCCAGTGCCACCATCTAAAACATCGTCTCCAGCATTTCCAAAAATAGTATCTGAGCCATCTTCTCCATTTAAGGTGTCGTTTCCTGCACGACCATAGATTTCATCATCTCCTGCACCACCATTAATAATATCTTTGGTTGTTGAACCAATAAGAGTCTGATTAGCCGCACTTCCGTTAATAATTACCTCATCTACATCGGTCATGATTTTTGAAGAGATATCAAGATGATTTGTGGTGTCTACAATAAGGGTATCTAAACTTACTGCCCCTCCAATAAACTCATCAAAACCCAGTACTGAGATTTGAGACTCATCAATAGTCACTGCCTGATCTAATGTACCATCAAATTCCATCTTCTCAATATCTGTAATATTTGCATTAGAAATATCATAAACAGCATCATTTTTAACTTGTAAGATATCACTTCCTGCTCCCCCATCAAAAGAGTCTGTTGAGACATCAGTCGCACTACTAAGAACTAAGGTATCATCATCTGCCTCTCCAAAAAGAGTATCAATACCCGCACCCCCTTCAAGCGTGTCATTTCCTGCATCACCCCGAATAATATTATCATTATCATCACCTGTGATAAGGTCAGTGAGGCTAGAGCCTGTTACATTTTCAATACGAATAACCTCATCACTTGCACCATTGATACGTGTTGCTGTTGATGTTCCTGCATTATTAAGCGTTAGGATAATACCTGCATTTGTTCCTGAGTAGTCAAGGGTATCAATTTCACTTCCCCCATCAAAACTATCTCCCCCATCAACATGCCCAAGAAGAAGGTCATTATCTTCTTCTCCAAAAAGAGTATCAACACCCGCACCCCCCTCAAGAGTATCTGAACTTGCACCACCATATAAGGTATCTACTCCATCATCTCCAAAGAGTTTGTCATTATCATTACGACCATAAATAATATCATTTCCACTGTCTCCATGAATCTCATCCGAACCCCCAAGTCCATCAAGAATATTCGCACCCGCATCACCCGTAATGGTATCAGAACCATTAACAGAACCTATAACATTTTCAATATCATGTAAGGTGTCATTTCCTTCGCTTAAGCCCGAACCACTTCCTACACCACTACCTGTGTCTAAGTCAACAATAACCTTAGCCACCGAGTTTGTGTAGTCCACCGTATCATTTCCAGCATCAGCTAAGTCATCTCCACCGTACAGGTCATCATCTCCACCCGCACCATAAAGCGTATCATCTCCTGCTTTTCCAAAGATGGTATTATCGGCACTACTTCCTAATAAGGTATCATCTCCCAGAGCATTGTCTGAACCAATAAGATGTTCAAAATCAGTAAGCGTATCAATATCCATACCCCCACCAATAATCTGTTGTGTTCCATTAATAGATAAATCAACCTTAATAGCGCCTGTAGCATTAGAATAATCAATCCAATCCCCAAGAGTATGGTTACCCCCATCAAGGATATCATTTCCACCGCTTCCTATAACCGTGTCATCTCCATTCAGTGTTATAATAGTGTTTACTTCAGCATTTCCAGTAATAATATCATCAAAGTTTGTAGCCTTAAGATGTTCAATATTACTTAGCGTGTCTGTATTTCCAAAGGCATCATTAATCGCACCCGTTAGATTTCCGCTAATGCCTTGAGAACCACTGAGCGAATAATCTACCCAATCTCCTCCATTTAAATCATGTGTTCCTCCATCAAGAACATCATCTCCTGCGCCTGCAATAAAGGTGTCATTTCCAGCCTCACCTACTGAAATATCATTATCAGCACCACCTTCTAAGGTGTCACTTCCCGCACCACCAAAAAGGCTATCACCTCCAGCACCACCAAGAACAGAGTCATTTCCATCCCCACCAAAGAGGGTATCTACTCCGCCTAATCCATCAAGCGAATCATTTCCCGTAACACAATTTAAGATATTAGTATTAGCATCTCCTTGAAGCGTATCATCAAAACGTGAACCCGTAATATTTTCTATGGACGTGTAGGTATCTGTTCCCCCATCTCCATCAAGACCTGTTGAAGTTCCCCCATTATTAATACTTGCTGTTACTCCACCTGTAACACGTCCACTTCCATCATTAAAATAATAATATGCGGTATCCGTATCGGCACCACCATCAAGAATATCATTCCCTGAACCCCCGTATAAAAGGTCGTTTCCTGTATTTCCTAAAAGATTATCCGCACCACTCCCCCCATCTAAGAAGTCATTATTGGCACCACCATCAAGATTATCATCATTAGCACCACCAAAAAGATTATCATCTCCACTTCCCCCATCAAGGGCATCATTCCCAGCTGCACCACTCAGAATGTCAATGCCTTCATTTCCAAAAAAGGTATTGGCATTAGTATCACCACTAAGGGTGTCATTCAGTGCTGAACCCTGAATAATTTCAATTGAGTTTCCAATAATTGTATCTCGGCCATTTAATCCATCTTGTTCAATTTGCGCCGTAGAAAGAGAGAGATCAACTTCAACATTTTTAAATTCTGTACCCGTATGAAAGTCAAGAGTATCTACTCCCGTTCCCCCATCATAAATATCATTTTCAGAAGAATTTATAAGGGTGTCATCGCCTGCTCCTGTTGCAATACGATTTCTTTGATCTGAACCTGTAATGGTGTCCTTATAATCCGAACCCATTAAATTTTCTATATCAACTAGGGTATCTGTACCTTGGTCTGCACCTACTACCTGCGCGCTTACTAAACCTAGATTAACAACAACACCATTGCTATCACCTGGTACAGCTTCTAATGCTGAAGAGTAATCAACCGTATCTGAGTTTAATCCCCCATCTAAAAGATCATCCCCTAATCCACCGCTAAGCGTGTCATCTTGTCTATCCCCATACAAAGAATCATTTCCATCACTACCAAAGAGAAGGTCATTATCATCCCCTCCACGAAGGGTATCATCATCTGCACCACCATCTAAGATATCTGTTCCTGCACCACCATCTAAGGAGTCATTTCCAAGATTTCCAAAAATAGAATCATTTCCTTGTGCGCCATAAAGTCGGTCATTTCCAAGCCCACCATCAATACTATCATTACCCTCATAACCATAAATATAATTGGCATCATCTGTTCCAATAACCGTATCGTCTCGACTAGTTCCATACAGACTCTCTACATCACCATTAAAAACATCAATATCCCCTACATTATCCGTACCCCCTGTACGCATATCAATATCAATTCCTTGGGTACCATTTCCAAAGTTACGGTAATCTACAAGATCAAAACCATCCCCTCCGATAAAGGTGTCATGTCCTGCATCACCTACTAATCTATCATTTCCCAATCCACCATCAAGGGTATCATCACCAAGACCACCTTGAAGAATATCATTTCCATCTTCACCTTCTAAGATATCATTTCCCTCATTACCTTGAAGGGTATCTGTACTTAAACCTACACGAAGGTAGTTATCATTGCTGTCTCCATAAATTGTATCTATAAAATCCGTACCAATAATATTTTCAACATTTGTAATAGTGTAGTTAATGGTGATTCCACCTTGAGTTGCCGAGTTATTTACTAAATCAACAAACACCTTAGCTGTTATTTCAGGAGTATTAAAGTCAATAACATCAACATCATTTCCCCCATCAATAGAGTCTGAACCCCCTGAGGCTAAGAAGGTATCATTCCCATCATTTCCAAGTAAGGTATTTTCACCAGCATCACCCTTAAGTATATCATCATATACAGAACCTTGAATATTTTCAATTGCGTTAAGAGTATCAGTATCTCCATATCCATCAGTTGCCGTGTTAAGTGTTAAATCAACGTTTACACCCACAAGACCATTTTGAGGATCATTAGAATAATCTACAAAATCACGTCCAGCTCCACCATCAATAAGGTCAGCACCTGCGCCCCCTTCAATGGTATCTCTATCACTTTCACCAAAAAGAAAATCATCTCCAGCGCCCCCTTGTAGTAGGTCGTTTGAGCCACCACCTAAAAAGGTATTAGAAACATCATTTCCAAACATTGTATCTGCAAAATTTGAACCTTGAATAATTTCAAGATCATAAACAGCACTAGCACCACTGCCGGAGATTTCCGTAAAAGTGTCACTTCCTCCATCAGCAGTTTTTATAACTTGATTACCAACATCTGAAAGATTTACCAAGATTTTATCTGCTTGGTCAGCATAATTAGCAACATCTATCCCCGTACCGCCAAGAAGAACATCATTCCCTGCACCTGAATAAAGAGTATCTGCACCTGCTTCACCCTCTAAGGTATCATTATCGGCATCTCCAAAAAGAACATCATCTTCACTCCCACCAAGAATATGGTCATCTCCTGTTCCCCCATAAACAGTGTCTAATCCTGCATCCCCTTGAATATAATCATCACCAGCATCACCATTAATAATATCATCCGCATCATCTCCATAAAGAGAGTCATCTCCTGTACCACCAAAGAGGGTATCTGCACCTTCATTACCGTGAACGGTGTCATTTTGACCACCTCCATACAGCGTGTCTTCTAAAAGCCCACCATCAATAATGTCATCCCCATCACTACCATCAATAATATCTTTTCCATCCCCACCAAAAAGGGAGTTTTTACTCTCACTTCCCGTAATCGTATCATCAAAATCACTCCCAATAATATCTTCAACATTACGAATCGTATCCGTACCCTGATTAGAAATTGCCGTACCATCATCATCTGTTTTAAGCACAACATTAACCGAAGAGGTTTCTGTAGAAAAATTAATAACATCTGTTCCAATACCCCCATCAATTAAGTCATCTCCAAAACCACCAATAAGCGTATCATCTCCACTCTCGCCCATAATCGTATCGTTCCCATCACGACCATCAAGGGTATCATTGCCTGCACCACCCGTAATAACATTAACACCAACATCACCACTTAAGGTATCTGAAAAATTAGAACCTTTAATATTTTCAAAACCGAGTAAGGTGTCTGTTGCCCCAGGAGCTGTTCCCGTACCTGTAGCTAAATCAACCACCGCACCCGTAGAGCTAACATAAGAATAATCAATCGTATCAATATCTTCTTCACCATCAAGAATATTAACACCTGTTCCACCGGCAATAGTATCTTCACCTCGCGCACCACTTAAGGTATCATCACCTTGAAGCCCTAAGATAGTATCTTTACCTACCGCACCAATAACCGTAGTATCTCCCTGCGAAGCAGTAATCACGTTATAGTTTGCATTGGTTGCTAAAACAAAGGCATCTCCACCAAGGTCTATATAATCAATAGCTCCACCCGGATCATTTCCGCTAGGAAGGTAGTCATAACGAATTTCATTCATCACAAATTGAATAGCATCGGTTCCTGAAAGCTGAGTGATATCAGGAGTTTGAACACCCTCTTGCCCAGGTAATAAGTTGGCACGATCAAAGGTTGTGGTAAAAGAGAAGACGGCATCAATTCTTGTCCCATCAGCTAGGGGAGAGTACTTTAAAACAAAGTCTGCTGCTCCTGTAAAAGGGTTCACTACAAAACCGGTCATAACCGTACCATCTGTTGAAGCAGGAACTTCCCAACTTCCATCCCCATTACTTGTTGCCCCTACAATTTCATATCCTATAGGTAAGTTTGCAATCGTAATAGAGGTAATTCCAAAACCTGTAGGTTGTTCAGGATTAATTCTAAGTGTTCGTGAAAGAACCCCGGTATCATCAAAAAGAACAGGGTTATCAGCTTGAATAACAAGAGGACCTGTTTGTGCTGAATAGTCTAAAATTTCAGACTGAAACTGCGCTTCAGGAGTGGATTCAACACCACCATAAGCAGAACCACCCCCACCATCAACTGTTGTTGGGGTTGCCGCATCTTCAATTTTTTGTGTTTGAAAAAGGTTTATTGAAAATTTCAATCCTGCTTGAACTGCATCTGTAATTTCTGAAATAGCAACATTAACAGGATTATCATCTTGGGGTCTATAAACAGCATTAAAGGTATTGGCTTCTACCTCATCAGGAGGAGGAAGTACTTCATCTTCAAATTGATTTTGGTACTGAGGAAGGTCGACAGGAGGAGGATTATCATTTAAAACCATAGAAATATTATCATTTTCTTCTATTTCTTGAGGTTTTTCATCTGAAAATTCATCATTTAACTCTACAAAATCATCAGTGATAACACTCTCAGTGGGGGTCTCTTTAATATCATCAATTTGAAAAATTATATCATTAAGTGTTAGGGCAGATGAGGGGAATTCTAAGGCAACACTGTTCTCTTCAAAAGCAACTATCCCCATAGAAACAAAAGTAATTGTACTCCCGTTAGACAGGTGCATAACCACATCACCGCCTACGAGTTGATAGGTTGCTTTATCTTGGTTTTGAAAAAACTCAATTGTGTCTTGTGGCTGTACAAAAACATTAATATTCTCACCCGCACTTGGAAGTTTTTTGATAAGAATTTTATTCTTTTCGTAAATAATGCCCTTGGATATGCTCATAATAGTATCCCCCGATACAGGCTAATTTCCATACTAGGGAGTAAGCCTGTATGATAAGTATTAATGCTCTATTATAGCAAATTTCGCTCCATAATTATAAATAGAAGGAATTCTTAAGAAATTTTCAAGACAATAAAATACTAAACATTTTTAAATCACTTTTTTTAACTTTTTAAAAGCCGCGTTTAGCAATTCCTTTATTAACAGCATCATCAATATTAAGCCCATATTTTGGGTTTTTTACACGTAACTTTTGATCAATTGCAATAATAATATCCTTATCAGCTTGAGGGTTTGTACACAGCGCCATAATTAACTCCTTATAACGCTTAAAATCGGGATGAGGAAGATCTCCTAATTTAGCATGAATCTTCCCATGATGACGGATTAACTGTTCAATTGCATCTCTTAATTCTTTTTTTGTACTTTTTTTATGTATAAAGATTTTTAAAATCTCTTCAAAACTTAATGCTTCAGAAGACTCTCTTTCAACTTTTTTTTCTACTTTTTTTACTTTTTTAGTCTTTTTTGAAAGTTTTTTATCTGGATAAATCAGGTAAGACAAAAGAAGAGGAATGAGTAAGACTAACAAAATAATAAGTATGGTAATTAAGGTACTGGCTTCCAAAGATTTATCCTCATCTTAAAATAGAAATGTGTAAAATATAATCAAATGGCATATAATAATAAATTATGTTATTATATGCTATGTTTTTATATTAATAATTAAGCTTTCATATCATGATTAAGCCTAATTATTAAGCAAAAAAGTTTTAGGATCTCACCTTTGTATCATATTTTACTTATCGACGATGAAGTTATTATATCAGAAATTATCACAGATATATTATGTACCTATTTAGAAAAAAACTATGTTGAATTCAAACTTTATACAGCGACTAATGGGCAAGAAGCCCTAGATATTTGTAAACAAAATACGATTGACCTTGCCTTTATGGATATTAATATGCCCATCATGGATGGCATTGAAGCCACTCAAAAAATTAAAATCAGTTCACCAGAAACAATGATTATAGCCCTCTCTTGTATAGAAGATGATTTAAAACATAAAGAGATTCTTATTTCTGGGGCAGAAGATTATATTAATAAACCCATCAGTTCTATTATTTTTAACACCCGTCTTAAAAATTATCTTTCCCTCTTAGACTCACGTTCGCATATTGATATTATATATTCTGCTAAAAATCTTTTTTCTTCAACTATTTATAATCATAATCTCAGTTTTGGTATCTCTAAAGAAGACCATTTGGCTGAGTTTTGGGAGAGCATACTGATTCGTATGAACCTTCTTAAAGAGATTGAACATTCACAAGATATTGTTCGTCTAATTTATGAGCTTGGAAGCCTTTATTTACAGGCTTCTCAAAGTTTTAAGATTATTATAGAAGAAGATGAGCAGAACTACTATTTTACCCTTACACATGCAAATATTATCCCTAAAAGACTTCTAGACAGATTGGTTGAAAAAAACTTTCCTTTGGTTCGACATATTCTTAATGATAATAGATTTTCTATCTTACTCCCTAAAACTACTGAAGACACAAGTATTCAAGAGACAAAAGAAGAAACTATAAAACACAAGGTTAATACTATCTCTAGTCTAGATAAAAAAGAGTATAAGACCTACGCATTTTTAGATACTCAGGAGATAGATGAATTTGAAGATAACCTTTATAAACTCCACGCTATCATCACCTCCTTAGAAGGAGAAGAGACTACTTCTGCACATATACAAAATATACGTACCTATTGTGATGCTATGAAAAAGGTTTTAATACAGGCATCAGAATCATATATTATTGCTAGTGCCATTGAAGAGTTTGGCGCAACTATTAGTGCCTACCCTCAAGAATTCATACAGATGTCTCAAGATTTACAAGCCATAGCCCTAGGTTTTATTGATGACCTTATCTCATGGAAAGAGATGATTTTTTATGAGGGAGCACCTTCTCTTGATTTTATGAATGACTCCATTTTAGCTAATTCCAAAATCTTGCAAGATCTCTTAAATCCTTGCAATCTTAATGAAGAGGAGCTTGATGATATTTTTACCTTTTAAAGCATTATTATGTTAAATAAATCAGAACTTCAAAACCTTTATCGCGTACAAAGAGAGTACTCTACTGATGCTGTATTTATCTTAGAAGATGGATACCTTATAGACTGTAATACTTATGCCTTAGACCTTTTTAATTATAAAAAGAGAAAAGAGTTTATGCACCTACATCCTTCAGAACTCTCCCCTAAATTACAACCTGATGGGAAAGATTCTCTTTCAAAAGCAGATGAGATGATGAAAATCTGTTTAGATATAGGATATCATCGTTTTGAATGGATGCATAAGACTAAAAAAGATAAAAATATATGGATGGAAGTCACCCTAACTAAACTTACCAACAAGCCTCCTTTTAAAATTCATGTTAACTTACGAAATATCCATAAAGAGAAAAAACTCACCTCTCAATTACACACAGAAATCAAACAAAATAGACGACTTATCTCAACCCTTGAAGAGTACAAACTTATTATTGATAAAATGGTAATTGTTTCTAAAACAGATCAGATGGGTATTATTACTTATGTTAATGAGCACTTTATAAATTTAAGTGGTTATTGTGAAGAAGAACTTGTAGGACATTCACATAATATTATTCGTCATCCAGACACTCCTATTGCAGTCTTTAAAAAGATGTGGGACACTATAAGAAAAAACAAAGTATGGCAGGGAACCCTTAAAAATAGAGCTAAAGATGGAAGTACTTATTATGTAAAAGCCAGCATTGTTCCTCTTCTTGACGAAAAACAAAATATTCTTGAATATATAGGCCTTAGAGAAGACATTACCGATATTATGGAAGCCAATATTCGTATTGAAAAAGAGAAAAGAAAAGCCCAAGAGGCAGAAAAAGCAAAGGCTTTCTTTTTAGCAAGTATGTCTCATGAGATACGAACTCCTATGAATGGAATTGTTGGTTTTACCAAACTTCTTTCTGACTCTGAACTCAACCCTGAACAGAAAAAATATACCGCTTTAATTGAGTCTTCTACTAAAACACTCACCAGTATTGTGAATGATGTTCTTGATTATTCTAAAATTGAAAATGGAAAGATGGTCTTAGACCCTATTGAAGTGAACCCCTTTTTAGAGCTTGACTCTTTGTTTGCTCAATTTGAAGTCACCGCTATAGAAAAAGAGATTAAACTCTGCATGCATATTGATGCACGTATATGTGAAATTATCAAACTTGATAGCTTACGCTTAACACAGGTTCTTTCAAACCTTATCTCTAATGCCTTAAAGTTTACCTACAGGGAAGGTTCAATCCATATCCATATCTCATGTCTTAAAAACAGAGATGAATCTCAGCACTTACTCTTTGAAATTGTTGATACGGGTATTGGAATGGACAGTGAACAGCAGAAAAAAATCTTTACTGCTTTTGAACAAGCTGATAACTCTACCACAAGAAAATTTGGAGGAACAGGGCTTGGCTTAAGCATTAGTTCTTCTCTTATTAAACTTATGAATTCATCCTTAAAATTAAAGAGTGAACCTAATAAAGGTTCAACCTTCTCTTTTACCCTTGATGTTCCTATCTGTACAAAAGAGCCTCTTCTAAAGGCTATCTTAAAGAAAAAAAGAATTTCTCTTATTTATCATGAAGATAATAATGAATATCTTCTGGTTAAAAATCAGCTTGACCTCTTAAGTATTACTTATGATATCTTGTATGAAACTGCCTTAGATTATGATATTTATATCTGTTTTGATATTTTTGATTCTCAAAAACTTCTTGAAAACATCACTCCAAGTCAGCAAGATATTATTCTTATTTATCCTATAGGTAATGTTATTAAAGATGTACATGTACTAACCCATTACACCCAAACCCCAGCAAGTCTATACCGACTACTTTATAATCTAGAAAATAAGAAGTCCTCACAACAAACTAAAGAAGATGTTAATATAAAACTCTTAATTGCCGAAGATTATGAATTAAATCGTGTTTTATTAACTGAGATGTTAGGAAAGTACCATATTGAACCTGATTTTGCAATCAATGGTCAAGAAGCGGTAGAGATGGCACGTTCACAAAAATATGATCTTATTTTAATGGACATTAATATGCCTATTATTAATGGAATGGATGCAACTAAAATTATACGCATTAAGGATAAAAAGGTGCCTATTGTCGCCTTATCTGCTAATGTTATGATTGAAGACAGGCAAAACTATTTAGATGCAGGAATGAATGACTTTTTATCTAAACCCATAGAACGAGACAAACTTTTTAAAACCATTCAAGAATATAAAAAAGATATTATTCCTATAGAAGAAACCGTGAATGAAGACTGCTCTTCTTGTATATTAGCCGCCGTTGAGAGTTTAGGTCTTCCCCAAGAGACTATCCAAAGATTAGTTAAGAAGTTTACACAAGACTCGAAAGTTAGCCTAGAAGCCCTCTTTGAAGGTGAGCCTAGTCATAAAGAGATTGAACTGTGTTTTCACACCTTAAAAGGTACAGCAGGAACACTAAAACTTACTAATATTGCACGTATGTCTAAAGAGATTGAGCTGGCTGCGAAACAGTCACTAGATATGGATTATCAACAAAAAAGAGATGAAGTCTTAGCCCTCTTTACGGAGTGTGAAAAGCATTATATTCAAGAAGAACTATCGACCTAATGCCTTTATAAATACTCTTTTTTCTGCTCACAAAGAGTATATATTAACAATAATAAGAGGTCTGCTACTTTTTTATTCGGTTTTTAAAGTCTATATTAATACGCAGATGTAAACCTAATAAATAGGCATATGTAATCGCTTTTTTAAGTAAAAAGGCTCCATACCCCTTAACCTTAATAAAACCAAAGATTTCACCTACCCCATATTTTCCGCCTAAAGCAACAAAAACACCTGAAATTTTTTCATCAAAAAGTTTACACGCTTTACCTCGCATACGTTGTTGAATACATTCAACTACATATTCAGCACTTTTTTCTGCTGTTTGCGCAGTGGGGGCTAAGATATTAAGATGTTTGTCATGGAGTTGAACACAGTCACCAATGGCATACACATTAGTATATCCTTTGATATTTAACTTATTATCCACAATCAACTGATTTAATTTATTTTTTTCCCCACTAATATGCTCAATCAGTTCTGCTCCGCTAATGCCTCCTGTAAAAATCATAAAACTATAAGATAATGAGCCTGTATCTTTAAAATACAAGTGCTTACTATCAACCTTAGTAATAAAAGAATTTGTTAAAACGTTTACCTCTAATTCAGATAATCGTTGATGCGTATTTTTAATTAGATACCTACTCATACCAGGTAAAATCGTTTCACTTGCATCAACTAAATAAATTTTAATCTCTTGGGTACGACTCCCTATAGTTTTTGCATATAACTGAAGAATATACGCCATTTCTGCGGCAATTTCTACTCCACTTAAACCTGCTCCAGCAATAACAATATTGCGTTCTTGTTGTTCTTGGTATGAAAGTTTTTGATAAATCATACTTTCAAATTTTTGCCTAAAGGAGTAGGCTTCTTTTAAACTTTTCACACCATAAGCATTTTCTTTAAGCCCTTGTATAAAACTAAAGAAATTTGTTTTAGCCCCAACCGCAATTATAAGGTAATCATAAAATAGCTTCTCTTGCTGAAAATAGACCTCTTGCTTCTCATAATCAACCGTATTCACCTTAGCATGAATAAATTTCACCTTTACTCCAAAACCAAGACACCAGCTATTTAAGTCAACTGCTAAATCATTAATATTAAAGCGTCCCGCAATATAACCATAGGCTTCTGTTTGAAGGTAATGATAAGGGTTTTCATCAAATAAGACAATCTCAATATTAGAATCTTTGACAAGGTGTTCAACTGCACGAAGCCCACCATAACCAGCCCCTACGACAACAACTCTTACCATAGTTTTAACCCTCATCCTTACTAATAAAAGACTCACCCATAACCATACTGAGTTCTTGTTCTAACAATAAATACTCTACCCTATAGTCTAAAACCTGTAGCTGATTTCTCTTATTTAGTGCATATCCTCAAATTTTCTCTTAGCCGCAAAAGAGTTTACTGTTAATTTAGAAAAAGCTTCTACATAATCCCAAAAGCTCTGTTTTAATTCTTCATCAACATCGGTTGCTTCAAGTGTCTCTCGCATACAACCTAACCACTCTAAGCGTGACTTATCATATATACTAAAGTCATCATGAATACGAATCATAAACTCATTGAGTTCCATTCCATCGGCTTCTTTATATACCTTAGGTCCGCCACATATTTCAATAAAAAAAAGAGTATTCTTTTCCTTAATAATATTAAACTCATCTTCGTCTTGTGGAAAAAAGTTGGCAATATCACTTTCATAAATACAGTCATAAAACCTGTACATCATCTCTTTCATTCCATCAAAGCCTAAGGCTTCGTAAAAACCTTTAGCAGGGTTGGTAAAAGGAACATCTTCGCCCTTTTGTGTTTGTGTAATATTAAATTTCATTACCTGTTTTTCCTTTTACTTAATACATATGCTTAAGTATAATAAAATAATACACACTTAGCTCTAGGAACATCCTACAAAACAGAATAATTCAGAAGCATAGATAATTAGTGTTACAAATAGTTTCATTTATTTTTAATAACAAGGAAGGGTTATTCTAGCTACAATGAACAATAGTAAATAATGTTACAAATAGTGTCACTATTCTTTCTGGGAATAAAGAACAAGTAACTAAAAGTTACATATAATTTTAAAACATTGGGTTTACTTATATAAAACTTTTTACTATTTTTCTAAAAACTGAAGAGCTTTTTTCACAAAGAAAGAGAGGAGTTGTAAACTAAAGAGCTAAGCTTTAGTTTACAAGAAGAACAGAGTTTCTCTCTAGAAGAACCACTGTGATGTTAAACGAACCGTAGTAATATCTTCTTCTGAGGTACCATTATCGCTAATGCTTGTACCAAAAGTCTCTTTTTGTACATACAGTCCGATTTTTGTTGTATTTCCTCTAAGGTACCAGTTAATACCAGCAATCTTAGACTCATAATCATATCCAGCTTTGTCATCAAATCTGTCCCAGTCTTCGTATCTAATAAATGGAGCGATATAATAAAAATCAGAAAATACATATTCAGATGTTGCATACCAACCCGAAGAGTCACCTGTATTAAGTGTAGCTGCTGCAAAGTCTTCTACAACATCTTTAAACTTAAAGTACTCTGCTTGTGCAAAGAAACCACCATAATGACCAGAAACCTCAAGATTAATTAACTCATTTTTAAGATCTTCTTTTCCGCCTGCAGTATTTTGAACTTGAATGCTATTAACAGCCCAATATCCTGCACCAACAGAGAAGTGTTTTCCTTCGCCAAAATATGTTTCTGTTCTTTTAGTCTCTTCCCAACCATCAAATGGAGAGAAACGAATCTTACCACCATAGAAAAATGTCTGCTTAGAAATTTCTCCACCTGCGGCATCATCTACAGCATTACCAAGAGCATCATCTAACTTACCTTCATAAGTAGCATCACCTGTAGCAATCTGATAATGAATCTTTTTTTCCCAATCACCATACATTTGAACATTTGTACCACGACGGTTATGTGTAATGTACTGGGCCGCATAATCAGCAACTTTTGGACGATCATACGCAAGCACACGTGCTGATTTAACTGTTTCTGTACGTGAAATATCAATTTTTGCACGGTAAAGTTTGAAGTTTACTAAAGAGGTGTCAAAAGGTTTTTTGATTTTAACATAAGCATCCCCAACGTTAAAGCCTTGCTCACCCTTTTGTTGGTAGTTTGCCTTATCATTACGAATATCCATTACGAATGAAGAGTGTTTGCCAAAACCAGCCGCAACTTCAAAACGTACACGACGAAGGTAAGCATCAGACTGGCTACCTGTTTGGTCAGAATCTACATTTTCAAATGAACCTTGAATACGGACACCCGCTTTTAACCACATATCTGGATTATCTTCAGGTACAAACTTCATATTAATATGTGTCTCTTGACCTAAAAGAAATTCTGGTGATTTTGAGTTAATGATAGTAATACCATTACCTTTTGAAGCACTCGTTGATTGTACTTTTGCTTCTTCAATTTTTACATCTTGTGCTTCATTTTCAGAATAAACTGTTTTGGCATCTACGAAATCGCCCATTGCAACACGACCTGCACCTTCTTTTGTAAATACTTGACCTGTAGCAGGGTCTTGGTATAAAGTTAATGCACTTAGGCTCGTTGAAGCCAATGCTAAAGTTGTTAAAATACTTAAAGTAGTAATTTTCATTCTAATCTCCCAATTAAATTGCCGAAATTATAATAAGGCTAGATTACACAAAGGTTACAAAAAGAGTGGGCTTGTAATAAATAAAATAATTCTTACTTAAAAAAAACCTAGATAAGCCCAAGCAAAGCAGTAAACAGAACAGGAGGGGTAATGACTAAACCTACCTTCATATACTACGTCCACGTAATCTTAATACCCTTTTGTGACAACACATGTAACCAAAGCAGTGTTGCTAATGAACCAATTGGTGTCATTTTCGGTCCAAGGTTACAACCAATAATATTAGCATACGCAAGTACCTCATGCCCTGTCTGCCCAATAGCAATATCCATAATCATAATTGTTGGCATATTATTCATAAATGAACTCAAGATAGCAGACAAGAAACCTGTACCAATAACGGCTAAGGTATTACTATATGCTGCCATAGCATCTATAATCACCGCGAGATAAGAGGTTAACCCCGCATTTTTAAGCCCATACACTACAACATAAAGCCCTATACTGAACCAAACTACTTGCCAGGGTGCTGTTTTAATAATATGCACCGGTTCAACCGCCTTAAAATAATTGGCTAAAAGAAGAAAAAGGATAGCTCCGCCTAAGGCAAATACAGAAACAGGAAGGTTATAGGCGTCTCCAATAAAATATCCCACCATTAAAAGTGCTAAAAAGTACCAAGACAGATGAAACATCGTCTTGTTTTTAATCACAGACTCTGGGCTCACTAAACTTTCTACATTAATACGCGAAGGAATATCTTTTCTAAAGAAAATCCATAAAACGGTAATAGAGGCAATAATACTTAAAAGGTTAGGCAAAAACATGTTTTTTGCATACTCCCAAAAACCGATATCAAAATATCCTGCGGTTACAATATTAGTAAGATTAGAAATTACTAAAGGATTCGATGCCGAATCACCAATAAAACCTCCTGCCATTACAAAAGCAAAAACAGCAACAGGATCCATCTTAAGATGTCGCATCTGCGCAAGTAAGATAGGTGTTAAAATCAGAGCCGCTCCATCATTAGCAAAAAAAGCGGCTACTACCGCACCAAGAAGCAAGATATATACAAACATCAAGTTCCCATTTCCCTTAGAAAACAGTGCCATTTTAATCGCTGCCCATTCAAAAAAACCAATCTCATCTAAAACCATAGATAAGATAATAATCCCAATAAAAGCAAGTGTAGCATCCCAAACAATACGTGTTACCTCAAGTACATCACCTAAAGAAACAACCCCTAAAACAAGAGCTATAACAGCCCCAATAACTGCTGTCGTTCCAATCTGAAGTCCCTTAGGTTGCCAGATAACAAATACTAAAGTCACTAAAAAAAGCCCAAAAGCTAAAATCATATAAAATTCCTTTGTAATTTTGCAATTTATGTTGCGGGGATAATTACTTACTTCGCTCACGAAGAGATGAAGAACTAATAAGGAGAAGAAGCATCAAATCCCCCATTACCTAAAAAGAGCAAAGCTCTTTTTCTACTATAGGAAGTAAAGTCGTCTCAATTTCCATCATAGTTTCTACAAAAGCCTCAGGACCTTTTCCATCAGGATCTTCAAAGCCAACATGGATGGTTTTAATCGCCTTAGGGAACATAGGACACGTCTCTTTAGCATTATCGCATACCGTTATAACAAGGTCATAATCTATATCCATTACCGTTTCAATAACCTTTGAATGGTATTCATCTCTCCACATATCATGTTCTTGAAGAAGCTCTTTAGCAAAAGGGTTTACTCTTCCACTTGCCTTAACCCCTGAGCTATATGCTTCAACACATCGGTCAAGTTTTGCATTAATCAAAGCTTCTGCAATGATAGAACGGCACGAATTTCCCGTACATAAAATTAAAACTTTTTTCACAGTGGGCATCCCTCTTTTTCTGTTTTTACTAACTTAGGTAACTTAATCTCTAAATGCCGAATCTCTTCAATCGCATTAGCACGAAACTTATCTAAAGGAGATCGAATTGAATAATATGCCCAAGTCCCTTGCCTATCTACTCGCACAAAACCACCCTCTTTAAGTATCTTAAGATGACGTGAAAGACGTGACTGAATCATATCTAAAGAGTTTTGCAGGTCACATACACATAAGGCACCATGTTCATCTAAAAAACGTAAAATAAGTAAGCGTGTCTCATCATGTAAGGCAGAAATAGTTTTTAGGTAAATTTCCATACTCTCCCCTTTTTTATTGAAAGTATAACCAAATATATATTATACATCAAGATATATTGATGTATATAAGAACAAAGAGCCTCTTCTTCCCCAAGTAAGGGACTAAGAAGGTTTAGAGTTTTTTATACACTTCCTGAAACTCTTCACCCTTTTCAAAGGGAGCTGATGAGCACTCTAATTCTATATTAATAACCTGTCCACTATGCGTTTTAAACTTTTTACTCAAAATAAGATTTAAGGTATCATCAAAAACTTTCTGCACCTTTTTTGAAACAGATTTTTTTGAAACAGCTATAAATTCAACCCCTATATACCTAATAATATGAACACCTACAGACTTAAGATGTTTCTCTAAAACATTACTCACAAACTTAAGTACGGTATCTCCTGCTTCATTCCCCTGTTCTCTGTTAATATCTGAAAAATTATTAACTCGTATGTGCATTAAAACACCATCATATTTTAATGCCCCTTTTGAGAGTTCATGATTAACAAGATATTTTCTATTTTTTACACCTGTTGTTTCATCAGTATAAACAGACTGCTCAAGTTCAAGAATACGCTCTTGATAAGCTTTCATCTGCGAATATGCATTTTTTAATGAGCTTGTGTCTTTTTTATCAATTGCGGTAATAGCATCTTCTGTACTCTGTTTAATATCAGAAACATTTTGAGCCATAGCAAGAACGGTTTCATCCAAACAGCAGTAATCTTTTAACTGTTTAAAGATTAGTTTTTTAAGACCTTCATGCCCTAAAAGATTTTCATCTGCACCAAGTGAGTTAGCATATACATCAAACATATCTAAAACAGACATATTTTGATCTTGGGAAAAACTCTTTGTCAACTCTTTGACTAAGGAGGCTTGTGTTGTTGTTAATAATTGAGCCATATTGTGTCTTTATATGTTAATTTAAACAATAATACTGCGTAAATCTATAAAAGAATCTTATATTTTTAAGGGGCAAGGTAGATATAAGGCAGAGAAAATATTCTTTGTATCAGGCTATAGCTTCTACCTCAAAAAATAAGGTTAACTTGAAGAAGGTCCCTTATACAAAATTCAACTCTTTACATCTTTTTCTGGGCTTAAAATCCATACCCCTATCAAAGTAATTAAAACCAGTACAAAAATAATTGTATACCCTGTTGGTAAATCATAAAAATACGAGAGCACCATAGCAAGTAAGGCACTACTAGAACCCATTAACCAAGCAAAAACAAGGGGTCTTATCTTTGTTTGTACTAAACCCAGATAAGCCGGTGCAATGAGAAGTGAAAAAACTACAAGAACCCCTGAGTTTTGAACGGAAGAGCTTACCACCAAAGCAAGCATGCTAAAAAACAGCACCTCTTTTATCAGCCCCTTCACCCTAGGATAAACAAAAAACATAACCAAACTCACACTGATGTAGAGCAGAACACTTTGTAGTAAAGCTTCAGACGAAGTAAATAAAATATCTGCGGCTGATATCTGCTTAAAGAGCTCTGTTCCCTCACTACTTTGAGCAAGAATAAGCATTAAAAAAGAGATACCCAAGGCATACAAGAGCCCGATAAACGCTTCTATATGGGCAACCCTTTTGGTTGCAAAAGAGATAAGCAGTGCTGCTAAAACTGCAAAACCTAAGACCATGGGCGTTTGCCATTGCCCATGAAGATAAGTAATACTAATTGCCATACCAATTGCCGCAATCTGCCCAATAGCAAGATCTGTAAAGATAACCCCGCGTTTAATTATCTCTAGTCCAAAGATGGAGTGAATAAACACTAAAAAGACAACCAGAATAAAAGCAGGCCAAAAGAGTTCTATTATTGACATATTTTATTTGAAATGACAGTATAAAATTTTTCTAAACTATCGGTCTTATCAACAGCACCAACATCGTGAGGCAAAATAAGAAACTTTACACCTGCTTTTTGGGCAATAAACTTAGCTGTTTTTTGATTATGATAAACATCTTGTAAAATCATATTTACTTTTTTTGACTGGATAGTATTAATCAATGCTAAAGTATGTTTAGAACTTGGAGACACCCCAGGTAAAGGCTCTATATTTCCATAACTTTTATACTGATAACGGTTTAAAAAATAATTAAAAAGTTCATGATACTGCACCACATTTTTTTCTTTACACCCTCTCATTTTGGTATCTAAACCTTTAAGGTAGATTTTCCAGTTCTTTAGAAACTTGTCTAGATTTTCATGATAATACTCGGCATTACTTTCATCAACAGCACTTAGTTTTGAAGCAATAAGTCTTGCTGCAGGAATAACACTGTAAGGGTCAAGCATATAGTGGGGATTCCCTTGTGAATGGACATCTCCAAAGGCTCTTGACACTGTTGCTGGAATATTTTGAAGTTTTATCGCATTTGAAACATCAATAAAACCTTTTGCCCCTGGGCGTATTTTTCCATTATGTGCACCTTTTAAAAGAGGGGGTAACCAACCCAGTTCTAAACCTGCCCCATTAATAATCAAAACATCCGCACGACGAAGTTTAGAGATAAGAGAAGGTTTTGGGACAATAAAGTGAGGGTCATAATGGGGATTAGCCAAAACATTTACACTCACCTTATCTCCGCCCACTTTTTTAGCGATTTCACCTAAACTCGTGTATGTTGTCTGCACATTTAAACTTGCATATACAGAAGCTAATGTTAGCATCAAAAATAATAAAAATTTCATAATCTTTTTCCTTAGTAACTGTGAGCGCCATGGGCACCAACAGCAATATTTAACTCAAGCATAAGTTGTTGAACATCTTTTTGTTCACCACCATAATATTTTGATTTATCTAATGAATATTCTAAACGTAAACGTGAAAATTCAAAGGGTTTGTACTCAACCATAGCCGTATACATATCTAAGTTTTTATCCCCAAGGTTATTTTTCATTAAAATATCATACCGTGCACCCATAGAGTAATTTTGATTAATATCATAAACTAACTGCGTGTACATCCCATCTTGACGAGCTGTTTTAATATTTTGTTCTCTGTTTCTGTACATATATTCACTCTGCCATGCTAAAGAGCGGTAACTGTCTAACTGGGTCTGAACAGTAAGGTCAGCAGCATAAATATCCGTATTTCCCTCAAGATTTTTCCCATGTATATAAGAGATCCCCGCAAGTACAGACGTATCCTCTGTTACATCTACACTCGACTTTACATAAGTATTATAAAGATTATTTGTTTTAGCATAAGCAAAACTCTGCTCATTTGTTCCTTGCATTGCCTCTACTCCAAGCATAAGGTAGGTATCTGTAGGCGCTACCCATTGAAGCTGAACACCCGGATCACTTAAGCCTTCTGGTCCAAAAAAACCACTATACACAATAGGCTGTTCACTAAATTCCCACGCATGTTGATGTTTTTCATTATAACGTCCAAAAGCAGACTTAAACTTACCTGCTTTAACCTTTAAGCCATAAGGTAAATCACGCGTAGAAACATATGCCTCATCAATCTCAAAATCAGCCGCACGCATATGAAAAATAGCAAAAGCATCAAAATAGGGGTCAACAGCTGAATACATTGCAACCTCAGCATAATTAAGATTAAATCCTCTATCTGGATTAAAAGGTATCTCTTTATTGGGGTCAGTATCTATAAAACCAGGAGTACTATACGCTGAGTAATCCACATTATCAATGTTTCGTCCGACCGCAGATGAGTTAATAATCAGTGCAATATCAGGAAGGTAAGCATTTTGTGAAAAACTAGCATTCGCTGTTTGTGTCCCCTGCATCATACTCGTATCAAATCCACTACTTGCTATATTTTCGCTATATGGGCTTTTTTCTTCTTCAAGTTTATCTAAACGTTGGGTTAGTGCCTTAATCATCTCGGATTGCTGTAGTAACTGCATTTTAAGGTCTTCTACCTCACTGGAAGCAAGTAATATAGAAGAGCAAAATGCAGATAAAATTAATATCTTTTTCATTTTTTTCCTAATTAGTAAAATATTTTTTATTTAAATAGTTAAGCTTACTTATCTTAAAAAAGAATCATTTTTCTCTAAAAATTTCGTCTATTGTAGTAGCTAAGATTCGTAAGTATTAAGAAAAAGAGGGAGGGGCGCGAGAAAGGGTATAAGAATAAACTAAGGCATTTTTATAACTGTTTTCAGTAATAAGTACCGTACTAAAGTAGGTTTCAAGTGTTTCAAGAGAGTAAGCGTGTAAATCTCCAGAGATATCAAGAGTGTGTTGAACCGTACAGACCAAACAGTTACTATTACTTAACCCATCATCATGATGGTGAAAACTTCCAAGAAGCGTTCCCATAACAATAAGCCCAAGAAAGAATAATTTGTACTTTTTCATACCAACATTATAACAAAAAGAGTATTACAGCGATGTTAAGAAAAATCTAATATAAAGCGTGTTCCTTCCTCTTTTTTTGATTCAACGCTTAGTTTTATTTCATATTCATCACATATTTTTTTAACAATACTTAATCCCACTCCAAAACCACCTGCATACTCTGTTTGACGATTATATTTTTGAAAAATATTATCTATTTTGTCCTCTTCTATACCAATACCATAATCTTTAATAATAAAAATACCTGATTTTAGGCTTATCTCAATCTTAGAATTCGCCATAGAATACTTAATCGCATTATTAATTAAATTCCCAAATAACATAGAGAGTTTACTCTCATCAATCTGAAAATTATAATTTTTACTATCAAGCTCTATTTTTATCCCTTTACTCTCAGAAAGTTCTTTATAATAAGCAACTGATTTTTCTAAAATAGTTTTCACATTAACAGGTCGTGACACCTTAATTTGAGAAGTAAAATTGAGGTACGTTAAAGAACGATAAATATCAAAAAGTTGTTTGGTACTAATGGAGATATTTTTTAAAATCTTCTCATCATAGGTCTATTTTTTTATCGCACGTGACACTGACATAGACAGTGCAGTTATCGGAGTGTTAAGCTCATGCGTTGTGTCATGAATAAAGTCTTCAATATGCTGAATGTGTTGATGAATTGGTTTCATAAAAAGCTTTGAAAGTACAAAAGCAAGAAGACTCATAATGATTGTTCCAAAAAACATAACAAGCATAACACTCTGTTTTAATTTCTTTATTTCATCAAATAAAACCTTAGATTGTACTACTACATATTTAATCCCTAAATGTTCTTGCGGTGCTTGAGAAACTAAGACACAATAATCGCCTTTTGCAAAATATTCAGGTTTTGTAGGAAAAAAGTCTTCTGTTATTTTTCCATAAACCACTTTATTATGGGTGTCAATAAAGGCAAGTGTAATCCCCTCTTCTTTACGAGGAGTATAGTTAAGATGCCCTTTTGTGGATGCTGCAATAATTTCACTTGATATCCTGTCTGCCGTATGCTGATGTTTATAATAGTCATTACTTTTTAACATCGTCTCTTGAGCAGTATAGTACCAGTAGGCACTTAAAGATATAAAAGCAAAAGAGGAGACAATATACAGAAATAAAAAAGAGTAAAAAGACTTTCGCTCAACACTATTCAAAACGGTACCCTTTTGCACGTACATTAATAATATGTTCTTTTCCTAAAAGCTGTCTAAGATTTTTAATATAGGTGCGAATCGTATCATTTGTGGGCATTTCATCATATTCCCATAAATTTTGCAAAATCTCATCTGTAGCAATAACACGATTTTTATTACGAATAAGATAGAGTAAAACCGAACTCTCTTTTGCACTTAAAGAGGTCATCTCATTATTAATAATCAGCTGACATAACACCGGATTAAAAATAATATCTTCTTCAATTTCAATCTCTTCATCAATACTAAAGTGTCGCTTAATGTTTTCTATACGTGCACGCAACTCTTCAAGCTCAAAAGGTTTACGAAGAAAGTCATTTGCACCTACATTAAAAGCATCTTGAAGATATTTTAACTCTTGATGCGCAGTAATAAAGATAGTCGGTGTAGCATCTGAAAACTCACGTAGATTCTTTAAGAGTTCTATTCCTGAAATACCAGGAACATTAATATCAAAAAGATACAGATCAAAGCTTTCATCTTCTGCTATTTGCAGTGCGGTAGCCGAATCAAAACAGTGTTTAACCTCACAATCGCTTAGGGTCTCTAATAAAAAGTCTTTTACAATATTACTAATAACAGGGTCATCTTCAAGGAATAATATTTTCATTCTCCTATTATAGTGCAAAAGTGTATAGCCTCTGTGGAGTAAGACTTTCTTTTGATATTAATTTGATTCTAAAACCCTATAATACAATCAAAGGAACCTTATGAAAACTCTATTATTCACACTATTTGCTCTGTTAAGCTTCACTGCATCTGTACAAGCAGACACTTCAGGCGAAGCACTTTTTGATGCCAAATGTGCAAGCTGTCATATCAAAGTCATACCCCAAGACACCTCTTCACTTATTGCACCACCGATTATAGGTGTTATGCGACATGTAAATATGACCTATCCTTCACAAAAAGAAGCTGTTAAATTCATATCAGCTTATGCTATGCACCCTCAGGTTAATAAGGCAGTTTGTCAAAGTCAAAAAATTAAACGTTTTGGTCTTATGCCTTCTCAAAAAGGAAACCTCAGCGAAGAAGATCTCCACTCCATCTCAGTATGGTTAGTTAAGAATTATCTCTCTTCACCTCCTAAACAAACAGGTTCAAAAAGCTGTAATAACTAAACCTTTTAGCAAGAGCAGTTTTTCTTCTCTTGCATCGGTGGGCAAACGACACTCCCATAAGAGCAAAACACACAACAATCTCCCTTAAGTGGTTTTAAAATCTCTTTACAAGCCTTACATTCATAAAACCATTGACAAGCATCTGTAGGCATGGTCTCTTCTTTTTTGTACCCACATTTTGGACAGCATAGAGTTGATTGTAAAATTATTGTACTCATATTTTAACTCCTTTAAGCCTTAAGGCATTCGTTATTACCGATACAGAAGAGAAACTCATCGCAGCCGCAGCAAAGATTGGACTCAATAAGATACCAAAAAATGGGAAGAGTACACCTGCTGCAATAGGAACACCTAAGATATTATAAATAAAGGCAAAAAAGAGATTTTGTTTTATATTTTTCATGCTTGCCCTGCTTAAATCTTTGGCTCTTAGTATAGCACTTAAATCCCCTTTTATTAAGGTGACATCCGCACTTTGCATGGCAATATCTGTTCCCGTTCCCATTGCGATACCCACATCAGCAAGAGCTAATGCAGGGGCATCATTAATTCCATCTCCTGCCATCGCTACTACATATCCTTTTTCTTGATACTCCCTAACCTTATCTGCTTTTTGTTCAGGTAAAACTTGAGCAACCACCTCATCTAAATTTAAAACCGAAGCAACCGCATTCGCTGTATCTTGACTATCTCCTGTAAGCATAACTACCTTTGCCCCATCATCTTGTAAACCTTTTATCGCACTTGCCGCACTCTCTTTTATAGGGTCATTAACGGCTAAAATACCAATTAACTCATTTTCTTCAGCAAGATATATTACCGTGTTAGCCTGCATCTTTAAGACATCTGCTGTAGCTTTAAAATTTTCAGTACTAATATTTCGCTCTTGCATTAAGGTATCATTTCCTAAAAGATAAAGCTTATTTAAGAAATTGGCTTGCACCCCTTTTCCTGTGATTGAGACAAAATCTTGACTCGGTCTTAATTCTAATTTTCTATTTTTTGCCTCATTCATAACAGCAAGTGCCAAAGGGTGTTCTCTCCCTCTTTCTAAGCTTGCCGCAATAGATAAAAACCTATCTTCATCTTTATCTGTAATTATAGAATGTAAACGTGGCTTACCTTCTGTTATCGTACCTGTCTTATCAATCACAAAAATATTAACCTTTTCTAAAGACTCAATAGCCTGTGCATTTTTAAATAAAACACCCATTTTCGCCCCTCTTCCTGTTGCTACCATAATAGACATCGGCGTGGCAAGCCCTAAGGCACAAGGACAGGCAATAATTAAAACAGCAACCGCATTAATAAGCGCATATGCCATAGAGGGTTCAGGTCCAAAAATGGACCAGACTATAAAGGTAAGAATGGAGATAAAAATAACAATAGGAACAAAATAACCAGAAACACTGTCTGCAAGTTTCTGTATAGGTGCTCGAGAGCGTTGTGCCGCAGAAACCATCTCTATAATACGCGATAACATCGTATCTTTTCCTATCTTTTCAACTTGCATAATAAAAGAACCCGTAGTATTTAGTGTCGCTCCAATAAGTTTATCGTTAACACTCTTTGATACGGGAATAGCTTCTCCTGTAATCATAGACTCATTTATTCGTGAGTTACCCTCACTAATTCGACCATCCAAAGGTACTTTCTCTCCAGGTTTTACCCGCAAAAAATCACCAACTTTTACCTTATCTATATCAATAAGTTTTTCTTCATTATTGTTTACAACAAGGGTTGCTTTTTGTGCAGAGAGATCTAAAAGGGACTTTATTGCCTCTCCTGTTTGACTCCGTGCGCGAAGTTCTAAAACTTGACCTAAAAGAATAAGGGTAACAATAGTTCCTGCTGCTTCAAAATAGAGACCAACTTCTCCATTTTCCAAACGAAAAGTAGAGGGAAAAATATCTGGAAGAAATAGAGCAACAAGGCTGTATCCATAAGCCACGCTAACGCCTAACCCAATAAGTGTAAACATATTCAAGTGCCCTGTTTTAATAGAAGCAATAAATTTTGTATAAAAAGGAAATGCAGCATAGGTACATATTGGTGTAGCAAGAATAAATTCTAATAAACCCTTATATTCAGAACCAATAAATACTGAGATAGGTTTTGAGGGGAACATATCTCCCATTACAATAATGAGCAGAGGAATGGTTAAAACAAGAGAAAGAATAAAACGGTTTCTCATATTAATATATTCTGGGTTAGCACTCTCTTCATTACTTATTTTTGCTAACTCCAGAGCCATTCCACACTTCGGACAGTCTCCAGGTTCGTTTTTAAGTACTTCGGGATGCATTGGACACGTATAAAGAGTATTCATCTTGAGCCTCCATATATTATAAGTAGTACCGAATAATTAATTGTATACCCTAACTGTGAAGACTTCGTGAAAATTAAAATGAGAGAATTTTTATTTTTGTATAAAAAATAGTTTTTAGGTAAAAGAACCCCTCTTTTTTAAAGGGTTTTTATTGATTTAAATAGGCTCTTGCTTTGGTATCGGCAGGGTCTAAAATAATAATATCTTGATACACACCCAAGGCAAGTTTATCTTGTTTTGTATCTACATAGACTTGAGCTAACTGTCCTAAAAAGTAAATATCCGTTGGATAAGAGGCTAACATCTTATAAATTATCTTCAGTGACTGCTTATACTCTTTGAGAGCATTAAGAGAAACAACCAGATAAGAATTAGCATAATAATTATACAAATCATCTTGTAAAATATCATAAATCATACGTGTAGCATCATTATGTTTTCCCATTGCCTGATAGACCTGAATAAGCCCTAGTTTTGCCTCCACAGAAGTAGACACAAGGCTAATGGCTGTCTCATAATGTAAGATAGCATTTGTGTAGTTTTTATTCATATAAAAGAGCCATGCCAGACGAAAATTAGGAGTATATGCCTTTGGATACTTCTCATAAACTAATGTTAGCACCTTAATTGCATCCGTATAGTTTTGCATCTTCTCATAATTATAAGAGTCATAATAAGCCTGTTTAATAAAGTCTGAACTCGTAGCACTAAGATTCAAACTCAAAAATAATAAAATAATAAAACGCATCTATACTCCTTGGAAAATGTAGTTTAAAAATGAAGAAAGGTCATGCCCTAAAATATAACCTACAGAAGAAGGGCTCTTTTTACCCAGTAGAGTAAAGCCCTTATCCTCACACGCTAATATATTTTGTAAAGAACTATTTTGAAAATTGAGTTCTACAAAACATCTTAAAAAATTTATCATTTTTTCATCTTTATTGTAAGTTTATTTATTTTTATACTCTTTATACCATTGGTGTTATCAAGAACAACACTTAGTTTCTGTTTAGAACCATTCAGTAAAATACCCTCAATATGGGTTTCATCTTTAAAGTTCCATTTTCCCTTAATCACATAGGCTCGAGGAACAAGCATTGCACCCATAGTCGTTAGGCTTGAAAATAGACTTTTTTTGCTATAACGTCGAGGTAAATAATCATACCAAGACAGATTCTTTTTACTCCTAAGTGGCAGACGTGGTATAGCAAGGTAAAACTTCTGTAACCATGCCTTATCTTCTCCCTCATAATCATAAAAATAGAACATACCTGCCTCTTTAGCAAAATGCAAGATATTTCCATCATCATCTTCAAAATAAAATTTTCCTGAAAAGCGATTCATCTTCACTTTTATAACTAAGTTATCAATGAGTTCTTCTTCTTGATAAACCTCATAAGCATACTCACTATCTAAGGTAAAGGAGAGTTTCTTATCTAATGCCTTATCATTAAAATAAGATTCAATTTCCATATGTTTAAGCGGATTTGCATAAAAATGTACATGATTTTTTTCTATATAACTTACAAAATGAAAAGGGAGTGTTTTTGAGCCTAAAAGAGCACTCTCTTGAACTTGAATATGGATGTGTGGAAGAGGGGAATAACCACTATTTCCACAAAGCCCAAGTATCTGCCCGGGTTCAATATATTCCCCTCTTTTCACTTTTATAGAATCTTTTGCAAAATGTGAAATCTCAACAAAATGTCCTTCATGGGTCTGAATAACAACATAATTTCCCCAGTTTTCAATAGTGTTGACCTCACCAATAAGGTTATCTTCTACATTAGCTTTTAAATCAACTACATATCCATAAGCAGGGGAGAGTACAGGTTTTTTGAAGGCATAATAATCTTCTAAAAAATCTCCCTTATTTTTAAAAGAGTGCCCCTCTTTGATAATAACAAAATCATACGCATATTTCCAATCACCCTGATGTGTCCACTCATCATCAAAGGCCTGATAAACAGACCATTTCCCTGAAAAAGGTAAAAATACCTTTCTCTCATCTGCTCTAAAACGAAACAGAGAGAGGATATAAGAACGCAGGGTCAGTTCAGGTGTTTTACGAATAACATAAGCAAACTCTTTAAGTTTAACCACTTGTAAAACAAACAAAAAAGAGATAGTAATAATATTAAAAGGAAGGGTAAAAACAGGAATCTTATAAATCGTCCAAAATGAAGAAGAGGCATCAATTAGAAGTACAGACATAGCAATTCCCATTAAGGACAGGGCAATACTTCGAACAGAAGGCACAAGAAAAACTGTTCCTAAGGCGATAGCAATAAGAATATAATTAAAGGCATAAGGGTTATACATTGCAGCAGTAAAACTTCCTAGCATTAAAGAGTGTACTAATACGCCAAAATAAAATCCACCCAAAGAAAAGAGAAACATAATACGTGAATAAGAGAGTAAAATAAGGGCAAAAGCAAGACCAATACTGGTATAAGGTAAAAAGAAAATCGTTCCTAAGGCACTAAAATAATTACTTAAAAACAGGGGTAAAAAACTTAAATCAAGAAGATGAGGTTTAACATACAAGGCTTGGGTATATAAAGCCGTATAATTAAGCGTAGCTAGGTAAATCAGTGTACTTACCATGGTAAAAGGTAGAGATAATATTGGTACAGATGCCTTTGCTAAAAACTTATATAAAACCATAGTCAACAAAAATGTAAATACAGAAGACATGGAAATTAAGATAATAGAAACAAAAGAGACTTGAAAAAGGTAACCCACAGACATCCCCACCAAAAGAGGATTATAAATATAAAAACCATTTTCTAAAAAAGCAGCTTCCATACGAATAAAATGGGCAAAGGCAAGTACAACAATAATAGCAATAAGCCCTGAAACAGCTACATTAACATTAAAAAAAGAGATGAGTAAAAGTACAATACCATACTTCGCATTTTGCAAAAACAAAATCTCTGCATACGAAGCAATAATGGCATTTAAATAGTACTTTAATGTCTTCATTTTAAGCCTTTAAATACTCAGGAAGTACTTCACGTGTTTCAATATCTTTTAACTCTTCAGCTTCACGAATCAGATGATGTTTACCTTGAGTATCAATCAGTGCCACCGCAGGACGGTAACGAATAAACTGCATCCACTGTGTTATACTATACGCACCCACGGGTGAAATAATCATATGATCACCACGTTTAAGGCGTGGCATCATTACTGAGTCATCAATAATATCAATATTCATACACAAGGGACCATTCACTAAAGAAGGCTCCATCATTCCATCGCGTTTTTCTGCTAATTCAAGGTTATACTTAAACCAAAAAGCAGTGTATAAAAGGTTAACACCCGCATCCATAATATAATTCATTCTTCCATCTGGAAGACGTTTTGTTCCGGTAAGTGATGTTATAAGATAACCCGCTTCATCAATAAGGTGACGTCCTGTTTCAAGATAAAGTTTAGGGTAGTTACCACTCTCTAAGTTCTCATATAAGGCAGAGGTAATGGCTTCGGCATAATCATCAATACTTGGAACAACTACTTCAGGTGGTTGGTACAGACCTTTAAGATGTGCCTTCGAAGCAAAACCACCTCCCACATCAAGATATTCAATAATAAAGTCTGTATTAGACTCTATCTCTTTCATCAGGTTCACCATTTTAACAGTTTGAAGTTTATAAGCATTCGCATCTAACATAAAGGTACCAATATGCGAATGAAGCCCTGTAATCAAAAGTTTTCCACCGGCTTCAATACGCCGTACGGCATCCATCGCCTGACCACTTTCAATATTAAAACCAAAACGTGACCATTGCGGTTCAATACCCGTATTCATGTTTAGACGAATTGCCACAGGAACTTTCACTCCTAACTCATCAGAGACCTTCTCTAAATCACTAATCTCATCAAAGGTATCAATATGAATTTTCGCACCTTCTTTAGCCGCTGTAAGTAAGGAGTGATAAGGTTTATAAGGACCATTAAAGATAATGTCTTTTCCCTCAACACCTGAGTTTCTTGCTTTTTCATATTCAAATTCACTCACCACCTCAGCAATAGCACCTTCTTGATGAAAGATTGAACAGATGGCTTTAAGATAATTGGTTTTATATGACCAACCAAACTGCACATTAGGATAACGTGAAGAGAAGGCTTCATATGCTTCTTGATAAAGTGAACGCATTTTTGATTCAGAAAAGACAAACAGAGGTGAACCATACGCATTAATTAACTCCGAAATACTTATGCCATCAATATTATCACGAATTTTATGCTGCATACTTGGCAGACCTGCTTTTGACATTGAACTTTGGATTTTTAAAATAGTTGGGCTTTCATAAACCTTTTTACTCATAACTCTCTCCTTGCGTTGCCAAATGGCTTAATTCTTGTATATCTGCTATGGTCTCATAGGTGTATCTAATCATCATCTTTCCTGCTTGATAATTACTTTGGGTATCCACCTCTTTACCCATACTAAAGTCAACAAGTCTTTGCGGTAGATTAACGCCTAAACCTGTTGCAAAATAGACCCACGCAGGAAAACGAGGGTTAATTTCAATCATATAAATTGTATTTCCATCCACCATACACTCTAACTCAAAAGCTCCTCTCCATGAGGTCTTTTTAAGAAATTTCTCTGCCACTTCCATTAATGCCTTATGCTCAATAGAGATACCATTCCAGAACTTACCCATTGCTGTAGTGGTCATCTTTTTTGCAGCAACCATACCAAGGCTACCCCCTTTTCCATCACCCACACCTACAACATTAAGCTCATCACCCTTAACCATCTCTTGCACTAAAATAGGATAACCCCACTCATTAGCAATTTCACTAAATCGGCGAATTGCATCACTCAAATTAGAAACAATATATGCCTTATAATAGTTTCCTTTTACAACAGCTGGAAAGTCTAGTTCTTTTAATGCCTCTTTTAACTCCTCAACATTAGTTGTTTTAAAGGTTTTGGGGTAAAAAATACCTAAGGCTTCAGAAAGTGGAGCAAGATGCTCTTTAGCACGTAAATCAAACTGTTCTTGTGTTGGTAAGAAGCTTTTAATACCCTCTTTTTCTAAATCGCTTTGATGTTTAATATATAAGGGGAGTTCGGCATCCAAGTTAGGAAGCACCATATCTAAACCCATCTTCTGTTTAATCTTTAAAAGGTGTAAAAAGATAGCTTGCCATCCTTTGTTGGGGTAGGGAAGTACAAAAGACTTATCAATCACAAAACCCATATAATTACCAGGGTCTTGAATATCATAAGAAAGACCAATGGTAGTGACATCTAAATTTGACTCTTTTAAACTACGTGCTACACCCACTCCTGGACCAGGATTATCAGTATCATTAATGCCACTTAGGGCAATCTTTAAACCCTTCATTTTAATCCACTAAACCAAAATTTTTAAGCTGTTTAATAAAGTCTAAAACATCCGTAAAACTATCTAAGGTTTCAACCTCATAAACAGTGCTTAACTGCTCAGCAATTTCACGTTCATTTTTACCCTCTTTAACCGCTTTAATAATCTCAATAGCTGTTTCATTAAGAGTAAAACTTTCCCCACTCATTGGGTCAAAAGCAAATCCAGAATCGTTTAAGGCTAGGGTCTCTACTCTGCTCATTATATTTCCTTTTTAATTATGTGTAATGATAGGGTTTATATGTTAATGTAGCGTTAAAATCATCTTTATTTATGAAGGTTTTATTATAATTTTCATTTATGAAGGCTCTAGGCAAAACAAATATCACTTTTAATTGTTTTATCTCCTCACAAAGGCTTCACAGATCTTTACTATAATTACCCTACCGTTTATAACACGGCTACTAAAACTTTCTATTTAAACCCTTATAATTACTTAACTTCCCCCCCTTGGTAATTGGGTTTATTTAGGAGTTTTATTAAACTTCTTGTAAATAAGATTACTAAATTACATTCTAATAATGAGCTTTGTATTTATCTTCTAAAATCTTTTTGTTTTGCTGTATACGTTTATTAAGAATATTATAGCCTTGAACATAAGCAAGGGCACCTATTTTCTCTTTTTGATAAGCCTGAGTAAGGTGTTTAAGTGCAAGTTCATCTTTTTGTAGATGTACCTCTTGCACGCGGGTACTATTTTTGTGTAAGCATCCACTCATAATAAAAAAGAAGAGTATTAAAGAAAGAATACAGCTTAATTTTTTCATTACATTGAACTTCCACATTTACCTGTACCACACTTCATTGAAGACTCTTTTTTCTTTATTTCTGGTGCAGGAACATCAGTACCGCACCTTCCTGTACCACACTTCATAGTAAGTTTGTTACCACCCGGTTCACGCACACAGTTATACGCCGCCTTGGTTGTTTTGGCACTAAGAACACACTCTTTTCTTGTGTCATCTTTGCGCATCTGTTTTAAGATATTTTTTTTCTTTTTAGCTAAGGCAGAGTTACCATCAAACATATTAGTACCACATTTTCCTGAACCACATTTCATTCCTGGAGCAGTAGAACCCTGCTGTTTTTTATCACCACAAGCAATAAAAACTAAGACAAAAACAATCAGTAAGTATTTCATTCTACTCCCCTTTTTTTAAAAGATAAATCTGATAAATATCAAATAAGATAGGAATAATAATAAGACTTAGAACAGCTGAACTTATCACCCCACCTAACATAGGTGCCGCAATACGTTGCATTACCTCTGAACCAACACCATGGGTGTACATAATAGGAGCAAGCCCTGCAAGAATAGCAAAAACTGTCATTAACTTTGGTCTAACACGCTGAACAGCACCCTCATAAATCGCCGCATTAAGCTCTTTCATTCCAAAACTACTTTCATATTTCTGTCGAGACTCATCTACAGACTCTTGCAGATACACAATCATTACAATAGCAGTCTCTGCTGCCACACCAAGCAAGGCTAAAAAACCAACAATAACAGCAATACTCATTGCGAAATTAAGTATATCAATATAAATAAGCCCTCCTAATAGTGCAAAAGGTAGGGTGAAAAAAACAATCAAAGTAGGAATCATCTGTTTTAAAGCAAAATAAATTAAGACTAAGATACTTAAAAGTACCGCAGGGATAATCCAAACTATCTTAGCCATAGCCGACTCAAGATATTCAGACTGCCCTGCCCACTCTACATAATATCCTGCTTCAAAATCAATTTCATCAATTAACTTTTTAGCCCCTTCTTTATAACTACTGGCTGTTACACCTTCGTTGGGTGTAATATAAACAAAGGTCACAGGGCTTGCCATTTCTGACTTAATCACAGAAGCACTCTGTCGATAAGAGACATTAGCAAAGGTTGATAAAGGAACAAAACCAAGTTTTGTTTTAATCTGAATATCAGCAATACTTTCTAAAGAGCGTCTCTCCCCCCCATCTAAACGAAGGGTAATAGGGTATCTTTCTAAACCCTTATACATCGTAGAGACTTTCATCCCACCAATAGCCAAAGAGGTATATTCTAGTAAGGCATCTTTAGCTAAACCATAACGTTGTAGTTTCTCTTCATCAATATCTATATCTATATAATACCCTGCACTTGCCTGATCAGCAAAAACAGAAAGGGTGTCTTTATAATTACGGAGTTTATCTTCAATTGCTTTTCCATACTTCTGAAGCCCTTCGGCATCTTTTCCGTACAGTTTAATTCCTAAAGGAGTACGAATACCTGACAGAAGCATATCTATACGCCCACGAATTGGATAAGTCCACGAATTTGTTAATCCAGGGACTTGAAGGGCATCTTCCATCTCTTGACGAAGTTTACTATAGGTCATACCCTCACGCCACTCACTCTCAGGCTTAAGGGTAATAATAGTCTCTAGCATTCCAAGTGGAGCAGGGTCAGTTGCTGTATTAGCACGTCCCCCTTTTCCAAAAACCATTTCAACCTCAGGAAAAGACTTAATAATTTTATCTGTCTTTTGTGTTAGTGCTTTAGACTGGTCAATAGAGATACCATAAGGGGTTACAGGCATATACATAAAACTCTGTTCATTAAGCATTGGCATAAACTCCCACTTTAGTGAGTTAAACAGAGGGTACATATAACCTAACGAGGCAAGTACAATAACAATAACAAGGTATTTAAGTTTAAGCCCATAAACAATAATAGGATGATATAACCAGATAAAAAAACGATTTAGAGGATTTTTATTTTCGGGTAAGATTTTTCCTTTTACAAAAAACACCATAAGCACAGGAACAAGAGTAATACTTAGAATTGCTCCTGCTGCCATAGCAAAGGTTTTTGTAAAAGCAAGGGGTGTAAAAAGAAGCCCTTCTTGACCTGAAAGTGCAAAAATCGGTAAAAAAGAGACCACAATTAGAGCCAAAGCAAAAAAGATAGGACGACCCACTAATTGAGATGATTTTAAAATAATATCAATACGTTCCTCATTTGTAGGCACTCTTCCTTGTTGATGCTCAAACTTATGCAACATCTTATGTGCATTTTCTATCATCACAATAGAAGCATCAACCATCGCACCAATAGCAATAGCAATTCCCCCTAAGGACATAATATTAGAACCAATATTAAAAAGGTACATCAATAAGAAGGTTGCCCCAACCGTTAATGGTAAAACAATAAGTACAATTAAAGAAGAGCGAAAGTGCATCAAAAAAAGCCCAATAATAACCACAACAATAATAGACTCTTCAATCAGAGTGCTTTTTAGTGTATCAACCGCTTTTTCAATTAAAGAAGAGCGGTCATATACTACGGTAACATCAACCCCTTCTACCTTTAACTCTTTCATTTTTTTATCAATACGTTTTATTTCCGAATAAACATCTTCACCATAACGTAGCAGAACAATTCCTCCTACGACTTCACCATCTCCGTTTAAGTCTGCAACACCACGACGTGCCGCAGGAGTGAGTTCAACCCTAGCAATATCACCTAGGGTAATCTGTATCCCCTCTTTTTCAGTAACAACAAGACCACGAATATCATCCAAATCTTTTACATAACCCTTAGCTTGAACCATCCATTCAAAACCATTTTCAATAACTATACGACCACCCGTGTCATTATTATTGGCTCTTAAGACCTTAGCAATATCTTTAATACTCAGGTTATAACGGATTAAATTATCATTATTAACACTTACTTGATAGGTAGGAATAAACCCACCAATACTGGCTACTTCAGAAACACCATCTACGCCCATAAGAGCATATTTATAATAATAATCTTGTAAGGTTCTTAACTCAGCTAAATTCTTTGTTTGAGATGACAGTGCATACTCATATGCCCATCCTACACCACTAGCATCTGGTACTAAAGAGATCTCCATAGAAGCAGGTAGTTGCGACTGAATAGAAGAGAGTTGTTCTAAAACACGAGACCTTGCCCAATAAAGGTCAGTCCCTTCTTTAAAAATAATATAAATCAGACCATTTTCATATGTTGAATATCCACGTACCGTATCAATATTCGCAATGGCTAAAAATTGAGATACTAAAGGATATGTTCCTTGATCCTCAATAATTTCAGGAGACTGCCCTGCCCAGTTTATCTGTACAATTACCTGAGGGGGAGAGAGATCAGGGAGTGCATCTAAGGGGGTATTTTTAAGTGAATAGTACGAACCCATTGTAATAAATAGTGCCATCATTAATACTAAAAACTTGTTTTTAATACTAAATGCTATTAATTTTTCAATCATTGTTTTTTCCTTTAGAAAAAAGTGAAACTAAAGACAAAAAACAAGAGCCGTTTATAAACGCTTTATTTAGCTTAGGTTTCATACTCATCCCTTCACGTACCTTAGTACAATCCATTAATCTGCGCATCCGAATCCATCATAAATAGAGCATTATTAACCACTTCATCACCTTCGCTTAAACCACCAAGTACAGCATAATGATTCGCATCAATAACCTTAACTTGTATCTCAAGGGGTTCGTACTCACCTGCAAACTCACCTATCATAAAGACATAAAACGTTCCGTTTTTACGAATAACTGCCGTTGTGGGTAAAACAAGTTGCTCTTTTTCGTTTTTTAAAGAGGTCACTGTTGAATACATGCCAGGGAAGAGCTCATGATTATCATTATCTATACGTAAACGAAGGGTTAGGGTAGCTACCTTTGGGTCAAGTTCAGGGTAGAGTAGTTTTTTGTCTGTCTTATACACTTTTTTTAAGCCCTTAAACCTTAGTTCATAATTTTTAGTACTTGACAAACGGGCACGTTCTTCTTCAAATAGTTTTACCTCCACCCAGACCTCATCTAAATTTACAATTTGAAAGAGTTTTGCTTTAGCATTAAAGGCAGAACCCTTCTCGATTCCTTTGATAAATACATAACCATCAACAGGAGCATAAATTGTAGTGTTGGCTTGAGCCTTTCCTTTTTTAAGGATAGCCTTAATTTCAGAATCCTTAATATTTAGCAGTTCTAATTTCAATCTAGCACTCTCTAACATTCCTTTATTTGGGCGTTTACGAGTATAACGATAAGCATTTAGATACTCATCTTTTGCCTTAAATACCTCAGGTGAATAGACCCTTACAAGGGGTTCACCTTTTTTAACTTTTTGATAAATTTTATCCGCATAAAGTTTAACAACATAACCACCAAAACGAGGGGAAATATCATACATACGTGCATCATCAGCCTTAACAAATCCATAATTTTTGATTTTTTGACTAATCAACTCTTTTTTAACTTTTACCGTTTGTACCGAAAAGAGCTGTTCTACAGTAGCTTCTCTCGCAACAAGCAATAGGGGTAAAAAGAGTAAACATGATTTTAAAAATAGTTTCATTATAATTCTCCTTGAAGTGCTGAAATTTTTACTTCAGCTTTATGATAATTTGCAATAGCAATGATGCTTTGCTGTTCTAACTTAAGTTTTTGTACTAAAAGATCTATATATTTAAAAAGATCCCCTCCTGTTGCAATAGAAGATGATGTTAATTCAAACATATGCTCAACTTGAGGAAGGGCTTCATCATGCACAATATGATAAATTTCATAGGCTGATTTCATCTGAAGATAACTTGCCTCAAACTCTGAAGTAATTGCAATCTTAGTATCCTCTTTCAAGCTCTGTGTAGACAGTGTTAATTTTCGTGCTTCTTCTTCTTGATAATCTTCACTTCCATAAATAGGTAGACTCACCCCCACTCCGAAGGTAAAATAGTTATCAAAGTTTTTTCGATATGAGTACGCACCCAAAATATTAATATCAGGATAATTATTTAAATCTGCTGTTTTAACCAAGGCTTGGCTTTTTTGAATCTCTTTCTCTTTTATAGCAAGATTATGGTTGTTTTCTAATCCATGTAAAAGGCTTGAACGACCGGGCATCTCATTAACTAAAAGCTTAATTTCTATGTCATTTACCTCAAAAGCAGCTAAATAAGAGAGATTTGCATAAGTAGCATAAATTTTTGCATTTAAGACACTTTTTTGTATGCGTAAATCAGAAAGAGTAAGCTCTGCTGACATAATTCCCATGTGTTGATTTGCTTGTGTACTCGTATATGATTCAAAAAGCTCTATATTTTGTCGGGTTAAGTCTTCATAATCACAAATGATTTTATATAGTCTTTCCCTCTCCCAGATTGTATAGGCTTGATTTTTAATAGCATTTACTAAGGTGACTTTTGCTTGTTCCAGATTTTCAGTTAAAACACCTTCTTGTGCAATAGCCACCTCTTTTAAACTATCTCTTTTACCAAAATAAGGTAGTTTTTGTTGCAAGGTCACTGTTTTTCGACTCATCGCTTGTGCATCATCTATAGTATTTTGCGTATAACTTATATTTGGATTTGAAAACTGATTAGAGAGATCAATATTGGACTTATTTGCCGCAATACGAAAAGAGAGGGACTCTAAAGTAGGGTTTTCATCTAACGCCCTTTGTATCAGCTCATCAAGAGTCACAGCATAAAGCGTAGTGCCCAAAAAAGTAAGTATTAAAAGTAGTTGTTTCATCCCCCCGTACCTCTAAAAGTTCATTGAGGTTTTAACACGAGATTTTTTACCCTCAGTTGGTGTAATAAAGATATGAAACTGCCATGTTCCGCCCATCGCTACATTAACCGTAACCTCATATTTTCCATTACCTAAGTCTTTAGCATTGGCTTTTGATTTCATTGCAGGCATACCGGGCATTGCAGGCATAAAAGCTTTAACACTTACCTTTGCGCCTTGAGGAACTTTACCCGCTTGTGTAATATCTAAGATAAAAGTATTTGAACCTGTTCCAATTGGTTTTTCTGAGCTAATGTGAACCTTTGTTGTTCTAAACTTTGCATCTTTTTCAAAGGCAGCTGCTTGAAGCAGCGAGGCAGTAAGTGTTAAACTTAATAAAACTAATAATATCTTTTTCATGACGTATCCTTATTCCTAATATGTTGTATTGTAACTTCTTTATGTGAGGGCTATGTGAGGCAATACTTCTCCTCAGAACTTCATTTATATTCTACCCTATATTTTCACATAAGCTTCACACTTCTTTTATAAACTACTTCACTAAAAAAGGATATGTATATGCGCTATATAGTAAAAAGTTCTAAAAGTGTAAAAGAGGTTGCTCAACGTTTAAAAGTGGGTATTGCGGCTAATGGCTTTGGTATTTTACATACCTATAACCTAGAAGATGCCTTAGATAAAAAAGGAATTACCCTAGGAGAATCTTGCTGTATATTTGAGATATGTAACCCTAAACTAGCAAAAGAAGTTCTTAGTAGAGATATGAGCATGAATATGTTACTTCCTTGTCGTATCTCAGTCTATACAGACAAGGGAAGCACCTATATAGGTATAATTAAACCTTCGGCTTTACTGCAAGATTCAGAGCATTCACAAGAACTTTTACTCATTGCTGATATTGTAGAAGCCGCAGCAAAAGAGATTATAAATGAGTCTAGTTAAGTATTTTTATTGAAATATTATTATGCTTTATCTCTGTTATCTTAATATTAGGATTTCTACACAAAATCCTCACATTATCCTAGTATAATATAGGTAAGACAGAAGGAGGATATCATGAGAATAAATCCTAACTCAATAGTATTTAATATTAAGACTAAAGATTATACACATGACTTGTTTGAAAGTGTTAGACCTTCTTATCAAAAATTTGATTATCGATTTCAGCGTAATGGACTGACCTTTAGTATGGCACTATTTTATTCGCCAGATTCTTTAGATGAAATTGTTTTTACACATTCTATTCGTACAACTGATAAAATCATAAGAGTTTATGATAATCTTTTTTGTATTATTTTTGATATTTCTTCGGGGATTAAAGGTTTTAAAGCCTGTCAAAATATTTTGTCTGCTTATGAAACAAAACATTTTTCTCAACAACTTTATATCTCTTATGCAAGTATTGAAGAGTATCCTTATGAAGAGATTATTTTTTCACATCTTAAATCTTTTCTTGATTATGCACTCAAAGAAAATCTTGTTAATCAAGTTACCGATGGTTTTCATGAGCTAGAGACTGTTTAAGCTTTCTAGCCCCTTAGCATAGATAACGACAAAACGACTTACTTTCCATCTTCTTGTGTTTTAGACTCTTCAATAAATGCTAAAATATCCTTTGTCTCTTGCTCTGTTAAACCCGCACGAACTCGCATATGTTGCATAGAATATTTCCATGCTCTTTTGCTTAAGTCAGCCGGTTCCCTTAGGTTATGACATCGCATACAGACATCTGACCAAATAGTAGCACCATTAGCACTATTAGGAGTAATCTTTTCGCCAAAAATAGAGGCACTTAATCCGGATGTTAGCAGACATGAAATAACTACTACTTGTAATATTTTTTTCATCTTTTTCTCCTCTTAGAAACCAAAGGCTAGCTGGGTAAGAACACGATTGTTATTCACACTCGCATCCCCCGCATTATCTTCATTATCATTATATTCATAGGCGATTTTTGCAATTAAATTGTTTGCGAAAAGGTAATTCAGACCAATAGCCCATTGGTTTCGTTCAACCTCTGGATTATGGTAATCACTGTAACGTAAAACTGGTTCAATTGGTAAAAAAGAAAATTGATAAGAGGCTTGGGCATACCAAGCTCTCCATGTTCCACCCTCAAGTGAACTTTTGTCATTATCACCAATTTTTTGTTTAATATATTCAGCTTTGATATCAATAGCATTAAGGTTATACATAACATCTACTCCTGCAACGTCATAATCACGCTGAAGCTTATCATCAATAGCAGAACCTCCCGTAATCGTAGTCGCAGTTAATGTTTCAGATACCTTACCCTTTGCGTAGGAGACGCCAATTTCCATCCCACCTACAGGGTTAAGGGCAAAACGTCCACCCCATGTTTTTGAAGCATCTCCTGAACTCGTTTTACCACTCGCATCAACAATAACATCCCCATCAGGTGCTTCTGCAAAAGTTGGCGCATTACCAACAAAAATAACATAATTACTTCTGATATCTACCACCTTAGGCAAACCACCTCTTAAGGCAGCTCCAATAAAAGAGGTAGGCGCCGCACCATCATGACCAAAACCCACTGGAGTAGCAGGAAGTTTGTTAATCCATGAGGGGTGTTGGTTTTGAACAAACTGACCAACAGGCGACATAAATTTACCAAGCTGAAGCCCCATATAATTATTTAAAAAGAGGGTGCCTGCGGCATATTCTAGCTCAGTATCTGTCTCCCCTTGATTATTTGTTGTGAACTCCAACTCGCCCTCAAATTGGAAAATATCTCCATACTGATAATGGAAAATAGGAGCAAACTTTACACCTGAAAATTCATTATCACTTCCTTGTTGATCTGTCCAATCAAAGGAGGCATAACCTGCAAGTTGAAAACCTGATTTAGCATTACTTTCAAGTTCTGTTTGCATCTGTATAACCTCTTCTTTTAAGGCTTGAAATTCATGTGATTTAGTGTCAACAGTCTCGCCTTCACTGTAGCTTGTGGAACGAGCCCGTAATGCATCATTAGACTTTTTTAGTTATCCAACTAACTGCTTAAGTTCTTGCATATCTTGGCGAAGTTGTGATAGGTCTTCCTGATTCGCAGGCACAGCAAAAAGTACAGAAGAAAGTACAGCACTAAGCGTAATACTGGTTATAAATGTTTTCATGAATACTCCCTATTCATTTTATTCGATAGGCTATAAGTATAGGCTTGAGATGTGAAGTCTTTGTGAAAAAAAGGAAAAAGAAAATTATTATCGTAGTTAACTCGTTCTATTAGAAGCTTCAATAACTGCTTTCATCACCCTGCCTTTTGCTTTCATACCCGTAATAATTGCTTGAAACATTAGTGTGTTTTTTGTCATCTGTGTTGTCTCAACATCAAGGTCAACACTGTTTCCATCATTTCGACTTAGGTGCGAACCTCTATAAAAGAGTTTGGCTTTATCGATCTCATCTTCCGAACTTGATTTAAAGTATTTACCCTGTGTAGCAGCAAGCTCTAACTTTTTTATACTCTTTTTATCTTTATCTTTTTGAAAAAATTCTTTTGCTTCGTTTTGAAGGATTTTTGCAAAATTTATATCTCTTGCTTTATAAAAAGGGGTGTCTATATTCGCAATATTTCCAGCTATCAGTTTCCCTCTAGCTGAACGATAATCAAGTGCCTTTTCTGCTAAAGCATTGACCTTATCACTTATATTACTCATGTTTAACTTCTATTACCTTGGTGTTGAAGTATTCCTGCTCTCAATTTTTTAAGGTTTTGAGTTGAACTATTTAACCAGTTATCTAAAACAGGTTTCACATCTTTAAAAACAAGTTTATCTGCATCAACATCAACCTCTTTACCTTTTTCCAGACGCATCATCTGAATAAGTACTGCGCCTGTTTGGGCATCTTTAATTCTACCTTCACCTAAGATACGAATACTTTCATCTTTAAAAGTAGCACGGGCTATCATCGTGCCCACAAACATCATTGGCATATAACTCATTCCATTTAAGTCATCAAACTCAACACTCACAGAAGAAATTGAGCCCTCATACACTAAGGTGTTTGCATGATCAGGTGAGTCAACAAGTGTATAAATAGACTCACGCTGAATCATCTGTTTATATGCCATAGTAAGGTACTCAGAGATCTGACTTATTAAAAGTTTTTGCTCTGAAGTTTGATCTTTTTCATTAATAGCTGCAAGCACTTTTACTGGAGCAATATAAATATTTTTATAATGAGTAAAGTCCGCCTTTGGCGAAAAATATGTTTTAGTACCTTCGAGTTTAGCGCTCTGTTTAAAATCCTCTTTAGTGTCTAAAAACTGAGAATCATTAACCGTCATGTTTTTACTTGAACATCCTGAGATAAAAAGCATAGCCCCTATTAAAGAACTGCTTAAAAGTAGAGATAATTTCATAATTTTTCCTTTTTGTTTTAGAAATTATATTAAGAGTGTGTGAGTGCTTTGTGAATGTTCACATAACACTCACAAAGTTATAATAAAATATTATAAAGGCTACTCAATGAAAATACACTCTCGTATCCTAAAACCCTTACTTATTTTTTCTCCTATTATTGCCTTGTTCGCTTCACTTTTCACTCTGTATATTCAACTATCTCAAATGGAAGAGAAGGTTCTTGTTCTAGCTAAAAATGAGGTCAAACATTTTACAAAAGACCTTGAATTAAGAGATGATATGCATACGTATACACTCGAACTCTCTGATACAAACTTTTTAAATATCTCTATCTTAAATACAGAAGGTTTACGTATTTACTCTAATCAAACCAAAGATTACAGACAGATACAAAATGAATTAAAAAAGATAGACCACCATCTCACTACTAAATCAGACCCTGAGTATCAAGAACGCCTTATCCATAACCATATTAAAAAACAGTTCTATTTTCAGTTTAAAGCCCCCATACAAACAAAAAACTTTAGAGGTTATGTACAGGGGCTTTATCACATCTCTTCTCAAGAGGTTGACGACATTTATACTAATATATTTTACAGTCTTGTTCAACTTCTAAGTACAGTTTTTATTACCACCTTGCTCTTATATCCCCTTATTGTTTATCTTAATAAGAGTTATATGCAACAGAGCCAAAACCTTTTACAGGCCAATCTTGAGATTATGTCCGTACTTGGTAGTGCTATAGCCAAACGAGATAGTGATACCAATGCCCATAATTACAGAGTAACACTTTATGCAATAGCCTTTGCGAAAGAACTTAGATTTACTCCTGAAAAGATGATGGGTTTAATCAAAGGCGCTTTTTTGCATGATATTGGGAAGATAGGTGTCTCAGACATTATCTTACTTAAACCCAATAAGCTTACTTCAGATGAGTTTGAAAAAATGAAACTTCATGTTGAGTACGGGGTTGATATTATTTCAAAAAGCAGATGGTTAGACGATGCAAGGGATGTTATCGCTTATCATCATGAGAAATATAATGGTCAGGGTTATAATCAAACCCTTAAAGGTACAGAGATTCCTCTTAATGCTAGGCTTTTTATGATTTGTGATGTGTTTGATGCTCTTATCTCAAAACGTCCTTATAAAAAAGAGATGAATTTTAATGACAGTATAAAAAAACTAAAAGGAGAGGCAGGTTCTCATTTTGATCCCCATCTTGTTGATATTTTTCAGAGTTTTATTTTTCCTGTATTTAAAAATATTACACAGCTTAAAGATGAAGAGCTACATCAACTTCTAATGGAAAAACTCAAAGAGTTTTATCATTAATTATCTATTTCATAATAATGATTAATCATAATAGACTCATAATCATCAGGAAAATTGTTTCCTGTTTTCTACATATATCCCATCATACGTGCTAAAATAGGTCTCCATTCATTAGGGGAATAAAGACTCTTCTCTCTAAAACCATGACATTGCGTACAATATCTTTGCGTAATAATATAATCTTTTTCTTTTGAAGAACCTGCTTTCATTGAGTGGTCATTTTTGTCCATTTTAATACCAGATCCACACTTCATTGCAGCACTACTAGACATATTAGAATCATGTTTCATCTCTTTTGAGTCATGTTTCATTCCACCCATCATCATGCCACATTTCATCATACCCGAAGAGTATTTATCATCACTTCCACCCATACCACCCATCATCATACAGCCGCTTAATATGCTTACTAAAGAGAGCATTATCACTGTGCCAGTAAAGTACTTCATCTTATACTACCTTCTGCTTATTAGGCTTATCCTTCATCATCATACCACATTTTCCACCACCAGAATTGTGCCCATTTGAATCATTAGAATATCCTCTTGAGATACATCCACTCATTAAAAGAATAAGAGCGGCACTAGCTAAAAAAAGTTTCATTAGAAATTCACCGAAATTCCGATAGATCCACCATTTACACCACTTCCAAAAGAGCCATAACTTACGTAACCGCTAAAGTTATTTCTAAAGTTATATAAAATACTTAATCCATAAGCAAAACTACTACTGTCTTTATAGATATTATCACCTAAGTTAGGCCAAACAACACCTGCACGTGGACGAAGATAAAATTTTGTATCCGCAATCTTATAAGAGTACACAATGTACGTACCTACTGTTAAAGCAATGTCTCTGTTACTTGGTCCATAACCTGAACTACTATTTAGGTTATCATTGTCCATATCTACCATCAGAGGATTTAGTTCAGCTTCAAGACCAAAACTATTGTCTTTATCACCCAAGAGATAACCCAGACGTCCGATTGGACCAAAACCTGTATTATTTGTATAATCCGTGTCTAAAACACTCATTCCCATATCAACATAAACGCTTCCCGCATTTAAACTTGTAGATAGAAGAGCGACACAGGCACTTAATATTATTTTTTTCATACACATAAATTCTCCTTTATTAAAGGAAAATTATATTCAGAGAGTGTGAGGGTTTTGTGAGTAAATGAAGAAAAGGTAGCTTTGTATTAAGAAAAATCTACTGTAAAACAGCTGCCTTCTTCGAGTTTGGAATCAACAGAAAGTTTAAGCTTATATTCTTCGCTTATTTTCTTAACAATACTTAAGCCTATGCCAAAACCACCCGAGTAATTTGTCTCTCGATTAAAGCGCTCAAATATTTTACTTATCCCTTCTTCGCTTATGCCGATGCCATAATCTTGGATCTTCAACACACCCGCATGTAGGTTAATTTTTATTTTTGAGTTAGCATGAGAGTATTTAATCGCGTTATTTATCAAATTACCAAAAAGCATAGTAATTTTCGTTTCATCTATTTTAAAATGGTAAGAATCACATTCAACAATAAACTCTATTCTCTTTCTGTGGGCAAGCTCTTCATAATATGAAATTGACTTTTGTAAATAAGCACAGATATCAATACTCTCCACCGCTTTCTCTTCTTCTTGATCAAAAGAGAGATAAGATAAGGCATTATAAATATCAAACAGCTGTTTAGTACTAATAGAAATATTTTTAAGTGTTTTTTTATCACAGGGTTCACCATTTAAAGCACTCGATACTGACATTTTCAGTGCAGTAATAGGGGTATTTAACTCATGTGCTGTATCGCTTATAAAATCTTCTATCTGCTTTA
>JAJRQV010000090.1 GCA_024280035.1 Campylobacterales bacterium
CACTTAGGTTCTCTTTACGTGAGGTATCATATTGAAAGATTTCCATCATTAAATATAGACTCCTATTAATCTTATTTTACTCTCTAAAAACCTAAGGTCACTTAGGTTCTCTTTACGTGAGGTATCATATTGAAAGATTTCTAGCATTGGAAACTTTCTTGTTGAGATAAAGGGGGACACAGCTCCACTTTTACCTCAAGGGATAGAAAGTCGAGTAATGTCCCCGTAGCTAAGTTCATTACTATACTTAATTTATTATTTTCTTTACGCACTATTTCTTTTTCCATTTTAATGATGGTGATGATGTACTAGATGTGCATCAATTCCATAAAGTTTACTCATTTCAGAACATGAAAGTACTTCATGAGGGTTATTACATGCTAGAAGAGTTTGGTTAATACATAACATTGTTTGAATATCATCAGCAATAACACCCACATCATGAGTAATAAACAAAATTGTCATACCATCTTTTTGATTTAGCTCTTTGAGTAAGGCATAAAAACGATTTTGCGAAACCATATCAACACCTGTATTTGGCTCATCCAAGATAAGTACTTCAGGTTCAGAAGCTAAGGCTCTTGCAATCATAACACGCTGTCTTTGCCCTCCTGAAAGTTCACCCACCAGCTTCTCTTTCAAATTTGCCACATCCATCTTTGCCATAGCATGCTCAACAGCATCTCTGTCCATCTTAGTCTCTCTTGAAAAAAGCCCTCTTAAGGCTGTTCTTCCCATCTTAACAACCTCTTCAACCGTAGCTGGAAAGTACTCATCAATTTGAGAAACACGTTGCGGAACAAAACCTATTTTATTCCATGATTTAAATGCTTTTTGCTCTTTTCCAAAAAGTTTAATCGAACCAGAATCTCTCTTTTCCAAACCCAGTAAAAGACGAATTAAAGTTGTTTTTCCACCACCATTCGGACCAACTACAGCTGCATATTCACCTTGTTTTATCAATAAACTAATATCTTTTATAATATCTGTACCATTAATTTTATAAGAGAGATTTTTTACTTCAAAAACAGCAGGGGCAAAGTTTATTGGCATCCCATCGCCTTTGAAAGTTTTTCTAGATTTTTTTGCATTAAAAAAATATAACCTTTTTTTGCTTCAGCCTGAGTTACATTTGCTAATGGTTGAAGAGAGTCAACCTCTGCTCCACTCTCTTTTGCAATTGTTTTTGCCACCTTATCACTGACGAAACTTTCAAAAAAAATAGTTTTAATTTTCTCTTTTTTAACTAAGTCAGTAATCTCTTTCATCTTTTTTGCACTCACTTGCTCGTCTGCGGAAAGACCAGTAACAGAGTGGGTATGAAAGTTATAACGCGCACTTAAATAAGCAAAAGCATTATGATTAACTACAATTTCTCTGCGTTTACAAGTTTGTAAACTCTGTTTATACTCATTATCAAGTGCTTTTAACTTTTTGATATATGATTGTGTATTTGCATTAAAGAACTCTCTATTTTTAGGAAAGAGTTCACCTAATTCACGCCTTAAGACTTCTGCCATTTTTTGCATATTTTCCAGATCTAGCCAATAATGCGGGTCAAAATCCTCTTTTGCATGAAAAGCACTCTCTTTCCCATGATGATGTCCACTAGTCGCAGCTTTTAAATAAACAAACTGACTCATATTGAGTTGGTTGGGATACTCTTTTTTAATCCAAGGCTCCATAGAAAGCCCATTAAAAACAAAAAGTTTTGCATTTGAGATAAGGGTCATCGTTTTAACAGAAGGCATATACGAATGCACTTCAACACCAAAAGGAATTAAGTTTTTAACCTCTACTCTCTGTTTTACAATCTTAGATACAATCTCGTAAAGAGCAAAATTTGTCACCGCTATATAGGGCTTATTTTCTTGTTTATGACTAGGAACAAATATTAAACCTATAAAAATTGATAATATTAATGCGACTAAGAGAAGTGCTTTTTTCACAACGAAACATCCATTCCCATAAGGTTTTTAAGTACCGTATTATATCGTGTTTCAGTCGTACTATAAGAACTATAAGATAAATTTAGCTATAATTGCAAAATTATTAAAGGGCAATGCCCTATTTAGGAAACTTAATGACATCTATTTTGCTCATGGTTCAAATCGGTTTGGTTGTTCTTTTAACAATCGCAGTTTTACTTCAAAAGAGTTCAAGCATTGGTCTAGGTGCGTACAGTGGTTCAAATGAATCAGTATTTGGAGCTAAAGGTCCAGGAAGCTTTCTTACCAAAGTGACTTTCTTTTTAGGTTTTTTATTTGTTGCTAACACCGTTGCAATGGGTTATTTTTATGGAAAAGAGAATAAATCTTCTGTTGTTGATAGCATAGTTGAAAAAACAGCAGTCGTAGCTCCAGCAGCATTAGCTGTTGATGTAGCAGCTCCAACAGCACCAGCGGCTGTTGAAAGTAACACAACAAAATAATGAAACAGGCGCTATTACTCGCGCTTCTTTCTTTTACACTTTGGGCAGATGCCCACCTCTTTGTGTACCATCGTTTTGGCGATAATAAACATGCTTCAACCAATACCTCTTTACCCGTATTAGAAAAACAATTTAAATACTTTAAAGACAATAATTATAAGGTTGTTAGTTTAAAAAAACTTCATGCTGCTCTCAAAAAAAAGGAAAGGATTCCTGATAATTGGGTTGTTTTATGTATAGATGATTCCTACAAAAGTTTTTATACTAATGGGCTTGATTTATTTAAAAAATATAACTATCCCTTTACTCTTTTTGTTTATATTGAAGCCACAGATAAGTCTTATGGTGATTTTATGACATGGAAGCAGATACGTGAGGCTTCTATGTTTGGTGAAATCGCTCTACATTCATATGCCCATAAACATATGGTTTCTATGAGCGCTGAGGCTATTAAAAAAGACACTTCTAGAGCACTTGTCTCTTTTGAAAAAAATATGGGCTATAAACCAAAATATTATGCTTACCCTTATGGTGAGTTTGATGAGAGTGTTGAAAAAGCCATCTTTTCCTTTGGTTTTGAATTAATACTAAATCAAAATGTAGGTGCCGTTTCAGATAAGAGCCCTCTTTATAGCCTTGATCGTATCGCCTTAACAGGGGATGTCAACTTAAAAACAAAACTTCGAATTAAATATTTAGATGCTATATGGTTTTTACCAAAATCCTATCCAAAAAATGCAAAACTTAATAATATTCACGTTACAATGTCACCATCAATTAAGAAGGCTGAACTCTACGTAAGTGGAGGGGGCTGGGAATACATTAAAATTAAAGATGGCATCTTTAAGAGTAAAAAGACCTACCCTCTTAAACTCAGACGTACTCGAGTTATTATCAGAAGTGGTCATGCCTATACAAGTAAAATAATCATAAAAAAGTGAGTAAAATCACTTTTTTAAAGCACAATTAAAGGACAACAATAATGACAGCAGAAATTCAAGAAGAGTGCAAAATGAATATGGATGGCTCATTAGAGCATATGCACCATAGTTTTAAAAGCTTACGTACAGGTAAGGTAATGACCTCAATTTTAGATGGTATTAAAATTGACTATTATGGTACACCAACAGCACTTGATCAAGTAGGTTCAGTTATTGCAACTGATGCGACAACAATCGTAATCAACCCTTGGGAAAAACCTCTTGTTGCTGACATTGAAGCAGCTATTTCAAAAGCAAACATTGGTGTTAATCCTAACTCTGATGGAGAAAAAATTATTCTTAACTTCCCTCCAATGACAGTTGATCAACGTAAAGACACTGTTAAAAAGATGAAGGGTATGGGAGAAGATGCAAAGGTATCTATCCGTAATGACCGTCAAAAAGCAAATAATGACATCAAAAAATTAGAAAAAGACAAAGAGATTACTTCAGATGAGTCAAAATCTGCTCAAGAGGCTATTCAAAAAATCACTGATGGTTTTATTGCAACTATCGACTCTACTCTTAAAGACAAAGAAGCTGAAATACTAAAAGTATAAAATACAGGTGAAGAGGTGAAAAGGTGAAGAGGTAAGAGGTAAAGAGGCAAGAGAGAAGAGAACATTGTTTTTTCTATTCTTCCCCATTTCCCATTACCCCATTCCCCCATCTACCCTTCCCCATTTTCGGAGAAAATACAATGGACGTTAAAAAAATATATATGGATGCGAATGCTCTTTTAGAAGGGCATTTTAAACTTAGCTCGGGAAACCATTCTCAATTTTATCTTCAATCTGCCAAGGTTTTAGAAGACCCCAAAAATGCTAAGGTTTTAGCCGAAGGTGTTGCCCAACAAATTCAGGCATCGGGTCTTGAGGTTGATACTATTTGTGCTCCTGCTTTGGGTGGTTTAATTGCAGGATTTGCTCTGGCAACAGCCTTAGATAAACGTTCTATTTTTGCTGAGCGTGTGGATAAAATCATGACCATTAGACGTGGCTTTGAGATTGCTAAGGGCGAAAGAGTAATCATTTGTGAAGATATCATTACTACTGGGGGCTCAGCGATGGAAGCCGCTAATGCCATTGAAGAGATGGGTGGTATTGTGGTTGGTTTTGCTGCTTTAGCAAATAGAGGTTTCTGCCATAGAGAAAATTCAGATATCAAAAAGAAGCCGAATTGTAAACTTCCAGAGGATGTTCCATTTTTTGCACTTGATGACTTTACCTTTGAGATGTATGCCCCTTCTGATTGTCCTTTATGTAAAGAGGGGAAATCTGAAGCAATTAAACCTGGTTCAAGAGGAAACTAATTATGAAATCTATTGTTTTTGGATTAACACTTCTAGCATCATCACTTCTGGCTAATGAGGTAGAGGATTTTTTTAATGCTTCAAATGAAAACTACATTTTTTGTCGTGCGGGTTATGAGACCTATCTTAAACTTTCACAAAACAATGCTTCAATAAAAACAATTAATGGAAGTAAGTATTTCCAATATAAACAAGAAGATTATTTTTTTCCAATAGCCGGATGTAAACCTATAGAAAAAACAGATAAGGGTTTTATTTTTTAATAAAACACCTATCCCATTTTGCGACATATGCCTTCCCTTAGCGCATATTACACTGCATGCTCTGTTCAACAAGGATTTTTGCCACCTCTTCTTTTCCATCAATCATCACATTAATAGGAAGGTCAGCTAATAACTCTTTCTCCTCTAATGAGACCACTTTTACAATAAGGTTTATGGGTTTATCATATCGTGAAATTGCTTCTGAAATAAGGCGCTTTTTCTCTGGATTATCTAGTGTAATAATTACAGCACTTGCGTCTTCAGCATGCAAGGTTTGTAAAATTATCTCTTTGGTCATATCTCCATAATAGATCTCTTCTGCATCAGAAATTGCCTCTTTTACATGTTTTAAAGAGTTATCAATAATAATATGTTCTATCCCTCTTCTTTTTAAGTCTTTTGCAACAAATTTTCCAACAACAGAATACCCACACACAATTACATGGTTTTTATGTACCTTAATCTTTTCTATATCATAATCATGAAGATTCTCAGGAAAAAGTTTAGAAACAATCTCTTCAATACGCGTCATCAAAAAGGGTGTAATTATCATAGAAACTACAACCACTAAGACTAAAATACTTGTCAACTCTTGACTCACAAGGTTATCTACACTGGCTAAGGCAAAAATTGCAAAAGAGAACTCACCTACCTGAGATAAAGAGAGTGCTGTTTTCATCGCATTTCTAGGTTTTGTTGAGAACTTCATAATAAAGAAAATAATAATAGTTTTTAAAAGTAAAACAAAGGCTAAAAGCCCAAAGACTACTCCAATATTTTCTATAAAATACATCACATCAATTTTTAATCCCACCGTTAAGAAAAAGGTTCCTAAGAGAAGGTCTTTAAAGGGTGCAATATCAGACTCAACCTTATGATGATATTTTGTCTCCGCAATAATCATCCCTGCAACAAACGCACCTAAAGAGTAGGTAAACCCTGCTTCATGTGCCATTAAAGAAGCACCCATAACAATAACAAGTACTGAACCCATAAAAAGTTCATCCAGTTTTGTATTTGCAGAGAAGTGAAGTAACCAAGTCATAATACGTTTACCCACTACAAAAAGTAGACCAATTAAAACAACTGCAGATAAGACAGTTTGGATAACAATATCCATTACATCTACATTTTCTGCACCCATAAAACCAATCAAAAGTAAGATAGGAATCACGGCAATATCTTGAAAAATCAAAATTCCCATAGAACGTTGCCCATATGTAGTATGAATCTCTTTCGAACTTTTTAGATAGGACAAAACTACTGCTGTAGAAGATAATGCCAAGGAAAGACCTACAATTATTGAACTTTGATAATTAATAGTAAAACCCCAGTGTGCAATAATAAAAAAGAGTAAAAAAGAGAGGGTAACTTGTAAGGCACCATTAACAAAAACTATCTGTTTCATTGTATTTAAACGTGCCAAAGAGATCTCAAGCCCAATCGTGAACATTAAAAACACAATTCCAAACTCACCTATTAAATCTAAGGTATGTGAATCCACATTTCGGACATCAAAGGTATATGCCATGGCTGTTCCCGTTAAGATGTATCCAATAATCTGTGAAATCCCAAAACGTTTTAAAAAAATATTTAAAACAGTAGACATTCCAAGTGCTGCTACGACATAAAGTAAGGCTGTTTCCATTAAGTTCCAATTTCTGTAATTAAAGTCTATTATATATAATCTTCCTTAAGGATAGCTCTTCAAGAATCTGTTACTTTTAGAGTTTAAATATTTTCATTTATGCTACAATATTCTTATATTCCTAGCTTTTGGAGTCTCTTATGGGTAAGCTGATTAGCTTTCAAATTTTTATGTTTTCTCTTCTTTTTATCATTATATTTTCTATCGGTTATGCTTATCAAAAAACAAACCTTGAAAAAATTAATATTACTGTTACAGACAAACAAAGAATTACTTATGGCTCTAGTTCAAAATATATTATTTTTACACAAACAGAAAGCTTTGAAAATACCGACGCACTCTACCATTTCAAACACAATAGTTCAGATGTTAATAAGCATTTTCATATAGGCTGTTCTTATGAAATTTTAGTGTATGGAAAACGTATACCATTTTTTAATACCTACAGAAATATCATCAAAATTATTAAAGAAGAACCTTGTTCCAATAATTAAGCTTCTTTGGTTATAATTCGCGATTAACAACATAGTACATCAAGGCAACAATATGACAAAATATATCTTCGTAACGGGTGGCGTTTTAAGTTCTTTAGGTAAGGGTATTACAGCAGCTTCTGTAGGTACTTTACTTAAACATTCAGGCAAAAAAGTCGGTATGCTTAAAATCGACCCTTACATCAATGTTGACCCAGGAACAATGTCCCCTCTTGAACATGGAGAGGTTTTTGTTACCAAAGACGGTGCAGAAACTGACCTTGACATTGGAAACTATGAACGTTTTCTTGATACCTCATTTTTAAAATCATCTAACTTTACTACAGGTCAGGTTTACTCATCAGTTATTGAGAGAGAACGTGCTGGTGGATATCTGGGGCAGACTATTCAGGTTGTTCCTCATATTGTTGGCGAAATTGTTGACCGAATTAAACAAGCGGGTGAAGGGCATGATATTCTTGTTGTTGAGCTGGGTGGAACTGTTGGCGATATTGAAGGGCTACCTTTTATGGAAGCCATTCGTATGATGAAACATGATGATGAAGTTGCCGGTGTATTTTACATTCATGTAACCCTTATTCCTTACATCAAAGCAGCTGGTGAACATAAGTCTAAACCTACACAACACTCTGTTCAAGAACTTCGTCGTATTGGTATTACACCCCAGATGATTATTACTAGAACAGAAGATACACTTCCAAAATCATTTAAGAAAAAACTTGCTGTATCATGTGACGTTACTCAAGATTGTGTTATTGAAGCCTTAGATGCAGCAACAATTTATGCTGTACCCATTACCTTTATGAAACAAAGTATTTTAGGTCCAATTTCTAAAGAGTTAGACCTCGGTGAACTCCATCCAGATATGGAAAACTGGGATAACCTTGTTAAAAAAATCGTTCAACCTAGCGATAGAGTTGTTATCGGTTTTGTAGGTAAATACCTTGAACTAAAAGAGTCATATAAGTCTCTTATTGAGTCTCTTATTCATTGTGGGGCTCATCTTGATACAAGAGTTGAAATCTGCTGGGTTGATTCAGAAGATATAGAAGCGAAGGGGGCGGAAACACTTCTTGCTGATTGTGACGCAGTTCTTGTTGCGGGTGGTTTTGGATCTCGTGGTATTGAAGGTAAGATTCAAGCTATTGAGTATGCTCGTGTAAATAAAATTCCTTATCTAGGTATCTGTTTAGGTATGCAGCTTACTCTTGTTGAATATGCAAGAAATGTACTTGGGCTTGAAGATGCTAACTCTATTGAGTTTAATCCTGAAACTACAAACCCAATGATTTACCTGATTGATAACTTTATTAACCAATCAGGTTCAAAAGAGCTTCGTACACATAAATCACCTATGGGTGGAACACTTCGTTTAGGTGAGTATCCTTGTGAAACTAAGGCAAAATCACACCTTCGTGAAGCTTATGGTGAAAAAGTAATTCATGAACGTCATCGTCACCGTTATGAAGCAAATCCAGCGTATAGAGAGCAGCTAGAAAAAGCGGGAATGATTGTTACAGGAGAGTCTCATGGTCTTATTGAAGCCGTTGAGATTAAAGACCATCCATGGTTCTTAGGTGTTCAATTTCATCCTGAATTCACATCACGTTTAACCTCTCCAAATCCATCTATCTTAGCGTTCGTTAAGGCAGCTCTAAATACAAATGACTAAACTCTCTACAACCCGTTTGCATGAGATTTTATCTCAGCGCTTTGATACGGGTTTCAAAAAACTTTCTGAGATTCCAAACCCTTCTCTTTTACATGATGGTATTAAATCTGCCAAACGTATTGCCAAAGCGATGCAAAATAGTGAAAAAATCTATATTGTTGGTGATTATGATGTCGATGGCGTGACCTCAACTGCTTTAATGATTGAGTTCTTTAGAGCTATTAATTATCCTATAGAGGCTACTATTCCTAACCGTTTTACAGATGGATATGGTGTTTCAGCCAAAATTATTGATCGTATTGAAGCTGACGTCGTCATTACTGTTGATAATGGTATTAATGCCTTTGAGGCAGCACAAAGATGTAAAGAACGTGGTATTGATTTAATCATTACTGACCATCATACCCCTTCTCACACTCTTCCTGATGCTTATGCCATCGTTGATCCTAAACTCGATAACTGTGACTACCCCTTTAAAGAGATATGTGGAGCACAGGTGGCATGGCTTTTAATGGGGCTGATTAAAAAAGAGATTAACTCTTCTCTCAATTTAACACAATTTATTGACCTTCTTTGTTTGGCGATTGTCGCAGATGTAATGCCTCTTATTGATATTAACCTAACCCTTGTACTGAAGGGATTAAGTATGATGTCACACTCTACACGTCCTTGTTTTATGATTATTCGAGATATATTAAATAAAAAAGAGCTCAGTGCTGAAGATATCGCTTTTCAAATCGCTCCAAGAATTAACTCTGCAGGACGCATGGAAGATGCTTCTATTGCCTTAAAATTTCTTACTGCTGAAAATGAGAATATCGCATATCAAGAATACCAGACCCTTAATGAACTCAATAACATAAGAAAAGCTACAGAGGCAGAAGCAAGTGAGCATGCTATGATGCAAGTAAACCCAAAAGATAAGATTATTGTTGTCTCCCACCATGGTTGGCATGAGGGTGTTGTTGGAATTGTAGCATCACGACTTGTGGGTAAGTATGGTAAACCTGCTATAGTGCTCTCTATTGAGAGCGGTGAAGAGCTAATGGAAGAAAATGCCAATGAAGATAATGAACTTACTTCTTCACCTCACGAGCAAGGTAACACGGTACTTATGGCAAAGGGTTCTGCTCGAAGTATTGGAAATATTAGTATTTATGAATGCATTAAAAAACAAGAACATCTTTTAGAAAGATTCGGTGGGCATAAAATGGCAGCAGGACTAGGCTTAAAAGAGGAGAATATTCATGCCTTTAAAGAAGCCATTAATAAGGATGCTCTAAGTATTCCTGATGAAGATTATATTCCCCAAGAAGAGATAATGGGAGAGTTAGATGAGAGTATCATAAACTTTGAACTCTTAGCACTGATAGAGGGTTTTGAACCTTTTGGAGAAGCAAACCCACGACCACGTTTTTTAGCCAAAGATGCTATTATTCAAAGTGTAAGAAAACTAGGAGCACAAAAAGAGCATACTAAACTCAGTATTAAACTTAACACCCATAGTACGCAGATATATGAGCTTATGTATTTTAGATGTGATGATGAGTTTAAAGCGCATCAAACTATTACCTGTTCTTATACACTTAACAAAAATAGTTTTAAGGGAAAAACAAGCATACAGTTTATGTTAGATAAAGTGATTCAATAATATACTAACTTCAAGAATAGCTGAAGGACTTATATGGATAAAGAATCAAGTCTTAATAAATCTCTACATGTACAGAATAAACTTTCTCGTCGTGATGCCCTTAAACTTATGGGTATTTCACCTATTGCCGCAACTGTTATTGCCAACTCTGTAACACCTATTGAAGCAGAGGCTTCTACTAATGTAAAAGGTAAAATAGTCATTCTTGGTGGTGGGGCTGGTGGTATTATGGCTATGGCTCACCTACGCTCAAAGATTTCAAATCCTGATATCACTATTATTGCTCCTAATGAGATTCATCTTTATCAACCAGGGCAGGTATTTATAGCTACTGGTGTTTATGAAGCTGATGATATTATTATGAATAATAACGACTTTATTCCTGATGATATTAAATGGATTAAAGATGAGGCGAAAAGCATTGATGCTGATAACAACAAACTTACCCTAAGAAGTGGCGAAGAGATTGCTTATGATTATCTTGTTGTTGCGACTGGAATCCAATACCATTATGAGTGGATTAAGGGCTTAACTAAAGAAGACATAGGAACAAATGGTCTCTCCTCTGTCTATCTCTCTGACCTAGAAAAAGGTACAGCACAAGGGGGAACGCTAAGTTGGAAATGGCTTAATGCCCTTGAAGCTGATGTACAAGCAGGTAAAAAACCTCGTGCCATTTTTACACAACCCAGTACCCCGATTAAGTGTGGAGGTGCGCCACAAAAAATGCTGTATCTCTGTGCTGATTACCTTAAAGAGAGACAACTCCATACAGAGTTTATTTTTACAACAGCAGGGGCTTCTCTTTTTAGTTTAGGTAATGTCACTAAAGAACTTCAAAAAACGCAAAACTCTTATGAAGGTATGTCTACAAAATTTAAACATAATCTGATTGAAGTTAATGTAGCTGATAAAAAAGCACACTTCCACTATATTTATGAACACACAGATGAATGGGGTACAGAGTCCAGAGAAGAAGAGGTTATTTTAGATTATGATTATCTTCATATTGTACCACCAATGAGTCCTGTTGACGCCGTAAGAGACTCTACTTTGGTATGGAAAGAGGGACGGGCTAAGGGCTGGCTTGAAGTCGATAAATTCACCCTTCAACACCGTCATTACCAAAATGTATTTGGTATTGGAGATGTGTGTGGCATTCCTATGGGTAAAACAGGGGGTTCTGCTCGTCATCATGCCCCTATTATGGCAAAGAACCTTATCTCTGCTATGCAGAAAAAAGAGCTTAAAGAGAAGTTTGATGGTTATACTGTTTGTCCTTTAAAGCCTCGCTATGGAGAGATTATTATGGCTGAGTTTGGCTATGATGGGCCGATGCCTTCTGTTCCTTTTTGGAAAGATATTTCCGTTCCACGCGCTTCATGGTGGATTTTTGATGTGTATATGCTTAAACCTATGTATCAACACTTAATGATGCGAGGGCTTATGTAAAAAGCCCTCTATTTTATTAATCTACACTTATCTTAATACCTTTTAAAAAAGAGTATTCTTTTTTTGCCACTATTTCAACATATATTTTATTTATAATACTCTTTTAAAGGAGTACTTATGCAAAATTTAAATCCTATAAATCCCCTTAGAACAGAAGAAAATAGAAGAGTTTTTGATAGAATTTATATCTGGGCACAACTCAACTTTAAAATACAAATTATTATTCTAAACAATCAATTTTCACAGATCAGCAATGCTGACATAGATCACTTAGGTTTTACTGGAGAACTCCCTACAAGTAGTGAAGAGTTATATGATAAAAAATGTTTTTTCTCAGCAGAAGCAACGGGCAGTCGTATTGCTACCTTAGCCATTAAAGAAGCAGGAGAGAATATCTCTTTATTAGAGTGGGCGGAAGAAGGGCTTAAACATGCTTATGTAAAAACAACAGAAGAACAGCCTCATGCCTTAATAGAAAAAAGTTTATCTAAAAGCCTAGAGATTCTCTCTATTTTTAAACCCTAGCCTAAATAAGACTGCATTATGGTAGAATAAGTTTAAACCTAAGCATTCATTTACTTGCACTAGTAAGGAGGTATCATTATGCAGTCTCTTAATACAGATAAACTTAAAAAAAGTGTTACCTTCTATATCCTATTTTCAATGTTCATCATTATTATCATCATTGTAGGCACCACTTCTTTTGCACAAAGAATGCATCAAGAACGACTGAGTCAGAACTATTCAGAACAGGTAAGTAAAAGTATAAAACACTCCATTTCTCATTATATAAAAGATTACGCCTTTCGCCTTAATGGATTAAGTACAACTACCCCTCTTGCACAAATGCTAAAAGAGAAAAACCGCAAGGCGATGTATAAACTACTTGAACCCAAATGGAAACTTCTGCAAGGTTCAGATCCAAATTTTGCCATTATGAATATCCATATGAAAGATGGAAGTTCCTTCTTACGTATGCATAAACCTGAAAGCTTTGGAGACAAACTAACAAATATCCGACCCATGGTAAAAGAGGTTCACGCTTCACATAAGATGGTTAGTGGCTATGAAGTAGGTAAATATGGTGCTGACTTTCGTATTATAAAACCTCTTTTTGATAAAGACAAAAACTACATTGGTGCTCTTGAACTTGGTTTAAAACCTAACTTTATCTTAGATGCTATACGTGATACTAATGGGTTTTGCGGTCTACTTTTTATTAAAAATGAGGGAGGGGTACAAGCATTAAATACACAATACCCTCTTATTAGAAAGTACCGTCTACACTCTTCATTAACATCTGAACTCAAGGGTATTTATGAGGAAGTAGAAAAAAAGAATATCATTAAAAATAATATGGAAATTTTTACTAATGATAAAAAATATATATCTCATCTTTACACATTAAACGATTTTCAAGGGCATCAAAAGATTAAGATTATGTTTTTTCAAGATATCTCTCAGGTAGGTTATCTCAGACAAAACCTTTTATTAGGAATTTTAGCCTTACTTTTTATCTCTATTATTCCTTTAGCCCTTTTTATCTACCGTTACATCGGAATTTATCAAAAACATATTGAAGAGATTTATACAAAACAGCTAAATAAACTTGATGAGAGTGAAAATAGATTTCGACTCTTGTATGAAAAAGCTCCTGAAGCGTATCAATCCTTAGACAGTAATGGTAATATTGTTATCATTAATTCAAAATGGACAGAAGAGTTAGGTTATTCAAAAGAAGAGGTTATTGGAAAACATTTTAGTACTTTTTTAAGCCCTGAATGTAAAGAAAAATTCCTTGAAAACTTTCCAAAATTTAAAGAAGCAGGGCATATTTCAGGCATTCAATTTGATATGATTTGTAAAAATAAAGAGTGTATTAATGTCTCTTTTACAGGAAGAGTTGTAAATGATGAAAATGGGGAGTTTTTACAAACACACTGTATTTTTATGAATGTAACCCAACAAAATAAACTTAATGCAGAAATAGCCTTTAATCGAAGATACCTGCAAACTATTTTTGATTTCACTCCTAATATTTTAATTACAACCGATGGAAGAGAGATAAACAGTGCTAACCCTGCTATGTTAGAGTTTTTTAATTATAAAGATATCCAAACCTTTAAACAAGAGCATGACTGCGTTTGTGACTTTTTCCTTGGGGACAAGGAGTGCTTACATGCTGTTATGGATGGGAAACATTGGCTTGAGTATATCCATGAACATACTCAAGATATCCATAAGGTCTGTATGTTAAAAGAGGGAAAACGTCACCGATTCTTAGTCTGGGCGAAACCTCTTGATCTTGATCAGCACAAACGTAGTGTCGTTAATTTTATGGATGTTACCGAACTTGAAGAGATTCGAGAAAGGTATGAGTTTGCACTTAATGGTTCTAAAGATGGGCTTTGGGATTGGGATCTGATTAATAACTCCATCTATTTCTCTCCACGATGGAAAAAGATGTTAGGCTATCAAGATGATGAACTTGAAAACAAATTTGAGACCTGGGAAGAGAGAGTTCATCCAGATGATTTAGATGGTGCAAAAAAAGCCATTATTGATAATCATCATAACCGAACAGAATCTTATGAAAACATCCATCGTTTAAAACATAAAGATGGTCATTGGGTTTGGATTTTAGACCGTGGGCAGACAATTTTTAATACCGATAATAGAGCCGTGCGTATGGTGGGTTATCATACAGACATTACCAAACAAAAACTCTTAGAAAACAAACTTCGTAATTCTAAAGAGCAGTTTGATCTTTTTATGGAAAATATTCCCGCAGGTATTGTTATTAAAGATCATAATAATCATGTTATTTATAGCAATAATTTCATTCAAAAACTCACAAAAGAAGACTCTCTTGTAGGGCAGGATGCTTATGATATTTTTCCTAAAGCGACCGTGCAGAAGTTTAAAGAACTTAATGAAAAGGCTAAAACAGAGGGTTATGCCGAAGAGATTATTGAATTTAAAAACTTTGAAGATAAACCTAAGTTTATTCGTGCCCTAACCTTTTCTATGAAACAAGACCATGGGGAACTTAATACTGGTTCTATTTATATTGATATTACAGACAAATATAAAGACCAACATAAAATAGTCCAGCTTCAAGCTGCCGTAGAAAGTGCCCCTATTTCTATTATCATTACCGATCTTTTTGGAAGAATTGAGTATGTTAATCCATGGTTTATTAAACTTACTGGGTATACCAAAGAAGAGAGTATTGGGACAAAACCAAATATTCTTAAATCAGGATACACCTCATCAAAAGAGTACACAAACTTATGGAAAACTATTACACAAAGAGAGGTTTGGTCAGGTACTTTTAAAAATATTAAAAAAGATGGTACCGAATTTTGGGAAGCCGCTATTATCTCTCCTATTTTTGATGATAAAGGTGAAATTATTAACTTTATAGGAATTAAACAAGAGATTACTGAGCAGGTTTATCTTAAAGAAGAGTTAATTAAACAGGCACAAAAAAGTATTGAACTGGGTGCTATATTAGAAGAAATTGCGAATGAAGTTTATATATTTTCTAAAGAGAAATTACAGTTTTTGTATGTAAATAAAGAGGTTTCTCGTAATCTTCAATACTCTTCTTCTGAGTTAATGCAGATGACCCCTATGGATATCAAGTTTAGTCTTACAAAAGATGAATTTGAAAATACACTTAAACAGTTCTCTCAAGAGAATACAAAAAAAATATACCTCCAAATCAAGCATCAACGAAAAGATGGAACTATTTATCCTGCTGATTCTTATCTTCAAGAGACACAGTTTGAAGGTCAAGATGCTTATATGGCTATTGTAATTGACACAACTGAACAGACAAAAATCAGACAAGAATTACTTAATCAAGAAGAGATTATGATTGCTCAGTCACGTCATGCGGCTATGGGAGAGATGATTGGAATGATTGCCCATCAATGGAGACAACCCATTACCGTTATTGCTATGGGCGCGAATAATATCTTAGCTGATATCGAACTTGATGAAGTGAATGAAGAACAGTTTAAAGAACAAGCCAATAGTATTATTAAACAGACCATGTACCTTTCTCGTACTATTGATGATTTTAGAAACTTTTTCCGTCCTAATAAAGAGATGGAACTCGTTAAACTTGAAGATGTAATGATAGAGGCTGATAAAATCATTGGAAAAAGCTTAGAAGATAATGCCATTACTCTTGAAATTATTCATGATAATGGATATAAGATTCAAACCTACTCTAGGGAACTTCTACAAGTCTATATTAATATTCTTAAAAATGCAAAAGAAGCACTGGTTGAAACACGCCAAAAAGAGAGACATATTCGTGTTAATATTAGTGATGATGATAAAAACATTATTACTACTATTTGTGATAATGCAGGGGGCATTGATTCTTCTATTATAGATAAAATTTTTGACCCTTATTTCTCTACTAAAGATGAAAAAAGTGGTACAGGTCTAGGTCTTTATATGTCTAAAACAATTATAGAAAAACATCTACATGGAAGTATTAATGTAAAAAACAGTGAAGAAGGTACTTGTTTTACCATTACCCTAGCAAAAAGACAAGATGATGAGTAACTTACAAGATTTACGCCAAAAGGTTAAAACCTTATCTATTCTTATTGTTGATGATGAACATGAAGTTGCAGAAGGAACAGAAGTGTTTATGAAAAAGTTTTTTTCTAAGGTAAAGACTGCTTCCAATGCTGAATCCGCCTTAGCACTGTTTAACACTCACTACAGACCTGATGTTCTACTTACTGATATTAAGATGCCTGGCTTAAATGGTTGGGAGCTTATCCAGAAACTAAGAAAACAAGACTCACATCTTTTTATTGCGGTAATGACAGGTTCTCCTGAAGCCACTGAGACAGAACTCTCCTTATGTGATATCTATCTTAACAAACCCATAGGAATTAATGAAATTACTCAGATGTTAGAAAAAATTACACTAAAGTATAAATTATAAAGGAATGCTATGGTAAATATTAAAGAACTCAAAACACTTAGCCAAAACCTTAGACTTCTGTATGTTGAAGACGAAGAGATGCTTAGGGAGGCTCTTTTTACCTATCTCAGTAAGATTTTTGGAGAGGTTGTTTCTGCTGAAAATGGAGAAGAGGGACTTAAGGCTTACAAAAAAGCTAATTTCGATATTGTACTTACCGATATACAGATGCCCATAATGAATGGTCTTGAGATGACCAAAGAGATTAAAAAGATTAATTCTGAACAAGAGATTATTATTATCTCTGCTTACAGCGAACCTGAGTATTTTATCGAAGCTATTAGAATGGGTATTCATGGTTATATCATTAAACCGGTTGATTATAAACAGATGAATCAGATCTTTTATAGTGCCGCTCTTGATATCCAACGCTATAAAGAGAACATGAACTATAAATTACATCTAGAAGAGATGGTTCACAAACGCACTAAAACCATACTCTTTCTTGAAAAAGAGAAGATTGATAATTATGAAAAAACCTTAGAATCTTTTATTACAATGATAGAAGATAGAGATACCTACACGGGAGGGCATTCTCAAAGAGTGGCAAACTACTGTCGCCTTATTGCTCAAGAGATGTCATATCCTAAGGCTGATTGTGACCTCTTGTTTAAGGCAGGGATTATGCATGATATTGGGAAAATTTCTACCCCCGATTCTATCTTATTAAAACCAGGAAAACTTAATGACTTAGAGTACCACCTTATTAAAGGTCATGTTACCGTAAGTTATGAACTTCTTTCTAAGATTCCTATGTATGAAGATATTGCAGAACTTATAATCTACCATCATGAGCGTTATGATGGAAAGGGTTATCCGCATGGATTCAAAGGAGATGAAATTCCTCCTTTGGCACGTATTATGATTCTAGCAGATGCCTTTGATGCCATGACAACAAATAGAATTTATAAAGGACGTAAAGATATCTCTATTGCGATAGAAGAGTTAAAAAATATGTCTGGAAAGCAGTTTCATCCTGAGATTGTTGAAAGTGCTATTAAGGTGTTCTCCACTCTTGAACTTCCAGAAGTTCGTAGCCAAATGCCTAAAACAGAAATTGAAAAAGAGAGGTTTGCCTATTTTTACAGAGATCAGGTGACGGGGGCACATAATACCCAATATTTAGACTTTATCATTAGTCAAAACTTTTATAATAGAGAATATGACTGTATCAATATGCTTTATCTTCATAATTTCGCTAATTATAATAAAAAGAAGGGTTGGTCACAAGGAGATTTACTTTTAAAAGCCTTTACCAATCACCTCTTTACGCTTTTTGATGATACTATGATTTTTCGTCTTCATGGAGATGATTTTATTTTACTTTCACCCCAACATCTTGAGATAGATATCCAAGCTGTTCAAGACTTTCCTCTCTTTCATAAAAATGAGATTACCGTAAGCTGTAAACATCTGGATTTAAAAGAAGAGTTCCTTCCCGACTATGTTTCCTTAGAAAAGTTAATCCTAGAGATTTAAACAGTTATGTTAATACTTCGTAAGGGCTCATCTAAACTCTGAGCAAAACTCTTTAAAAATTCTCTGTTCTCATAATCTGGATTATTGAGTTTAGTATAAATCATTTTTTTAATCGCATCATCACTAATCACACCCGAAAAGTTTCCAAAGAGTTGTCGAACAACTCCTTGTTCTTCTTGAGAATCAAAACCGTTTGCACAAGCAAAAGCAGCAGCTTTTCCTATATTATTTAAGGCTTCAGCCGCTTCACTTTTCTCTTTTTTACTCATTGCATAACTCAAATTCTCAAAACTTAGGTTCGCCTTTTGAGTAAAATTTTTTAATTGAACTTCTTGCCTTTGAATAGAGCCTTTTACCATAGGTTACGAAGAAGGCAGACTCTGCTGTTGCGCTGAAGGAAAAAATGAATTACTATTATTAATATACATACCGCAGCAATAGCAAAAGATATACCATAAAGATACTTTTACACTATCTATCTCATTTCGCCTTATTTATGTTAAGATAAGTCTATGAGAGCACACGCACGAATTACTCTTGATGATACAATTGTTTATACTAAGGTTTTAAATAAGAGTCATTTAGCCGTGTGTGACATGTCTCGTAATTTCCATATTTATAATATGCATACCCAGTATAAAGAGCACTCTTTTACTTTCAAACAAGCTTATGTACATAAAGACAAAGAGAGTATTGCATTTAGCCCTGATGGGAAATATATTGCTTTTTCTGAAAAAGAGCAATCTGTTGTTCGCATCATAGATATTCAAAAACAGAAACTTCACCACTCTTTTCCTACAGGTGTGAATAGAGTTGAAACACTCTGTTTTGATCCTTCATCACACTACCTTGTTGCAGGTTGCATTACCGGACGCGTATTTTTATGGAACCTTTTTAGTACAGGTCAGGTTTCACGACTGAGCTCTTTTCCCGAATACACTCCTAATATTTTGGCACAACCTAAAACAAATTATGTCTCAGCTGCTTGTTTTAGCCCCTCAGGAAGACTTGTTGCAACAACAGGTTATGGAGGGAGTATTGTTGTTACTAACATTCATACTGAGGTTTCACCAAAACGTATCACTCCTAGCCATATTAGAATCAATGTCCTGCATTTTATTAATGAAAAAGTTTTATGTGCAGGAAACTTAGAAGGAAGTATTCATCTTATTGATGTTGACAATGCACAAATCATTAAAAGTTTACATACGGGTGTGATTAATATTAATGGGCTTTGTCTGTCCAACTCTTCTCGTTACCTTCTTGTTTCAGGCGGTGGAAAACGTGTCTCACTTATTGATCTAAAAGAACATAAGGTTATCGACCCAGAATATATAAATTTAAACAGCAGAATAAGCCAACTCAGCCTTTCTGATGAAGACACCCTAATCGTAGGGTGTGAAGACGGTTCCTTAAATATTTTTCAACTCTATCCACAAGAGAGGCTCCAAGGGCTTATTGATATCGCTTCTTATAAAAAAGCCTATCAGCTCATCCAACAACACCCTCTTTTAAAAGAGTCTCCCCTCATTCAAGAGATGGAAGATATCTGGGAAAAACATCTTAATGAGGCAGTCCATAAGATTGAAACAAAATACGGTGATGAAGCTGAACGAACCCTAAAAGCTTTTGCAAATATTCCTTCTAAACAAGATATTATTCAAGAGTTTCAGAGTCTCACCGGTTATTATGAACGTTTTAAAGCCTCTGTATCTAGTCAAAACCTAGCCCTTGCTTACAGCATGGCAGAGCATATTCCTTTACTTAAAAAGACTGCTTTATATATTGAGATGGAAGATACCTGGAACAAGGCTTTTTTAAAGGCACAAGGTTTTATTATTACAGGCAATACTCACCTTCTGTTTAAAACCTTAGAACCCTACTCAAAGATTACAACAAAACTCTGTTTCATTCAGGTTCTACTGCATCAACCTGAACTATTTTTGGAGTTTGTAAAACTCATTAACACACATGAGTATGACAAGATTTTCACTATTGCAAAAAAGTATCCTTGCTTAAAAGAGATAGAATCTTTTCAAAACATTGTGATTACGGTTAATGATCTTCACCATAAGTGTGAACAACATATATATGCCAGTGATTTTGAACTGGCTGAACTTGAGCTAAAAGAGCTTTCACATATTCCTTACATGAAAAAAACACATCATGGCTTAAGCCATCTCTTCTCTTTAGCCAAACGTTTTGAAAACTTTTATAAAGAGGGAAAACTCCATAATGTTTATGCTCTTATTGATGCTAATCCCCAACTTAACAACTTGAATGAGGTTCAACACTTAGAAAAAGAGTGGACTGAAAAAATGAAACATGCTGAACAAGAGGCACTTCTAGGAAATACTAAAGAGATAAAATCTATCTTAGGTAATTTAATAGACCTGCCTTCACGTTCACAAAAAATTGGTATGCTACTTCGTCAAAGTTACCTCACCCAGATTAAATTACTTATTATTAAGCATCAAACAAAGGCTATTAAACATGCCATTAATAACTATATTAGTATTTTTTCTTATGACACCGAACTGCATAACCTTATTAGCAAAATTAAAAAAGATAAGATTGTAGATATCTCCCTTACTTCTGAACAAGAGCTTCGTCGTCCACGCTCTTTATGGCTAAGCATAACAAAAGGCCTTGTTCCTGATACCATTTTGGAGAAACCATGAATCCAATTAAAACCTTAGATTTAAAATGTGAAATTGTTTATATGAAAAGCTTAGAGAAGAACGCTCTCGCTTTAGCAGGTTCTGACCATGGATTTAGAATTATTAATGCTAAGAGTTATGAGAACAGCTTTTCTATTAAACTTAATGGGGCAAAACAGATAAAAGTAATCATAACATCGATTTTAGTTTAGATGGCAAATATTTAGCTTATACCGAAAGCCAAAAACCTATTATTCGTCTTATTGATATTCATGCCAAGCAGGTACTTCATAGTTTTTCTAAACATAAAGATGAGATTGAGTCCTTGCGATTTTCAGCAGATGGGAATTATCTTGCTAGTGGCGGAATTGATGGAAAGGTTTATCTCTGGAGTGTTAATAAGGGTACTTTTATTTCTCGTTTTTCTTCGCATCCTGATTATGTCGCTTTTTTACAGTTCTCTCCAGATAGCTCTTATCTTCTTTCGTGTGGTTATGAGAGTTCCATGATCTGTACAAACGTTCATACTAAGACTAAAGCAAAAAAATACAAACAGCATAAGTCACGTGTAACGGCAATGACTTTTTTAAGTAATTTCATTGTTATAACAGGCTCTAGAGAGGGTGAGATTGTTGTTCTTAATTATCTTAGTGGAGAAGTTATTGCTCGATTTATGAGCCCTCATGGATAGGTTAAAGGTCTCTCTTGTGATGATAAAGCCATTTATGTCAGCGGAATCCAAAAAGCTATTGCTATCTACGATTTAAAAGATTTTAGCCCTATTGAGACTCACTATATATCTGCTCCAGACACCCCGGGTTATCTGGGTTTTAATGAGAATAAGAGTCATCTAATTGTAAGCTGTTTAAATGGTAAACTCGCTTTTTATAATCTTGAAAATGAGAATGAACTTCTCCAAGCCATTAAAGAAAAAGAGTATAAACAAGCTTATGAAATTATTCAAGAAAATCCCCTTTTGAGCTCTTCAAAAGCAAAAAAACTTTTTGATGACACTTGGGATAAAACCTATAATGCTGCCTTTTCTTATCTTGTTAAAAAAGAGCCTAAAAAAGCACAAGCCCTACTCTCAGCTTTTCAAGGTGTCCCTAAAATCACCAATATAATCCAAACCCTTTTTCGAGACTTTGATGCTTATGACCGTTTTTCACAACTTGTTAGTAGTAAAAAACTTCCAGCTGCCTACTCAATAAGTGAACAATTTCCTTCTTTAAAAAAGACCCCTCTATTTTTACAACTTGAAAACATTTGGCATCAGGCTTTTGAGAAAGCAAAAAAAACAATGCTGGATAAAAATGATGCCGGTACAGCAAAATTAATCCTTAATGATTTTAATAATGTACCTCCAAAAATGCCCCTGATTCAAACACTTATCAATGACCCTGATGTTTTTAAGAACCTTCTTCTTGGGCTTAAAGAAAAAGATTTTAAAAAGCTGCTCACTATTATTGCTAAACACACTTACCTCAAAGAGACCCATGAGTACCAACAAGCCATGGAACTTGCTGATAAAATCATTGATGGTGCAAAAATAAAACTTAAAGAAAAAGACTTTAAAACCGTACATACTTATGCTGAACTTGTTTTACATGTTCCTCATCTTAAGGAGCAGGCTGAAGTACTTAACAACTACGCCTTAGCCGCACAAAAGTTTTTAAAAGTTTATGAGAATCAAGACTTTGAAAAAGCCTACACGCTTTTAGATGAGTACCCTTTTCTGATTGAACTTGAAGAGGCACAAGATTTAGAAAAAAAGTGGAAAGAGATGGTTCTTAGTTGTGAAGAACTTGCTTATAAGGGTAATATACAAAAAATTAAAGAAACCTTGGGCGTATTCTTTGTTTTAAAGAGTCGTGCAAACAGAGTGGGAGCTCTACTTAAAACAGCTTATCTTGTACAAATTAAAAGATATGCCTCTAGTGCTAAACTCTCTAATGCTGACATCATTAAAGCGCTAAACCTTTACATTGTTATGTTATCCTATGACCCTGAGATAGAACTGATTATTCAAAAGCTTAAAAAACTTCGTAAGATAGAGTTAGAACTCGGTGAGAACGAGATGGAAGCAAAAGAAGATGATGTTTGGTTAGAGTACACCAATGGAAATGTTCCTTTCTTAATTTTTAAAAGTGACAGTTCTGTATAAAAAGGATAGACCTATATGAAAATATTTTTACTTTTTCTATTTTTACTTTCATTTTTCACAGGCTGTTTTGAACCTGACCCCAATATCCCCTTAAAAAATACCCACTGGCAACTGATTGAGATGCACAAACAGAGTCCTGAACATTTTGAAAATCAACCTGCAGTACATCTTGTTTTTCATCTTAATGATTCTACGTTTCATGGAAGTGATGGTTGCAATCGCATTCATGGTCATTATACTAAAGACCGTAATAATTTCACTATGGACAAGATTGCAAGTACACGAATGTTATGTCAATCAGGAATGAATCAAGCCAATGAGTTTTTACATATCCTAACTAAGGTAGACCGTATTAAAATTGTAGAAAATAATTTAATTTTGTATCATTTTGATGTAGAAATAGCTCGTTTTGAAGCCGTTGAGAGCTATTAACGGCAAAATTACACCCTAAAACAGAGATGAAACTCTCAGAAGGTTTACTTCTAAAACAATTTAGATATAATCTGTATATATAAAGGGAATATAATGAAATTATTACTGACTGCACTTCTATTACTAAGCGTAAATTTATTTGCCGTTTCTCAACTAGATGAGACAAATATTAATAAAATGCTAGATGAAGTCAAAGTAGCTAAAGAGCATAAAAATTTAAAAGCTATGAAAAAGCACTTTCTTTCACGTACTCCTGTAAGCCTAACAAAACAAGAGATTGAATCTTCAGATACTACTCGCTACACCTTTAATGAATACAAACGTCATTTAGCAAAAAAGTGGAGAAAGGTAGAAAACAACCTTATTGAAATAAAAGAGAGAAGTTTTAATATCGACAGTGATGGAAAAGGTGCTCTTGTTAAAACAACACTGGTACAAACCCTTGAGGTAGACGGTATTAAAACTGCTGTAACAATTTATGAAACAACGGGTGTAAAACTCCTTAAGGGAAAAATTTATATTAATTACTACAGTGCCCGCATTATGATGAATACAGCAATGAGAGTGAACTAAAAAACAAATAAGCCTTGAGCCTTCCATTGGTACGTTTACTGCTTATCTATATCTACATGAATTACCAGGGGAGAGTTAATGTTTAGTTTTATAAAATGGGTACAGGGGAATTTAAGTGCTCTAAAAAGACATAAGGGACTGTGGTTTACTACACTAACAACAATTTCAACCTTAGGTATTCTTATTTCAATGTACCTAATCAACAGTATGACCAGCTCTGTTGCACATGAAACCTATATGGAAGAGCGTCGCTCAGACATTAATCAACTTGATAGTCTTTTACTTAATCGTTATGATTCTCTTTTAAATATGGGAAGTATTCTTTCTCTTAACCCCATTTTAACAAAAAGTATCAAAGCCAAGCAAGACAAGGCAATTAAAACCCTTTTAAAAAGAACCACCCAAACTATTAATGATAATGTAGATATTTCACCCATTAGCATTCGTTACTACAGCCGTATGGTTAAGGTACAAGACTCTGAAAATATTGATATCGCTAAGATGGTGATTGAAACCCAACAGTCGGTAAGTGGTGTTGTTGTGAACAAAAACGGTATACGTATCTTAGGCATGGTACCTATTATTGAAAATAATGTCAGTATTGGAGCACTTGAAGTCACTGAAAGTATCCATAGACTTAAAAATGAGTTTGAACTTCTTGGCAAAGAGTTTACTTTTCTAACATCTAAACAGCAACTTGTTTTTATGAGTCTGGAGCATAAACAAGGTATGTATAAAAAGATTAATGATGAGTTTAGTGTCTATTTTCACCAGTATGACAGCACTTTTTATCTTAACCTTGCAAAACTAGACTTTGATGTTTTACGTAATCAAAAATATGCAAATGATAACCAGTTTTACACCACTTATGATGATATTATTGACCTTAATGGACGTACCATTGGAATGGCACTTATTGGAGAAGACTCAAGTAATGCTAACTCTTTTGTTAAAATCACACAAAACATGATTAATAGCGTTACTACTGTTGCCCTAGGGCTTGTCATTTCACTTATTCTATTTATGTTCTAGGAGAGGGCTATGAAACGTCTTCGAATTATGAAGTCATATGCAATTTTATGGCTTTTTATTTATTTTCTTATCTACTCAAATATAGCTACCATTAAGGTATTCTTTTTTGCGACCCTTACCTTTAATCTTGCCGTTTTAACGATGCTTACCATTGGTATCATTATGTTAATGAAGGCATCTACCAATCTGGTTATGCTTGCGGGTACCTTTGGAACGCTTGCTTATAAAAAAGACAATCTAAGCTTTTATCTCAAAGGTATTGAAAACATTATGCCTGCAAATATTGCACATATGTTTCACTCACGTGCCGAAAAAGGGGTTATGCTTTTCACCTCTGAAGAGTCACGTGATGTTATTGAGTGGATTGAAGATAAGTTTTTTAATCAAAATCGTTATACCAACTATTTTATTGGTACCGTACTAATGATTGGTCTTTTAGGAACATTTACGGGTCTTTTAATCGCCATTGATGATATGGGACGCATTATTATGTCCCTCTCCGGAGACATTGACTTAGCCAAGGTAATCGCTGACTTTTCTGGTCCTCTTGGTGGTATGGCAGTAGGTTTTGGTTCTTCTCTTTTTGGTGTTGTTGCCGCCATTATTTTAGGCATTAAGGGTTATATCCTTAATAAAAATCAAGAGATTCTTATTGAGGGTGTTGAAGACTGGTTAAAAGGTCGTATCATTAATGTTAACGCAACAGGACCTACGACCATAGGAGGAGATGGGACACAACTTCCTGAGCATCAGAACTCTTTTATGGATGTTTTTATTGACCAGATTAGTTCTATGACCCAAGAGATGGCAAAAATAACTCAGAGTAATGAACGTCTTCACTCCATTACTATTGCTTCGGTTCAGCAAGCTCGAAATGAGCATGAACTCAGTATTGATATTATGGAGAGCATGAGTCAATCTCTTCAAAGCATAGATACACATTCGCAACAGACCTCAAAGATGTTACATGAGCAATTTTCGGTTCTTTCAAAGAACATTCATTCTGATCAAGAAGGCGCTGTTGAGAGTTATAAACAGAGCATCAATACCTTATTTGAGCGTTTAGAATCTGCCCTTAATAGTGCACAACATACCATTTCTAGTGAGTTTTCAAAAATGACCCAAGAGAGTGCCGATATGACTGCGGAGCATATCAATAAAATCAACTCTGCTTTAGCTAACATTGATGTTCACCTTGAGCACGAGAAACACACGCTAGAACGTCTTCTTGAAAACAGTACGCATGCTAATCTTACACATGAATCCCAACTCAAAGAGATTGCAAAACTCCTTCAACACAGTTCTCAAACTCTTACTCAAGAGCAGCAACAACTCGCAACCCTGCATGATCAGTTAAGTCTTAATGATCAAAACAGTTCAAGCCATATGAATAAGATTATCTCGTCCATCTCCAAAGTAGGTGAAACCCTTGAACTTGAGGTGCAACAACTTGGTAATATGGAAGACAAACAAAAACAACACAATAGTAGTTTAGAAAAAAATCTAGAACTACTGTCTCAGATGAAAAATACCTTAGAGAGTACCCAAGATAACAACAGCCAAGCCCTTAATGAACTTCAAGGAATTAAAACTGAACTCAGCAGTATGAATACTGAAGTCAATGAGACTAATCGTACGCAACTGACTAAGGTAAGTCAAGAGATTCAAAGCCTACGCCAACTCATGAAAGAGGGGCAAGAGCAGCAGTCAGATATCTTACTTACACAAAGTGCTCAAAATGAGATTGCTGACAAGGGTAATGCTATTTTAAGCGAGATTTTAAATGATCAAAAAACACAGATGAAAACCCTTCTGTCTCAACAAGAGAACATGCTACTGGAGCAGAAGAATCTTTCTACTCTTTCTCAAGAAGGACTAAATCAAGGTAATGACAACCTTGTAAAACTTCAAGAACAAGCATCTACGGCACTTAAAGAGCAAGAAGGTTTTAGAGAAGAACACCGAATGTTACTCACACTAACACAAAGAAGTTCTAACCTTTCTGAAGAGGCAGCATGGATGAATTTAGATAAAAGTAGTGATAACCTAGAAGCCATAGAGCGTCTTATCTTAGAAAACCAACAGATTAAACAAGAGATTCAACAGCTCACTGATCTTATTCGTAAGAAAAGTTTTGGTTCTTCTGATGGAGGAGATGGTTTCATCTCCAAATTCTTTAAGTAGAAAACATGGGAAGACAATGTCCTGAAGACTTTAACCCTTGGCCGCCCTTTGTTGATATCTTCGCCTCGGTTATTTTGGTTATGCTTCTGTTTTTACTTATCACCATTGTAAATATTGGATATTACGCCCAATTCAAGTTTAAAACCTCTTACACTGCTAGCGTGGAGACCAAAACACCTATTCAATCCGAAGAATCTTCAAAGGTTACGACCAATTATGCGGAGAAAAAAGAGGTTATTGTTAAAAAAGAACGTCCTCTTCCTCCCGAGAACTCTGTTAGTTTTCATAAAATTCCTAAACCCTCACTAGAAAAGAACTCTCAAAGCTCTTTTTTCAGCGGAGGTAAAAACGAGGGAAATGCTGTCTCTTATGCTATTAATAAAGAACAAAAAGCCTTTCTTGCACAAAAATCTTTTAAAAAAGAGAGCCAATTAAACATTCTTTTTGAAGATAAAGAGATCTTTCTTAACACTAAGATCCGTTCAAATCTTCGTAGTTTTGTCTCTGCTGCACTTAGAAAAAATAAAAAAGCAGAATTCACGATTACTGTTTCTGACCCGCATAATATTATGAGTAAAACCATCTCTAAACAGATCTCTTTAGGTAGAGCCATTAATATTAAGAACCAACTCCCAAAAACACGTGTTCCAAGTAAACAAATTCATCTCAATCTATTACAGAAATCTGCTGATTTAAGTCAATTTGGAACCATTACAATACAAAGTCGCATTCCATGATAAAATCCCTCTTTACCCTTGCCTTTCTTATTAGCACC
>JAJRQV010000091.1 GCA_024280035.1 Campylobacterales bacterium
CTTAATTTAAATAACTAACTTATTCATGCCTTTTAAAAAGACAGTCGTCAACCTACTACCTATTTATTTATTTTACTTAGAAATAATCACCCTTTGGGGTAATTATTTATGAGGTTCTGTGGATAACTTGCTCTTGATCTTGGGAACGACTAACTAAAGCACCCTATAAGGGACAATAAGTTAATCTAAAATAATTACTTATAGGAAAAACATTGAAACATTTAATAAATTTTATAGAAGTGGAAAAAGTAGAGAATGCTACTATTTATGAACATTTGAAATGTTCAGCTAATGAGGGAAAAATCCTTCAGTATATGACAAAGAAATTTGTTGCTGGAGTTGAAGATCATATTGTCTCAGAGATGTTACAAGAGATTTTTGGAGAAGATGATTACGTTTATTTGGATTACCTAGGAACAGTTAAATCAGCTTTGGAGTCGGGGTGGTTGATTCAGCAATCTTTTCAACCTTTGAAAATTTCTGATATGTCCCATCTTGAGTTACTTAACTCGGCTGTCTCTTTAACCCCTTCTTTTTTGAAATTACTTGAAGAGGGAAATTCTGAACTTACTCTGCCTGAGATTAAGGCATATGAAGACCATTTGGAGTATCTTCAAGATCAGTTTTTTCGTATTGAGTCGTATCATAAGATGAGTTCTATTCGCCATAATGTAAATGAGAATGCCTTAGGGATTTCTCGGGTTAAGAATAAGCTTGAACTTCTTGAAAAGCGTATTCAAGACAGGTTGGCTGTTACAAAGCAAGAGGTTGTTTTAGAGAAGTTTTTTAAGCAGAAGAAGCTTGAAGACAAGGAACAGATTATCTTTTTGGCACTTTTGAAAGAGGAGTATTCAGCAGGGGATAATAATCTTAGAGAGATGAATAATCTTATTGATTTAATCTCTTTAGATGAGTATGAACGCATTAAAAATCGTTCTCTTTTAGAAGATGGTGCGATGTTAATTGAGGATGAACTTATTGATTATGAAGAGATGTTAAATCCTTTTGGTGGGATTTCGCGGGCTTTTTATATTGTGGATGAAGTTTTACAAGAGATTATTCACCCTCAAAAGAAAAAGAAGGTTCGTAAATTAAAACTTGATGCGGTGATTAAAGAACAAGATATATTTGAGTTAGTAAGCCCTGAAACTTCCCTCGAAGACGTAATCTTACATCCTAAAACAAGTGAAACATTAAACTCACTTATTCGCCAAGTAGACAAAGAAGTTGTTGCACGTCTTCATGAGTGGGGAGTAAAAGAGAAGAAGTCTGGCATTGATGCCCGTGTGATGTTTTATGGCCATCCTGGAACAGGTAAGACAATGACATCATACTCTTTAGCAAAGTCTTTGAAACGACAAGTGCTTGTTTTTGACTGTTCTAAAATTCTATCTATGTATGTAGGTGAGAGTGAAAAGAATGTACGTAAAATTTTTGATACCTATTACGAATTGACTCAAAAAACGAAATCAGAACCTATTTTGTTACTAAATGAAGCAGATCAGTTTTTAGGTTCACGTTCACAAGGAGTAGGTTCCTCTACGGATCAGATGCACAATCAGATGCAAAATATATTTTTAGAGCAGATTGAGGTTTTTCAAGGTCTATTAGTGGCTACAACGAATCTTTTAGAAAACATTGACCCTGCTTTCTCACGTCGATTTAACTATAAAATTGAGTTTAAAAAGCCTAATTTAGAGCAGAGAGTTCTACTCTGGGAGAAGATGTTACCATCTAACGCACCTTATGATGAGAAATTTGACATCAAAGAGTTAGCACATTATGCACTAACGGGTGGACAGATTAACCTTGTAATTAAGAACACAGCTTATGTGGTTGCCACTCGTAAAGAGCCTATTTTTGGGCTTAAGGACTTTATTAATGAGATAGAAAAAGAGAAGTCAGGTACCTTTGACTCTGAGAAGTCAATGGGCTTCATTAACCGTTAGCATTAAAATGTAACAGTAGAGACAATCATTGTGTTTCTATAGGTTACAAAGCCCAGTTTTACCCCCTCATCTAAATTCAGTTAAAGCCTTATTACGCTAACATGTCGCCATTATGTCTAATTATGTAGAGAATTTGTCAACACCCTTATTCAGGGCTTGGCTAGGGAATTAACTGCATATTTTAAGAAAGGTTTTTATGGAACATATTCCTGTAGATCACCCGTATTTCGGTGTGTTTTTGCTATTTGTAATCACATTTGGCGCATTTTATATGACAACAGTTGCCGCACGTTGGGCATCTCATAAGTTAGCAGCTAAAACATCTGAGAAGATTAAACTTTCGGTGTATGAGTGTGGTCCTGAGATTACTAAACAGCCGTCTCGTATCTCAACTCAGTTTTATCTTTTCGCTTTACTTTTTCTACTGTTTGATGTAGAAGTAGTATTTATGTTCCCATGGGCAATTGATTTTAAATTGTTAGGTTGGTTCGGATTTGTTGAGATGTTAACATTTATTTTATTACTAACTGTTGGATTCTTATACGCATGGAAAAAAGGAGCGCTTGAATGGCACAGCATCAAGTAAATTATACACAAGATGGAGGTCTTCCCGTAGCGTTGACTTCTGTTGATAAAATCGTAAACTGGGGACGTTCAAACTCACTTTGGGCAATGACGTATGGTCTTGCTTGTTGTGGTATTGAGATGATGGCCTCAGGTGCATCACGTTATGACTTTGACCGTTTTGGTACGATATTTCGTGCCTCTCCACGTCAATCAGATTTAATGATTGTTGCAGGAACTTTGACTAAAAAGCATGCTGAATTTATTAAGCGTCTTTATGATCAAATGCCAGAACCACGTTGGGTAATTTCAATGGGTTCTTGTGCAAATACAGGGGGTATGTTTAATACGTACGCAACAGTTCAAGGGGTAGATAGAATTATTCCTGTTGACCTTTATCTTCCCGGTTGTGCTCCTCGTCCTGAAACACTTCAGTACGCGGTTATGATGCTTCAGAAGAAAATCCGTGCTGAAAAAGCTGGAAAATCTCAACGTCAAAAAAGGTTAGTGTAATGAGAAAATACGTACCAAAAGATGATGTTCAGAAAAAACCCTACTACACAGATCGTTACTGGGTTGCTCCACAAGTAGCTAAGTTTGATGTAGAGTCTGATGAAGTATTTGCAGCAGATTTAGCAACAATAAAAGAAAAATGTGAGGTAATTGAAGCCTACATTCAAGTTGATCAAATGGTGGTTATAATTAAACCAACAGACAACTTTACAGTAGCTCAAATTCTTAAAGACGAGTGTGCTTATAACCAACTTTCAGAAGTTGGGGCTATGGATTGGATTGCAAAACAGAACCAATACGAAGTATTTTATCAGTTCCTTTCTATGAGCAAACGCAAACGTGTTCGTATTAAATGTTTTTTAGATGTAGACCAAGCTGTTGAATCATTAAATCCTCTTTATCGTTCTGCGGATTGGGCGGAAAGAGAGATGTGGGATATGTCAGGGGTTAAGGTTAATAATCACCCTTACATGAAACGTATTCTTATGCCAGACGACTGGGTAGGGCATCCATTGCTTAAAACATACCCTTTACAGGGTGATGAAGCCGCAGCATGGTATGAAGTTGACCGTATTTTTGGAAAAGAAGCACGTGATGTTATTGGACCTGAAAATCGTGAACCTGCACGGGTTGATCGTTATGATACTGAGCGTTTCGGACGCCTTGGACATGAGATTGAACGTGGTGCAGAATTTAAAGAAGACCAAGCTAAAACTCCTCTTGCTTATCAAGAAGAAGGTGGTGTTCTTATCATTAAAAAATTCCATGAAGATGATACTGTAGAAATTACAGATCGTAAGAGATAGGACGAAAAATGCAACAACCAAATAGATTAAGACCATTTTTTGAAAACATTAGCTTTGATAGAAAAGATAATGAAATGGTTATCAACTTCGGTCCTCAGCACCCTTCTGCTCACGGACAGTTACGTCTTGTTTTACATATGCAACAAGAACAGATTACTAAGGCGCATCCTGATGTAGGTTACCTACACCGTGGTATGGAAAAAATGGCTGAGAACATGATTTATAATGAGTTCTTACCCACAACTGACCGTATGGATTATATCGCTTCAAGCTCAAACAACTATGGTTTTGCTTTAGCAGTTGAAAAGCTCATTGGGCTTGAAGTACCTCGTCGTGCTAAAGTCATTAGAATGATGCTTCTTGAGATAAACCGTCTTATGTCTCACCTTTTCTGGTTAGCAACAACTGCGCTAGACATTGGTGCAATGACAGTTTTCTTATATGCCTTCCGTGAGCGTGAATACCTAATGGATATTATTGAAGATTATTGTGGAGCGAGACTTACGCACTCATCAATCCGTATTGGTGGTGTGCCTTTAGATATCCCTGATAATTTTATTCATGATCTAAAAGAGTTCTTAGACAAGTTCCCTCAAGATCTTAAAGATTATGAAGATTTACTCGATACGAATAGAATCTGGAAAATGCGTATGGAAGGTGTTGGGGTTATCTCTAAAGAGATGGCTGAGTCTTGGGGCTGTTCAGGTGTTATGTTACGTGCATCAGGGCATAATTGGGATCTTCGTAAAGAAGAGCCGTATGAGTTATATGATGAAGTAGAATTTGATGTTCCTGTTTCTACTAAAGGTGACAATTATGCACGTTACAAACTGTATATGGCAGAGATGAGAGAGTCTTCTAAGATTCTTTATCAAACAATGGATATGTACAAAAAGACTCAAGAAAACAATGAAACTGAATTAATGGCACATGCACCTCAGTATATCTCAGCACCAAAACTAGATATTATGACGCAAAATTATGCTTTAATGCAGCATTTTGTTCTTGTAACACAAGGTATGCGCCCACCAGTAGGTGAAGTTTATGTTCCAACTGAATCACCAAAAGGTGAACTTGGTTTCTTCATTAACTCTCAAGGTGGTCCTTACCCTTACCGTCTTAAAATGCGTGCGCCGTCTTTCTGGCATACTGGTATTTTACAAGACTTACTTCCAGGTTCTATGATTCCTGATGTTGTAGCAATTATTGGTACAACCAACATCGTATTTGGTGAGGTTGATAGATGATAAGCGTAGACAAAAGCAAAAAACTTTGCTTTTTCAGCGAAGTTAATACTGAAAATACATCTTGGACTGCTAGAGCAGTTGATGGTAAGGATATCTAATATGAAAAGATATGATTTAAGACATCTTAAAAGTGATTTTGATAGCCGTATGGAAGAGATTGTTGATAAAGAGATTAAAGCTGGCGAAGTAATTATCTTCTTATTTGAAATTGGTGACTTTGATGCTATTCAACGATCTGCAGATATCATTAAAGAAAGTGGCTGTGAGTTAATTAACTCACTTAAATTTAACGAAGTCGACTGGACTATTGTTATTAAAAAAGAGGCGAAATAAAGTTATGAGTAAAGTTTATTTTTCCACATGGCGTGGGGAGTCGATTAATAATATCGGTAAACCAGATGACCAGTGGGAAGAGTCAGCTTATAATCTACCTGAACAGTACGACTCAGCACGTAATGCAAAAGCATTTATTGGTTGGGACGGTGTGGCACTTTTTCAAGGTGACATTGATGTTGTTCGTTTAGCAATGGAATATGCAGCACAGTACCAAGTGTACTCTGAAGCATGTGGTCGTTGTGCTCTAGGTCGCTGGGGCGGTAGAATTCTTTATGATTTAATGGATAAAATCGCTAGGGGTGAGGGTGCTGTTTCTGATTTAGAACACTTAAAAGAGGTTTCTGCAACAATGCAGATTACTTCAAAGTGTGAAATCGGGAAAACAGTTCCTACACCACTTTTAGATTTAATGACGCATTTTGAATCAGAGTTTATGGATTTGATTGAGAACCAAAAACCGTCTAAACATTATAATCTTGAAGATATTAGCTACATCGCTAAAATCACAGCTCCTTGTACTGATGCCTGTCCAACACATGTTGACATTCCAGGATACATTGAAGGTGTTCGTGATTTACGTTTTGATGACTCTTTAAAAGCTACACGTCAAACGATGCCTCTTGCGCATACTTGTGGTCGTGTTTGTCCTCACCCTTGTGAAGATGAATGTAGACGTACTAACCTTGATGAGCCTATCTCTATTATGGCACTTAAACGTCTTGGTGCAGATTATGAAACCGATCATGGTTTTGAATTTTTTCACCCTGCTAAAGCTAAAAAACCTACGGGTAAAAAAGTAGCTGTTATTGGTGCAGGTCCTGCGGGTCTTACAACTGCATATTACCTTGCATTAGAGGGTGTTCACTGTGATGTTTATGAAGACCTTCCTGTTCTTGGTGGTGAAGTTGCGGTTGGTGTACCTGAATACAGAATGCCAATTGATAAATATAATCAAGATATTGCAGCAGTAGCAGACCTTGGGGTTAATTTCATTACTAACTCTAGAGTAAATGCTGATATGATGCGTCAATTTGAAAAAGATTATGATGCGGTTATGGTTTCTGTAGGTACGCGTCTTTCTAAGAAGGTTCGTTGTAATAATGAACGTCCTGAGATTGAAGGTTATTGGGGTGCAATTGAGATGCTTGATCAAGTTAATCTTTGGGACAAGTACGGCATAGGCGAAAGAGTTGACCTTACAGGAAAAACAATCGTTTGTGTTGGTGGTGGATTTACTTCTATGGATGTGGTTCGCTGTTCAATTCGTGCAGGGGCTAAAAAAGTTTACATGATTTACCGTCGTGACGAGAAGACTATTATTCGTAATACGACCTATGAAGAGTACCATGAAGCTGTTGAAGAGGGTGTTGAATTTTTATTCCATTCTGCTGTTGAAGAGATGGTAGATGAAGATGATGTACTTAAAACACTAAAGATTAACAAGTTTGAATTAGTACCTGATCCTGATGGTGGACGTGCTCAACTGGTTAAGATTGAGGGTGCAGATTATACGATAGATGCAGACTTCTTAATTCCTGCAGTTTCTCAGGCAGCAGATCTTGATTTATTACCAGAAGAGTGGGAATTAGAGATGACTTCATGGGGAACGATTAAAACGAACGGGAAAGATTATATGACTTCTCGTAAGGGAATTTTTGCCTCAGGGGATTGTGAATACGGTCCAATGACAATTGTTAATGCAGTTGGTCAAGCTAAACGTGGTGCTTCGGTAATTTCACGTTATGTTGAAACAGGTGAAATTACTCTAACTGATGATGAGATTATGGAAGATCACCTTCGTAAAATCAAGGTTTATGATAAGAAAGAAAAAATTACAGGATGGTTAGCGGGTATTCCTCGTGAGCATGCTGAAGTTTTAGATGTGGATGAGCGTAAGGATAATAACCGTTAGGTTAACCTTGGTTTTACACAAGAGCAAGCAATTAGCGAAGCAGAGCGTTGTATGCGCTGTTACTACATCGCTATGGCAGCGGTTTAAGGGGTCTCAATGAGTAAAACAATTAACTTTACAATTGATGGC
>JAJRQV010000092.1 GCA_024280035.1 Campylobacterales bacterium
GCCCAGTAGCATCAAGCAAAAGGTGAAACCAGTTACTAAATCTAGCCATCTTTTAAAGGGATAATTCAGTATCCAAACGTACGCGTAAAAAAACGGGATACTTCGGGTTTCCTAATCGTGTCAAACCATAGTACTTAAATGAGATGAGCGTTCCAACACTTGGTGGATGTTTTCGCTCTTCATCCGTAAATCCTGAGCCTATTTTTATTAACTTCCCTTGATAGTCACACTTAATTGCACCCATCATAGCTTTATATTTTCCACTGCCACTTAAAACCGAAACTATCCGACACTCAGCATCATCAAAAAGCTTATATTTTAACGCTTGTTTTGTACGTCCGACATAATAACTCTGCTTAGGATTACGAAGCACAACCCCTTCTCCGCCCTCTTTAATAACATCTTTTAGATAGACCTGAACATCTTCACGTGTATAAACCTCATGTTGCGTAATGAGCTTAAGCTTAGATGACAAAAAAGGCTTTATCTTCGACAGCCGTTTTAAGAGTCCTCCTTTTTGATGAGGCACTTCAAAAACATTATAAGTAAGCTCATCCCATCGTTCATTTGTACTCTGAGTATTAACAATAGAAACAATATTCTCAAAGTCACCTCGTGAAGTCCATAACTCACCATCAAGCGAAAAAGAGGGAAAATCTTGAGTGAACGATGTTGGAGCATTAAAAATCCTACCACTTCGAGATATAAGCCTTTTACCATCCCAAAAAGCCCGAACTCCATCCAACTTCTCACTCATCACCCAACCACTAACATTCATGTCTTTTTGGTACGTCTTTAAAAGAAAAAGTTGAGGCGCTTTAGCAGATAAGAATACACAAAAGTAAATAACCCCTATAACTATTTTCATATTTACCTCTCTGCTTAATCTCTTTAATCTGTGGACTATTCTGCTCTTAAAAAACTTAATATCCACAGATTAAATTGATTTCTTGTAATACTTGTTTAATAACCTTTTTTGTTGTAGAGACTTTTATCCAAAATTAACAAGTAAGCCGAGATATAAATTATTTGCCTTAAGATAGTTCAAAACCTGAGTCTCATGTGTTGAGTCAAGTTTATTTAGAGCTTTTATTTCAAGAATAATCTCATTATTACAGATAAAATCAGCATAGTAATGTTTGTCTAAAGTTTCACCTTTATAAGCAATCTCAATCTTTACCTCTTGAATAAAAGATATTTTTCTTAAACCTAGTTCTTTAGCTAACGCTTCTTAATACACAGCTTCCAGAAATCCACATCCTAGAGTCCTATGTACTTCCATACAAGCACCAATGATTTTATAAGTGTCATCACTTAAAATATTTTCATAAACCATATTCATTTTAAACCCCTTATAAATCAACTGAAATTACTAAATTTGTGAACACTTTCACCCTTCTTTTTAAAATAGACAAAGATCTACTTTAAAAAACTGGCCGAAGCCAGAAGCTTAGACACTAAGGTCTTTTTTAATAGAGTCAAACTTCTTTTGACCAATCCCTTTAACCTGCATCACATCTTCAATAGAACTAAACTTATGCTCTTTTCGGTGAGTAATAATCTTCTCAGCAGTACTTTTTCCAATACCCTTAAGTGCTGACAACTCTTCCACACTCGCTGTGTTTAAATTAACAGCAAACAGCTGCGTACTCAGCATTAACCCTAAAACAATCCCTACAAATGTCTTTTTCATAAGACCTCCTTTTAATTAAACGAAAAAGCAGTATATATTTAAAGGCATAAAGCATCAATATCATAATTTGATTATTATTTTAAATTAAGTTAATTAGACCAAATTAAAATATTTTTAAACAAAATAAAATCTAATATTGGCTATTTTTGAGGTTTTTATGGGGTAAAATTAAAAAGAAATTAGTTCACTTATTTAAGATTTCTAATTATTTACGAAATTTTTAAATACTTCTGATACCTCATCTTAATTATCATAGCACTTAAATTTATAGCCTTAAAAGAACCTTCATAAACTTACATCACAAATATAATGCCGTATATAATTAACTGTATCTGTGGGCATACTTCGATTTTTTTGTCGTCAACAGATTATTACATTAAAAGTCTTGCTCTTAAAATCACGTCTAATCCATCTAATCATGCTAAGAATCTGCCCTCAAATCACTTTGACTTGTAGGTAAAAAACTCTCCCTTAAAAACTTCTATAGAAGTTTTCATCGGTTTAATCTTACAATTTTCAAAAAGCTCTATCAAACAAATATAGCTTAAAACTTCACCTAATATTTTATAATAATGAAATCTACAAGAGATAATAACTATGCCAAATTTATTCAGTTCATAAACAAGTCGATGTTCATCTGTAATCCGTCTAGACCAACATCCTGCTAACTCGTAACGAAGTGGTTCAGGTTTTCCAAGACCTTCAAAAGCTTCACGTTTCATATCTTTAATTAAGAGGTTAATTCTTTTTAAAACTTTTTTATCATTGCGTTGCCAGTACAGATAATCAGTCCATGCATCATCTGTCCATGTAATATTCATTCTAGCAACTCTTTTTCAGAGGTATTTCCTTTACGCGCATCTTTTAACGAACGCAATAGGTGGTCTTTATTATTTTGTGAACTAAAGAGATGTTGCGTCTCTTTCATTGCACTATACTAATCAAAAGAGATGACAACAACATTTTCATTCCCTTTTCTATGAATAATAATATCTTCATGATCATTATATGCAGCATCAAAAACAGCTTTAAGGTTGTTTCTAGCCTCTGTTAAACTCATAACTTGCATAATATTCCTTTACATAATACTGTACATAATTATACCATATTTTACCAATACACTTAAAATTACGTGGACAATAAAGCTTTTTCTAAAAACCAAAAACTAACAATCATATCTTCGATGCCATCAATTTTCTTCTTTTCGTTCTGCTTGAATAAATTCTAAAAAGAAGGCTAAAAAGATAGACAGCATAAGCCCACTAATAAAAGCAACACTTACAATAAGCTTTTTCTTTGGTTTAACTGCTTTATCACTTACAGTAATTTCACCAACAAGACTTGTCATCTTAATTTTTGTAGTTTTAGCAGAATAAAGTTCTGCCATCTTTTGATGACGCTCTAAAACAAACTGTACCGTTTTTTCTAATTTCTTTTGAATCGAATTTTTATCAAAACCTGTAACACTCACTAAGAGTAAACTTGTTTTTTTAGTAACAGAAGCATTAACACCTAAGGTATTACTTACAATTGTTTTTAAGTTATTAACATTATCTAGAGGTATTGTTTGAGAGGGGTACTTTCCATCATCAAGATGTTCATTAACAACAATTCCAATCTCTAACATCACCCTACCGGAATAAACAGGCTGAGCAATTTGAGTATACACAACAGCACCAAATGTTATAAAAACTGTAATTACAACTATCAGTAACTTTCGTTTAATCAAAACTTTCCATAATCCTCTCAAATCAATAGTGTCTTCTTCGATATACTGTATATTCTCTTGCTTCATTTATCTTCCTATCTTTTATTTACTGTAAAACTACTTCTATTTGCTTTCATTTTATCTCACTAACATAGTTCTTGTCTTATGAAGTTTCAACAAGCACTTGCATAGAATTTTTTACCGCACGAATTTCAATATTATTCCAATTTTTTTGCTACTCATTAGATCAAGAACATTTTGCTCATCATCTGCAATAACTTTTGTTTTATCCAAGTATTCTCGAAATGTCATCATTGTCCCCTTTTAAAACCACATACCCTTTTTTAATACTCTTCATCATCTCATCTGTAGCCTCATCAACTACATCATAATCAACCTCATCTAACTTTAAAGAAGAACCTATATCGCTCCAGACTCCTGAAAACACTCCCCATGGGCTACTGTTGTTCCCATCTACTACAACAGCAAAGTCATAATCACTTCTTACATGAAATCACCTACTGCACAGCTTCCAAACAAAATAGCGATATCAATATAATCAAATTTTGCAGAGTTAAATACCTTCTTTAATATATCAATCTCTATCTTTTTTGTTGTACCATAAAATCTATTTTTTTCATTTAACATAAATTATTATATCTAGTTTTAAATAAGACTATACTCTGCTATCTCTAATCTACTTAATCCGCTAAATCCGTGGACGACTTTATCTTTTTCTTTCTACAAACAATTAAAACGCTCAGCAATACTGATGTTTCTTTCGTAAAGCCAGAGACATTAAGGACTAAAGTTTATTTTCTAAAACGATTAAAGACTTTTTCAAAGTCAATACTAACTTGACACAAAGTTTCTTCAAAAATATACTTTTCTTTTGAAAAATCTCCAGCTTTTTTATATTTCCCATCTACTAACTTATAAATTTTTGCTCGTAATTCATCTGGATATGCCAAGACATAATAAAGAACTTGTTCTTCTTCATATTTTTTAAATTTATATATTTCATCATTTTTTGCAGTTGAGGGTGAGCTAACTTCAATAATAATTTCTGGTGCTTTTGTAATGTACTTATCATGTGGTTCATCGCATATAAGTACAACATCTGGTCGTAAAACTGTATCTTGGGAAAGTTTATAATCTTCTACGCCTAAGACAAAACAATTCAAACAATCATCAAGTTAATTATTTATTTGAGAAATGAACATCGCGGCTATAGCTTTATGATTAATTACAAGAGCAGGACTCATAGCAACATGAAAGCCTTCAAACAGCTCTCATTTACCTTCCCATTGAGCATAATCATCGTAAGTATAATGTTTCAAATAATCTAGTGCACCCATGGAAGTCCTTATTTTTGACTAATTATACCATTTTAGTTTAATAAAAAAATGCTCAATCTATTTATCCAAGTACAATTCCTTATCTGGAATTAGGACAACATCACTCTTAAATCTCGGTAAAGATTTCTAGTCGAACAAATCCCTTGACAAAAAACCCATGCTCTTAAATCCTTCTAATCAGTTAAATCTGTGGAAAAACTTCTCTTTTTCGTTCTGCAACTTCGGTAGAAGTTTTCCATCAGATTAATCGCTTGCTAAAAAGCTCTTTCTCTCAAAAACCACAAACTAATCACTACATCTCCGATACTAGCTAGCCCCATCTTTAAAGAGAACAACTTTAATAGTTTTTACTAAAATAACAAGATCAAGCCAAAGGTTCCAGTTTCGTGTATACCAAACATCAATATCAACACGTGAATGAAAGTCTACATCAGACCGTCCACTCACCTGCCATAAACCTGTAATTCCAGGCTTAACCGCTAAAACCATATCTACCCTATCAGCAATTTTTTCTTTCTCATTTGGCATATAAGGACGAGGACCAATAAGACTCATTTCCCCTCTAAGAACATTAATAATCTGGGGGACTTCGTCTAAAGAGGTTTTACGCATAATATGACCAATCTTTGTTATACGCGGATCATTCTTATATTTATGGTATTTATCATAACAAACAATTTCATCAGGATTTTCTTTTAGGTACTCTTTAAGAATCTCATCTCCATTCTCATACATAGAACGAAACTTATAACAGACAAACTCTTCTCCATTAAGACCCATTCGCTTCTGCTTAAAAAATATAGATCCCTTAGGTTCTTCTATTTTCATTAGAACAATAATAAAACCAAACAATACAACTAAAAGAGGAAATAACATAACAGATAAGGCTAAGTCAGATATCTTTTTTATAAAAATGTTGGACTTTTTTAAAAGAGAATTTTCTATAACAATCAAATTCTTTCGGGCATTAGAAAGCTCAATAATTCGAGCATTTGCAAAATTAAATGACTGAATAAGAGGCATGAACAGTACCTCTTTTTTTTCTTGTAAACTTACATCAAGGCGTTTTTGGAGTTCTTCAGAGGAGATGTTTTTTGTATCTACAAAAATAGTCTCTGCATCTGCTTGATTAGTATGAACATACCCTAAATAGGGATTTCCAAAAATCTCTTCTTTTACATACGCATCATCTCCACATATTTCTGCAGACCGCTTCCATAACCCTATTTTAAATAAAAATTTTTTCAATATATTTTTAAAAACAGGAATAATCAAAGCCATAAAAATAAAAGAAGAGACAATAACAAAACGAGAGTAATCTCCCATACTCTTATTTAAAGCCAATACAGACAGAACAAGCACAAGAGAAATGGCAAGCCCACGTAAAACAAAACGTGTCTCTTCCCAAAAATCAAATCGATGCTTATAGAGACTTTCGCTATAGAACACAATAAACACAACAATATACATCACAATATTAGTCGTATACATATTCATATTACCTTGTACGCGCAAGTCAAAAAATTCTTCTAAACTGACCCGTAAACTGTAGGCAATATAAATAGAGACCAACACCCCTAGCATATCTCCCCCAAGAAGAAACACCTTAACAACACTATCTTTAAAATTTATCATTTACCACTTTCAAAACTAGAACTAAAATTGTTTAATTATATTACAAATATCATTAGACTAACTTTTTTACATATTATTCTTACCATTAAAGCAATAGCTTTAA
>JAJRQV010000093.1 GCA_024280035.1 Campylobacterales bacterium
TATGCCCCGGGTAATAGGGAAAAACTAAAACCACTACAGAAAAATAAGCCTGATATTGATGAAACCTTAGCCAATGTTATTTATAAGATGATTCATCCTAATAAAGAAGAAAGAGCCGTTGTTTTTTCTGAACTTCAAGGTTAACTGAGTTATTAACTTTATTTATTAGCATAAAAGCTGTTATACTTAAGATTGAATTTTTTTATTAAAGGGTGACGTATGCTCTACTTAATTGGTGGTTTTTTTCTTTTTGTTGTACTTCTTCTGGTCGTAATTATTTTCATTTTTAAGAAGTCCCCTCCTTCTGAAGTAGAGCCTATTAAAAAAGCTCAGATGAGCCTTTCACAGTTAATAAAAACCTTAAAAATAGAAAAGTCAGACCTTTCTAAAATAGAAAAAACCCTTGAAATTATGCTAAAGAGTTATCCTTTTCCCGAAGATGAAAAAGAGGCAGAAGAACACTTTAAGTTTGTTTACTTTTTTGCAAAAAACCCACTTCCTAGTGCAAAATTAATTGTTAAAATGCAAAAAGAATTGTTCGAAAAAAATCCAAAACATGCCAAAGCAATTGAAGACTTTCAGGTGCGTGGAGTAGATGCGCGAAAAAAATAAGAGTTCCTTCTTCAGTCATATAAGCCCTTACAAAGTAAAATATAAGTATAATTCACGGATTTTATAAATAGCAAATAAAAAGGGCATCCATGGGTAAACGTGTATTAGTAAAGTTTTCCGGTGAAGCGCTTGCCGGTGAGAACGGGCATGGGATTGACACGCAAATATTAAAATATATTGCAGACGAGATTAAGTCTCTCGTTGATGCAGGTATTGAAGTGGGTATTGTTATCGGTGGCGGTAATATTATTCGTGGTGTAACCGCAGCGCAAGATGGAATTATTCGTCGTACAGCTGGAGATTACATGGGTATGCTAGCAACAGTTATTAATGCAGTTGCTATGCAAGAAGCTTGTGAACATGCAGGAATGAAAGTACGTGTTCAAACGGCTATTAAGATGGAACAAATTGCAGAAGCGTATATTCAACGTCGTGCTGTTCGTCATCTTGAAAAAGGACGTGTAGTAATTTTTGCTGCAGGAACAGGTAACCCGTTTTTTACAACAGATACGGCAGCAACCTTAAGAGCGGTAGAGATGAATGCAGAATGTATCATTAAAGCAACGAAGGTAGATGGTGTTTATGATAAAGACCCTAAGAAGTACTCTGATGCTGTGAAATATGACACACTCTCGTATGATAAAGCACTTCATGATGATATAAAAGTAATGGATGATACCTCAATTGCTTTAGCAAAAGACAATGCTCTTCCAATCATTGTTTGTGATATGTTTAAGTCAGGGAACTTACTTGAAATAGTTAATGGAAATATGAATAACTGCTCTATTGTTAAATAATATACGTAGATTTAAGGTTTGAACTTTTTTAAAAAGAACAGACTGTAGTGTAGTTATAAGGGCTTTTCTAAAGAAATTTTCACTTTGTGAAGTCGCTTCTTTAGTTCTGTTAAGACAAGATAGCAAAGAGATGAAGAGATACTTTTCATTTTATAACCATAATTCGAGGTAGTCTGTAAAACAGATATTTTTTCGAAATAAAATTAAGGAATAAGATTATGAGATTAGAAAAATTAACCGCAAAAGCATTAGAAGTAACTGGTGTAGATCGTTACCAATTAGCAATTGCAGTAGCTAAACGTTCAGACCAACTACAAAATGGCGATACCAGTAAATTAAATGTAGACCCAAAAGCTTATAAAGCAGCTGATTTAGCATTGATGGAGATCGCTGAAGGCGTTATCTCTATCAAAGGTTTTAAGCAAGAAGAAAAATAGACTAAATAAAACGGACGCAGATGAAAGCAACAATTGACGCTGTTCGTGATATTCATGAATTGTCAGAAGCAAAAGCCTTTTTTAACCAAACGGCAAAACTGACACCTCTTATAGAAAAAGCTCTGCATGTTGCGGAAACTGCCCATGAAGGACAGAAACGCAAAAGTGGAGAACCTTACATTATTCACCCCATTTTAGTGGCTTCTATTGTTTCGAGTATTAGTGAAGATAGTGCTATGGTCATTGCTGCACTTTTACATGATGTGGTCGAAGATACAAGTATGACTTCAGCAGAAGTAGCAATAGAATTTGATGAAGATGTGGCACATCTTGTGGAAGGCCTCACGAAAATTGATAAGATTCGAGACTCTGAACTTATCCCTTCGGATTCTGATGAAAAGTTGGTTGTTTCTGCCTTGTCATTTAGAAAAATGCTCCTTGCTTCAACCCAAGATATTCGTGTTTTAGTAGTGAAATTATGTGATCGATTGCATAATATGTTAACCTTAGATGCTCTTCCTACGGCGAAACAAGCGCGAATCTCAGAAGAGACAATGGTCGTTTATGCACCCATTGCACACCGACTGGGTATTTCAACACTTAAAAATGTTTTAGAAGATCTCAGTTTTAAATACATTTTCCCTAATGATTACCGTCGTATTAGCTCCTACTTAAGAGAAAATTTTCATCAGATTCAAGTCAGCATCAATAACTTTACGGAAAAAATTTCTAAAACAATGTTGAAAAATGGTTTTTGTGAAGATGATTTTGAAATTAAGTCACGTATAAAACACTCTTACTCTATTTATCTTAAAATGCAAAGAAAAGGTGTCTCTATTGATGAGGTTCTTGACCTTTTAGCGATTAGAATTTTAGTTAAAAATCCTTTAAAATGTTATAAGGTATTGGGGTTAATGCACCTGAATTTTAAACCTCTGTCTTCTCGTTTTAAAGATTATTTAGCCATAGCCAAAGACAATGGTTATCAGACGCTTCATACAACAGTATTTGATAATACCTCAATCTTTGAAGTACAAATTCGTACCTTTGAGATGCACCAAACAGCTGAACTTGGTGTTGCAGCACATTGGAAATATAAAGATGGTGAGCAAAATGTTAATTTAGAATGGATGCAAAACTTACAGTTTCAAGGTGATTCTGTTGAAGAGTTTTATGAACTGGTTAAAAATGATCTGTATAGTGAAGATATTTTAGTTTTTTCACCTGATGGAGATCCTTTTACCTTACCTCGTAGTGCTGTTGCTTTAGATTTTGCTTATGCGATTCATTCAGAGGTTGGAAATTCTGCCATTGGCTGTTTGATTAATAAAACAAAGGCATCTTTACTTACGGAACTTAAAAATGGTGACTTAGTTAAGATTAAAACAGATACCGAGCCTATTACACGGTGTTCATGGATTGACTCTGTTAAAACCTCACGTGCTAAGAGTAATATGCGTCTTATCTGTGCCCAACGTTTACGTATGATTAATACCATGACAGGTATTAATATCTTAGCTACTATTTTAAAACTTAAGCAGACCCGTATTAAAGAGTGGTTAGAAAAAAATGGACATATAGAGTCTGTATGTAAGGTAGCCAATAGTAGTGAACACCTACATAAACTTCTTCATCTTTATTTAGAAGAGATTCAAAAAAATAGTCGTTTTCAAGGTTTTTTAAAGCGTCACAAGTTTAAGTTAAAAGAGTACAATTTTGGAGCCGTTGAAATCTCATCTAATATCTCTTTAAATGATATGGTTTTTGATTATTGTTGTCATCCAAAGGCAGGAGATGAGATTGTAGCCTTTAAAATAGGTTCTAAGGCACATCTTCATCATAAACTTTGTCAACATGCGTATGAGTTAATTGAAGAAGAAAAAGAGATGTTAAGCGTACGTTGGAACAGTGAAAAGATTTTTCATTATCATCTGATTGTAAGTCTTCATAACTCCAAGGGTGCTTTGGCTCAGTTCTTACAGTATTTGGCAAAACTCAATATCGATTTAGTCAGTATTGAATTAGGAAAAGAGAAAAAAGATCATGTTCACTATTGTGAAATTGAGATGCAATCTTTAGAGGGCGATTTAATAAGATTACGAAAGAAAATTGATACAAAACATAAGATTATTCAGTTTATAAGAACTGATGACGCTTACAGATAAACAAAAGGAAAAATAAAAAATTATGGTTGAGACAGCATTAAAAGAGATTAGACGTGGTACGGCTGAAATTATAGACTTTGAAGGAATAGAAAAAAAAGTTAAGAAGTTTTATGCAGAAGGCATACGTTATACAGTAAAAGCAGGTTTTGATCCTACTGCACCAGACTTGCACCTAGGGCATACTGTGTTACTTCAAAAATTAGCAGTTTTTCAAAAGTATGGGGCAAAGATTCAGTTTTTAATTGGTGACTTTACGGCTAAGATTGGAGACCCAACAGGAAAGAGTGAAACACGTAAACAGCTGAGTGATGCGCAGATTAAAGAAAATGCTAAATCGTATCATGAACAGGTCTTTAAAATCTTAGATCCTGAACTGACGGAAACGGTTTTTAATTCAGATTGGTTAACACCACTGGGTTCTGCCGGTATGCTTCAACTAACAATGAAATATAATGTTGCACGTATGCTTGAGCGTGATGATTTTGAAAAACGTTATAAGAGCGGAACTTCAATCTCTATTTCTGAATTTATTTATCCATTACTTCAAGGATATGATAGTGTGGATTTGAAATCTGATGTAGAAATTGGAGGAACAGACCAAAAATTTAATCTTTTAATGGGACGTCACCTTCAACGTGCTTATGAGATAGGAAAAGAACAAGCCGTACTGATGATGCCTATTTTAGAAGGACTGGACGGGGTTCAAAAAATGTCTAAGTCTTTACATAACTACATTGGTGTAACTGATGCTCCTAATGATATGTTTGGAAAACTTCTTTCCATTTCTGATGATTTGATGTGGCGTTATTATGAACTCTTGTCAGATAAATCTTTAGAAGAAATTGAGGCACTTCAAAAAGATGTAGAAACAAGAACGGTTCATCCTAAAAAAGCAAAAGAAGCCTTAGCGATTGAAATTACAGCACGTTTTCACTCTAAATCTGAAGCAGAAGGTGCCAAAGCAGAGTTTGATAGAGTACATTCTAAAAAAGCAATGCCAACAGATATCCCTTCTTTTGAGCTTGAAGGACCCCTTTGGATTGCAAAAGCGTTACAAGAAGTGAATTTAGAGCCATCTACTTCGCAAGCAAGACGAGATATTAAGCAAGGTGCTGTTAAAATAGACCAAATAAAAGTCGAAGATGAACAGTTACAACTTGAAAAAGGCGAATATGTCCTTCAAGTGGGTAAACGTAGATTTGCAAGTGTAAAGGTAAAATAATGGCAGTAAACACGCTTAAAATTGGTAAACATATAATTAAGACTCCTATTGTACAAGGTGGAATGGGTGTAGGTATCTCTTGGTCAGGGCTTGCAGGAAGTGTAAGTAAAGAGGGTGGATTAGGTGTTATCTCTTCGGTTGGTACAGGTTATTATGATAATAAAGAACATGTGCAACGTCTTGTTGCTGAACGTCCTTTAGAGGTTGAAAACTTCTACTCTAAAGAGGCTTTAATAAAAATCTTTGCTGATGCAAGAAAAATATGTGGTAAAAAACCACTGGCATGTAATGTTTTATATGCAATTAATGATTATGGTCGTGTAGTAACAGACTCTTGTGAAGCGGGTGCAGATATTATTATTACGGGTGCGGGGCTTCCTACAAACATGCCTGAGTTTACAGAGGGTTATCCTGATGTTGCCTTAGTACCTATTGTTTCGTCTGCAAAAGCACTTAAGATTATCTGTAAACGTTGGCAAAAACGTTATGACCGTCTTCCTGATGCTGTTATTTTAGAAGGGCCTAAATCGGGTGGTCACCAAGGTTTTACTTATGACCAGTGTGCCTTAGAAGAAAATCAATTAGAAAATCTTGTCAAACCTGTGGTAGAAGAAGCTTCTACATGGGGAAATATTCCTGTTATTGCAGCCGGTGGAGTTTGGGATAAAAAAGATATTGATGAGATGATGGAACTGGGTGCTTCAGGTGTTCAAATGGGTACACGTTTTATTGGTACGCATGAGTGTGATGCTCATGATAACTTTAAAGATGTTCTTTTAAATGCAAAAGAAGAAGATATTCAGTTAATGGGCTCTCCTGTTGGATATCCTGCTCGTGGTGTAAGAACAAACCTTACTAAACTGGTTGAAAAACGTGAAGGTCCTGCTATTAAATGTATCTCTAACTGTGTTGCTCCATGTAACCGTGGGGTTGAAGCCAAAGAGGTTGGATTTTGTATTGCAGACAGACTTTCAGATGCTTATGAGGGTAATTTAGAACTGGGGCTTTTCTTCTCAGGAACAAATGGTTACCGTATTAATGAGATAGTATCTGTAAAAGAATTGATGAAAAAACTTACTGAGGGAGAGTAGTCCTGCTACGTTTATTTCTCTCATTACTACTTCTCAGCAGCGTTTTATTTGCCAATAATGCAGAGATATTAAAACGTGCGCAGAAGAATGCTTCAAGTTCTAACAAATCCCAAGTATTTCGTGCCTATAATGATTATAAAAACCTTTATATACGTTCGATTATGAAGGGAGACGATAAGCTCTGTAAAAGCTGTTTAACGGGTTTGGTGAAGACAGGGAAAAAGCTTCATATAGATGTAATTAAGTATGAAAAAGAGCTTAAAAAAAGAGATGCACAAAAAAAGAAAAAATTAAAAAAAGTCAAACAACCCAAAAAGATAATAGACAAAAAGAAAACACCTAAGTCTATTGCATCACAAAATAGACTTAAGTCCATTCACTGGAAAGATTCACAAAGATTAGTTCTTAAGTTTACACGTGCTCTAAAAAGAACTGAACTCAATACCTTTAATCTAAATTATACAAAAAAGAAACAGTATAAAAAGGTTTATGATATTCATGCGGTTTTATCTAAAAGTGCTATGCAACTTAGCCACAGTTCGGTAAAAAAGATTAGACTCGCCCAGTTTGATCAAAATACCCTTCGCATAGTTTTTGAAAATGACAAAACAATTAAACAAGAGTACCTGATTAAGGGAAAAGAGCTTATTATTAAGATGTCTAGAAAAAATCAGAAACTTGAATATATTCCAATTAAAGAAAATTCTTCTAAGAAGATTATTGTTATTGATCCTGGGCATGGGGGAAAAGACTCTGGTGCTGTAGGCTATAAAAAATATAGAGAAAAAGTTGTTGTACTTCAAACCTCTAAAAAACTTCGTGACATTCTTGTTAAACGTGGATATACTGTTTATATGACAAGAAATGGTGACCAGTTTATTAAACTACGTCAACGTACCAAGTTTGCAAATAAGAAAAAAGCAGATCTATTTTTATCTATTCATGCGAACGCTGTACCCAAAAGAAATCGACATAAGGCACATGGAATTGAAACCTACTTCCTTTCAAGTAAAAGAAGTCAACGTGCAGAGAATACTTTACGTGCAGAAAATGTAGATATCTCTAAGATGGATAAGCGTTCTATGAATGCCGCTCTTCATCTGATGAGTAGAGAAAAAATATTTGCTTCGAATAAACTTGCAATTGATCTGCAACAAAATATGCTTTCGTCTTTAAACCAGCGTTATAAGGTTAAAGATGGGGGTGTTCGTTCGGGTCCATTTTGGGTACTTGTTGGGGCTGAAATGCCTGCGGTATTAGTAGAAATTGGTTTTATCTCTCATCCTAGTGAAGCTAAAAAGATGATTAATCATCGGTATCAAAAAACACAAGCCATTGGTATTGCCAATGGTGTGGATAGATATTTTGATAAAAACCATTAAAAGAGTTTCTTCAAAAAACGGTTTATCTCTTTAGAGACCTTCTTTTCAATCTCAGGTGTAATTATTGATTTTGCATCAATTTTTACATGAGGTGCATTAATATTACCTGTGACTAAAATATCTCCTGGATATTTTTTTACCTGAAGGGCAAAACGGGCATCAATAAGTTGTTTTTTGGAGTTAATAATAAACTTCTTAGAGTGTATTTTTACTGTTTTACTGCGCATTTTAAATGTTGATTTAATGATGTCTTTATTGATAAGGCTAATAAGACTTCCTTGGTTAAACCGCTCTTTTGTAAGGTCTGTATGGGTGAGTGCCCCAATAAGTTCTGTCATTTTAGAAGTTTTAAGAGCAGCTCTATCAAAGGTTGTATCGAGTTTTCCTATACGTGTTTTAGTATTATAATTAAGGTTTCCATTAATAGGAGCATCTATAACTTGAGGATAGCCCATCATTTTTAGCACTTCTAAGGCGCGTAGGTCTTTAAAGTTGGCTTTAACATCATCATCAATTATCTTAGCATTTAACTTACCCTTAAAAATATTGGAGTGGGCTGTAATAATGAGTTGTTTATCTTTTGTAATCTCACCCTTGGCGGAGAACTTACCATAAAGCTTACGTTTTAGAAGGGGCTCTAACTTGAGTAAGGAAGGTACGCTAAATTCATAATCTGTTTTGAGTGTTGTTGTTTTGATATTTAACTCACTCTTTTTCATAATGATATTAGCAAGGCTAGAATTAAAAGTAGTTTTTGCTGTCAGTTTATTCTCTTTTATTAAACCATCACTTCGCATATTGAACTTAGTGGAAGGGAGGCTTATATCAAAGGCTTTTTTTATGGTTTTGGTATTGCTAAAACCCTTATTCATCGTTAATATTATTTTTCCTTCTAAGGGGGTGATTGAACTTAGGTTTGCATTGAGGTTAAGCTCTGCTTTGGCATAAGAAGGCTCGCCTACAAAGTATAAAAGTTTATCAAGTTTTGCATTTTCAATAGAAAGGTTTATCTGTTGTGGATTAAAGTCCTTAAGTTTTAAGTCATACCTTGTTTTTGATAAAGCAAGATTTGACACCCCTTTAACTTGCATAGATTTCTGATTTCCTATGACTGTTCCTGAAGTAGCAAAAGGACCACGTAAAGGAGCATTGCTAATAGGTTTAAGTAGGGCTAACTCTTGTATATCTATTCGATAACTCGCCTGTGTTTGTAAATTTTCTGTTGTAAGTTTACCCTTTGAATTTATTTTGGCAAGATTAGACACTAGCGCAAGTGTATACGTGATTTTGTATTTGTTTAATAATGTGTTCATTTCTAGCTTAAAGGTGGTTTTTGGAAGTTTTAAATCAAAGGTTCTTTGCATAAGTTCACGATTTATTTTTCCTTGGCTGAGTTTAATCAGTGCCTTTCCATCTAAGTTTTTGGGATTCAGGTTATTTAACTCAATATCTGCATCGATTTTAGCTGCAGCAAACTTCTTTTGACCACTCATATACAGAAGTTTATCAAGTTTAGCATCTTTAATATGGACAATGACCTTAGAAGGATTGAAATTTTTTAGTTTTATATCATACGAACTATCAGAAGAGGCAATATCGGTTTTACCTTTAAGCATTAAGCTTTTTTTATCTCCAACAATCACCCCCTGTGTTGAAAAAGGTCCACGTAAGTTAGCCTTGGTAATACTTTTAAGAAGTGCTAACTCTTTTATATTAATTTTATAAATTGTTTCAATAGACTCTTTTGTGAGACTTGCTTTTCCTTTAGAATAAAGTTGTGCAAGTTCAGAACTTAATGTAAAAAGGTAGTTAATACTATCATCATTAAAAGTTGCTTTTAAATCAGACTTAAGTGAAGTACGTGAAAGTTGAAAACCCAGCTCTTTTTTAAGTGTTTTAGCATTGAGGTTTGCTTTTTTTATTTGAGCAACTACACTTCCTTTCATATGTTGGGGGCTAAGATCAGTTAATTGAACATGCAAATCAACCTTACCTGATGAATAGGCTTTTTCACCTAAAATACTTAAGAGTGTTTTAATATCAAGGTTAGAGAGTTTAATCGCTGCTTTATTAAGTTTCATCTCTTTAAGTACTACCGTATATTTGGTATCGCTTTTTGCTAAATCACTTTCGCCTTTAATGGTGAAATTTTCTAATACACCCTGTACCTTTCCTTGACTTAGTAATGCACCACTAAGTTGACGCTTGGAAACTTCACTTAAGAAAGATAAGTCAGTAAGTTTGAGCTCATAATTAATATCAAAGCTTTGAGAAAAAAGCGAATATTGACCATAGGCTAAGATTGAATTTTTTGGGTCAATCTCAATTAAAACTCTTAAGGTATTGATATCTAATTTAAACTCTTTAAGTGAAAGAAGCAGGGGTGATGAGGCATTAATTTTTGCTTCAATTCTTGGTCTTAATAGATTGTTTCCTATTGAAGTGAAGGCAAGAATATAAATTATTCCGAGTATAAATGTTATTACACTTAGGCTGATGAATAGAGTTTTTTTCATAGGTTTTTCTTTTTAGTGTATTTTAACATAGTGTGAATGAGATATATTAACACTACTTAGTACTTCTTATGCTAAAATATATTTTTTAAGGAGACTTTTTGTGCAAATTATTTTTAAAGACTTTTCTTTTTATACTCTTTAGTTCACTTTTTTTAGCCTGTAGTGGGGGAGGAGGGGATGATAGTAAAATAATCACTTCAGACTCTTCTTCAAGTACGACAAGCGCTATATCTACATCAAATTATGCGGTTCTTGGACCTATCAGTAATGCTGATGTTAAGGTCTATCGTATTAGTGATAATCTTTTGGTTTATTCTGGAAAAACAGTAGCATATACGAATGAGACTCAAGTGACTTGGCCAGACAATCAAGTGGGTGCATTTTCTGTTGATATCAACAGTAGCTTTAGTGACAGTGACCTAATGCTTGTTGTCATTACGGGGGGAGAAGATATTGATTCTGATGATGATGGCGTAGTTAATTCTGTTACCTTTATAAGTTTGCAAGGTGAAATGAAGGCGGTTGCAAAACTTTCTGAACTTAGAGCAAACAGTGTAAGGGTCTCTGCTCTTTCAACGATGGCAGTTTCAGGTATTGATTTAAATCAGACAACAACACAGATTTTGAGTGATTTAAGTGCTTATGCTCAAAACCTTTTTGTAGATACTGGGGCAGACTACTTAGATTTAAATGCTTATGTACCCAACTTAACAGAACGAAGTACGCTTATTAATCCAAATATTTTGCTGGGATTACAAAGCAGTGGTGTAATTTCTGCTATCTTAAATGATACCAATTTAACACAACTCTTACTTGAGGATAATGATGGTGATAACTTAAGTGTAGAAGAGGAGTTATTTTCAGGTTCAGATCCAAGTTTAGCGGATACCGATGGGGATGGGCTTGATGATGATGTTGAATTACAAAATGGATTAGACCCTAATAATCCTGATACCGACTTTGATGGTATTAATGATGATGTTGAGTTGGGAAGCAGTAGTGATCCTGCTAACAGTGATACGGATGGAGACTACCTTCCTGATGGTGTTGATGCGAATGTTGCTGATGCTGATGTTAATAATAATGGTATCTTAGATGGTTTAGAAGATGATCCCTTTTTTAATTTACAGTGGTATCTAAAAAGTAGTGGCGATGTGGTGAGTAATACCAATGGTATTAGTACAATCGTAGGAAATGATTTAGGTGTTTTAGAGGTGTATCACTTCCTTCTTGGAAATGGAAGCTCGACTATTATTCAAGTGGTTGATTCGGGTGTTGAAGCTGCCCATGAAGATTTAGAACTTGATTTAACACGCTCATGGAATGCCGTTAATGCAGACACTGATCCTAGCCCAACAGAAGCAGTTATTGAAAGCCCTATATCAAGTAATAATGTATTAGAAGTTGGTCATGGAACAGCTGTAGCGGGGATAATTGCTGCAAAAGCTTATAATACAAAAGGCATAAGAGGTGTTGTTCCTAATGCCGTTATTGCTGGAAGTAATTGGTTAGAAAATCAGAGTTTATTAGAGCTTGAGAGAGCTTGGTATAATGGGTCAGGAGCAAATGAAATTTTAGTCTCTAATAATAGTTGGGGAATCTCTTTTACGGATGATACTACTTTTGAAGCTATTTTAAAACTCTCTAGTGAGCAGTTAAGAGATGGAAAGGGACGTGTTTTTGTTTTTGCCGCAGGAAATGATCGTTATGATAATGGTAATTCAAACCTATCTTATATTACAAATAATAGATATGCACTTACCGTTGCGGCTTTAAATTATGAAGATAAGTTTTCATCATATTCAAGCCAAGGAAGTAATATTTTAGTTTCTGCTTATGGGGGTGAATTTTATCAGGTCTCTCCTACTATTGCCACAACAACATTAACGGGTAAGGCGATGTATGAAAATCAGCTTAATGGAGCAAGTGGTCCTATTACTGTTGATGAAGATAGCAATCAAAATTATACCTATGCCATGAATGGAACGAGCTCTGCAGCACCTATGGTTTCAGGTTCTATTGCTCTTGTATTAGAAGCCTGTCCTAGTCTAACATGGAGAGATATAAAGTGGTTAACGGTACATACTGCAAGTAAAATGGATGCAAGTAACTCACTTTGGATAGAAAACTCGGCAGGGCTTTCACATAATATTAATTATGGGTTTGGTCGTATTAATACAATGGCAATGATTCAGGAGTGTAGAGCAAATTATTTTGAACTGCTTGGAAATGAGATATCTTCAAGTTCAGGAAAAGGTGAATTAAATATACTTATTCCTGATAATCAAAGTTTAGTAAGTGAGTTGTTGAATTTTAGCTCCTCATATACAATAGAGTGGGTTGAACTGACCTTTACCAGTGATCACACAAGCGTAGGAGACTTAGAAATTCGTTTAATCTCACCCGCGGGAACTTCAACACAGCTTATTCTTCCTAATCCTTTGAGTTCAAATCAATATAGAAATGGTTTTCGTTTCTCTTCGGCTGCTTTTATAGGTGAAAACTCTTTAGGTAATTGGAGAGTAGAAGTGATTGATAGAAACATAGGCGGTAGTGGACAGATAACTGCTTTAAATTTAAAAATATATGGACACTAAAATGAATTTAATAAAAATAACAACTCTGAATATAGTGTTAATTTCAACACTATTTGCTAACAGTTCGACTCTGTTTCAACTGCGTTTTATAGATATCAATAGTTTTAATTTTGCTAGTTTTGAAGAGAGATATAATGTAGAGTTTCAGTATTGTGTTGCTGATGGTATCTGTTTGTTTAAAAATAATTCTCAAGAGCCTACATCTGAATTAGTAAATCGTTTAAAAATACAAGAGCATGCCCTTAAAGAGATTAAAGTGTATGAAAATTATAGGATGAAAGCTTTTTAAGTTCATCTATCGTTACATTCAAGCAAGAATTATAAAAAATTATAAGCTGTGTAATCATTAAGAGAATATTTTAGTGTATAATCGCAACAATTAAAGTAAAGGTATTTAAGTGATAAGAATTAAAAGTCAACATAACGAGGCACAAGAACAAGGTGAACTTCAAAGAGTGAAAAATCATCACAGAAGCGCATTTTCATTAATGGAATTAATGATTGTTGTTGTAATTTTAGGTCTTTTAGCCTCTTTTGTTCTTCCTAACTTAACGGGACAAAGTACAAAAGCCAAAAAGAAACTGGTTTGTGTTCAAATGCAAAGTATTAAAAACTCTTTACGAATGTTTAAAGTAGATAATGGAACGTATCCAACAACAGAAGAGGGTTTAGAAGCTCTAATCAAAAATCCAGATGAGAAAAAGTACAGAAATTTTGATGAGAATGGTTATTTCACAGATGGCTATTTACCTAAAGATTCATGGGGTAATCCATTTGTATATCTTTATGAAGATGGCTCGTTAGAACTCATCTCTTTAGGTTCTGATAATAAAGAAGCGGGTGTAGATGAGGGTAAAGATATTAGCCTCTCAGGTTGTCGCAAATAAAAGTTATATTATAAGCTCTTTAAAGAGCTTGTACCTCAATTAACTCAAAATTCAATCTCTCTTTATGCTTATTTATAAAAATTCTTGCAGACTGCTCACACATCATCTTAGAACAGACATATTCCCATTTAATACTATAGCTTTCATATAAAGGGTTGTCTAAGGCATCAAAAACACTTTGTCCAATGAAGCCTTGGATGGACTTAGCCGTGATGTCTTGATTGTTCTGAGGGCTTTGTACACGAATAAAAAGAATTTCTTTATCTTTTTTAGCAATAAAATCAGTTGTAAAATCAGGATGTTTTGAAACAGAGTACCCCTTAGCCTCATAAAAATCTTGAACGGTTTTATAATAATTAACATTTTTACTAACACTCTTTGTCTCAATAGTAAATTCACGCTGCATCTCAAAAGCAAATTCATTCACCTCTTGTTGTCGTTTAGACCATTTTTTATTAATATAAAAATACAGACCCCCACACAGAGCAAAAAAGAGAATAACAAAAAGAGTACTTGACATTAAAAATCCTTAATAAAATATATATTATTATATCAGAGTTAATAGAAAGTTTTTTAATTAGGTAGTATTTTAATGAAAGGGTGTAAAGAAGCTAAAACAAATGTTTACTGGAGGAGAAGAAGAGATTCGAA
>JAJRQV010000003.1 GCA_024280035.1 Campylobacterales bacterium
GTTTGAAACTGACAAGCTCCATTAACCATTAACCATTAACCATTAACCATTAACCATTAACGAAATCTAAGATACAATCTTAGCTTTTATCTCTTCTTCTTCAATCTCATCTTTTTTGTATTTTACTACTACTAGATTTTCTGTTTCATTAACATACCACTCTGCAATTGCGTCATGCTCAAGAGCTTCTAGTTTTTCCATATCTATATGTGCCTTATCAAGATAAAGAAAAGAGTTCTTAATTGGATTAGAAAGTTTCACTGCTGTCCATACTAACCATAAAACACCTACACCTGCTAAGATAAGCCCTAGTGTTCCTCTGTCTGAGATATCAAGCATAAGCCCTGCGAAAGTTCCACCTAAGAAGGTCATAAAGTAAGCCGCAGTATTTGAAATACCTAAGGCAGCACCTTTTTGGTGAACCTTTGCATATTTAGAGATAAGTGACTGAACCAAAGGTTCCATCATATTAAAACCAATAAAGAAAGAGATAATACCGGCAATAAACATACCTGAAGATGTTGCAAGACCCATAAGAGCAAAGGCTGCGATAAAAAGAACAATTGAGACTAAAAATATCTGTTTAGCCTTATTATGTTTTTCACCAAAGACTGCTGCTGGTCCCATTGCAATTAAACCAGCAATCATTGCAGGTAGGTATGCCATCCATAACTCAGATTTTTCCCAAGCAAAACCACCCTCATCAAGGCTTGCAGTTAAGATAATAGGAATAAGAACAAAGGCAATTGTCATTAAACCTTTTTGCATGGCATTAATAATAAACATACCTATTAGGTTAGAATCTTTTAAAATATCTGCTGTTTTAATTTTATTATGATAAACATGATGAATACGTGGAGGAGTGGGTACTTTAATAAAAACTAAAATAATAGCTAAAAGAGCAAAAGCAGCCGTAAGCCAAAATAAAGAGGCAACTCCATAAGCAGAACCAAGAACAGGTCCAAGACCCATAGCCAGTGCAAATGAGATAGCAATTGAGCCACCCATCATTGCCATTGCTTTACCACGAGACTCTTCTGGAACTAAGTCGGCAATCATTGCAGGGATAACTGCACCAATAGCCCCCGCACCTTGTAAGAAACGACCTAACATTAACATATAAATATCTGTACTCATAGCGGCAACTACTGAGCCTACTAAAAAGATTAACAGCCCAAAAACTAGAGTGGGTTTGCGACCAATTTTATCTGACATTGTTCCAAATGGAACTTGTAAAATAGCCTGTGTTAACGCGTAACCACCTACAATAATACCTACTAATAAAGCAGTTGAATTTTCCATCTCCATTGCATACAAAGAGAGAACAGGAAGTACTAAAAATAGACCTAAAAAACGAAGTGAAAGAATAGCTGAAAGTGACCATATTTTTTTAAACATGTAAAGATTCCTTTAAATATTACTTACTCATTATAAAATATTAGCTTTACTAAGGTTTTGTATGAGATATTCTATTACGATAGAATTACGGAATTATAATGAAACTTTTTTAAGTTAAAGATATCTTCTTAAAGTAAGCAAATTGCTTTGCTTACTTTAAAGGAGTAAAATACAATATATAGGGATACCAATAATGAAACTAATATTAGCAACGGGAAATAAGGGTAAGGTTAGAGAAATTACTGCGATGTATAAGGATTTTGAAGTGATTCCATACAATAATATTATTGAGGCTTTTGAAATTATAGAAGATAAACCTGATTTTAAAGGGAATACTTTGATTAAAGCTCGAACAGTTTATGAAGCTCTTGGTGATGAAGCAGCGATAGTGTTTTCAGATGATAGTGGGATTAGTGTAGAGGTCTTAAATGGTGAACCTGGTGTTTTTTCTGCCCGTTATGGTGGTCCTGAAGCAAGTGATAAAGATAATTTACATAAGTTAATGGATGAGGTAAAGAAAAAAGGTTTTAGCACGTCACCCGCATTTTATACAGCAGCCATTGCTATTGTCTGTAAAGAGGGTGAATTTACAACACACGGTTGGATGTACGGAGATGTAATTGTAGAACCTAGAGGAGATGGGGGTTTTGGGTATGACCCTTGTTTTGTACCCTTAGGATATGATAAAACATTGAGTGAATTAGAGGATAAGGTTAAATCTAAACTCTCTCATCGTTCGCAAGCACTTGCAAACGCTAAGCCTGTATTACAAGTAATTAAGGCTAATAGAGAGATAAGAGCGTAGTTTTACTACTTTTAGTCCTCCTTAAAGGACTTTTTTACTGAGCGAATAAAAAATTGATTCAAGTGATGCAGACATTCGCTCTAATAAGTTTAATGTTTTGAGGGACATTTTTTTTCCTTGTGGGTTTTGTTTGAGCTACCCACTAATTTATAAGCAGTTTTTGTTCCAAAATATCACATAACTGTGACTGTTACATTTCGTTTTTTGTCCATAGATTAAGCAAATTAAATTTATTTTTAAATCTGCTACATCCGTTTAATCTGTGGATTTTATCTAGAGCTCAACTCCGAATAATCCAAAAAGTATACCCGAGGCAATGAGATAGATTCCAAAAGGAGTAAAGTTGTACTTCCCTACAATGGCTAAAAAGCTTTTTACTGCTGCCCAACCCACAATAAACGAGACAACAAAACCAACAGCTATCATTGAAAATCCATCCATGGAAAGTGTTCCGTACTCTTTTACTAAAGTGTATCCTGAGGCTGCTGTCATGGTTGGAATAGCAAGCAAAAATGAGAAAGACATAGATGTTTCACGTTTTAAACCTAAGAGCATACCCCCTAAAATAGTAGAACCTGAACGAGAGACTCCGGGAATAAGTGAAAGTGCTTGAATAAAACCGATGCTTACAGCTTGTTTATAAGTTACGTTTTCAAGTTCAGCTGTATTATGCCCCCGTTTAGTATAAAGATACTCTACAAGTGAAAAGAAAACACCTGTTGCAATCATCCATAAAACAATGCTATTTGATGAAAACATCTCTTCAATTTGATGATGAAAAAGAAAACCAATAGCCCCTGTTGGGATAAAAGAGGCAATAAGTTTTTTCCAAATATCTAAACTCTGAAACAGTGTATTAGCATAAATAATCATAATTGAGAAGATAGGAGCAATTTGAATAATAATATTAAAGGCATTCATAAATGAGTCTTGCGGTACACCTAGAATTTGTGAGGTGAGTGCAATATGGGCAGTAGAAGAGACCGGTAAAAACTCGGTAATACCCTCAACAATACCCAAGATAGTAGCTTCATAAAGTGTCATTAGTATCCTTATATGTTAGAAATGAAAGGATAACGAAGTAATAGTTAAATTTTGGTAAGAACTGTTAGAAGTTCTTGCCAAGGGAGAGTTTTAATCTTTTTTACTCTCGTTTGTTGCGTGAAATGGTGCAGTAAAACCAGTAATATCACTTCCTTTAAGACCAAGTTATGAAAGAAGAGAGTCGACAATAGGGGCTTGAGCCTTGTATTGTAGAGCACTATTGACTAATTGATCGGGAAGGCTACTGCTTCTTGCACTTAAGTTTTTAGAATCTGAGCTTCCACCACCGTTTGGATGAGTTAAACCATCCACTTGCATGATGTTAATACTTTCGATTTTTTCCATAGGGCGAACACTTTGTTCAATGATTTGAGGAAGTTGTTCAATAAGTCGAAGCTTAATTTGCATAGCAATTTGTTCAGGAGATAAAACATTTGAGGCTTGATTAATAGCTTCTTGACCTTCTGCATCAACCTTATAACGGATTTCTGCCGCGAGAGCTTCAAGTTTTTCAGCCTCAGCTTGACCTTCGGCTGTAATACGATATTTGTCTGATTCAGCTTGTGCCAGTGTTCTTTGTGCTTCAGCCGTATCTTCAGCAGCTTGTTTCTCTGCTTCAGCGCCTACTTTAATACTAATAGCATCACGTTCTGCAATTTGTCGTGCTTCAACGAGTTCAATAGTTTTTTGACGCTCAGCCTTCTCTTTTTCTCGTACTGTAATCACTTGCTCTTCAGCTTTTACTGCTTCGGCTCTTGCTATATCTGCTTGTGCTTGGGCAATAGACTGCTCTTTAGACTTTTCAGCAATAGCAATCTCTCTGTCTTGTTGAGAAAGCTCAATACTTTTCTTTTTCTCAATATCTTTTTGTGCAATGAGCTGTTCTTTAGCAATTCTATCTTGAGCAACCGCACGTTCAGACGCAATTGTTTTTTGTTTTACATCTTGGTCAGCTGTAATACGAGAGTTTTCTGCATCGCGTTGTTGAGTAGCTTGTTCAGAAGCAATTTCAGCACTTTGTTGCGCGCGTCTAATAGCAATCTCACGTTCTTGCTCTAGTTTTGCATACTCTTCTTCTTTTTTAATTTCTAAAGAGTAACGCTCTGTCTCAAGATTTTTACGCTCAATTTCAACATTTGTATCACGTTCAATATCATTACGTTTTTTACGACGACTTTCAATCTCCTTGATAAAAGACTCTAACAAAATTAATCTGTTTCTTTAAGCTTTCGGTTGTAAAAACTACTTATCAAGCAGCTTTCATACTGCCTATTTTAACTCCGCCGTTGACACTGAAATTAAGCGTCCTACACGTCTAGAAATCGATTCACTCATAATGTTCTTTTTTGTTTATATGTAATATATCATAATATATTTAATATTAAACAATGAAAATAAATTTTAAGTTTATTTATTTTTAAATAGAATTAAATTTTCAATATCTTCTAACTATCTTTTAGCTATAATTGCGCCCGTATGTTTACAGAAAAGTTAGTTGTAGCCTTTTTTTAAACATATTGAAACTAAATCAAGGAACGTAATGTTACTTTTTACACCCGGACCGACCCCTGTTCCAGAGTCTATTCGTTTAGCAATGGCTGAGCCAACGCTTCACCACAGAACACCAGAATTTGAAGCAATTTTTGAAGAGACTCGAAAAGAGCTTTTTAAGCTTTTTAATACAGATGAAGTGATTATGCTTGCCACTAGTGGTACAGGTGCTATGGAAGCAGCCGTGATTAACCTTTGTCATACCACACTTTTAAACATCAATGCCGGTAAATTTGGTGAGCGTTTTGGTAAGATTGCTAAAGCGCATGGACTGGGTTCTGTTGAGCTTAAGTACGAATGGGACACCCCTGCATCTGTTGAAGATGTGCTTAAAGCCTTAAAAAAAACCCCTTCTATTGATGCGATTGCAATTCAGATTTCTGAATCTGCTGGGGGGCTTCGTCATCCTGTTGAAGAGATTGCAAAGGCAGTTAAAGCCGTTCGTCCTGAGATCATGATTATTGCTGATGGAATTACGGCTATTGGGGTTGAGAAGATTGATGTTAGTCACCTTGATGCTGTTCTTGCAGGAAGTCAAAAAGCATTAATGCTTCCTCCTGGTCTTGCAATTCTGGGGCTTTCTAATGCTGCCATTGCAAAAGTGGGAGAGGGTAAAGGTTATTACCTAAACTTAGCTTCTGAGATTAAAAATCAGAAGAAAAACACAACAGCTTATACAGCAGCAACAACCTTAACTATTGGTTTAGGCGCTATCTTAAAAGAGATTGCTAATGATGGTGGTTTAGAAAAACTTTATACAGAAACAGCCGCACGTGCTGTAGCAACACGTGGAGCACTTGAAGCAATTGGTCTTCACTCTTATCCTTCATCTCCAGCAAAATCAATGACAACTATTGATGATGAAAATGCTTCTGAGATTCATACTATCTTGAAAAATGATTATGAGGTTAATGTTGCGGGTGGGCAAGACCACCTCAAAGGTAAGATTTTTAGAATTAATCAGATGGGGCTTATTAAGATATATGAGTCAGCATGGGTAGTTAATGCGGTTGAACTTGCCTTGGCAAAACTAGACAGACGTGTGTATGATGGAAGAGCAAATAAGGTTTTTAATGAACTTTATTTTGCTGAAATGGCAAAATAATTATGATGTTAGAACATGAGATTCCTCAAGGAACAAAACTTTACTTTGGAAATACGGCCAAAATAAAACGTGAGATTGAAGCGGTTGCTTCAGACGTGCTTTATAAGGCAGATTATGAAGAGTTAATCACGCCTCTTTTTTCTTATCATCAGCACCTAAGTATTGCGGATGAAAAAGAGCTGATTCGTGTAAATGATACACAAAATCATCAGTTAACCTTACGTGCGGACTCTACTATTGATGTCGTCCGTCTTTTAGATAAACGTTTAGGTAGAAATACAAGCCATCAAAAATGGTTTTATATTCAACCTATTTATATGTACCCCTCTAAAGAGCTGTACCAAATTGGTGCGGAGTATATTGGAGAGAAAGATCTTTCTAAAACGCTTCAATCCGCTATTGATATTGTAAAAGCCTTGAAGATAAAACCACTTTTACAACTTTCTAATATTCGTATTCCTGAGTTAATTTCTCAAGAATTAGGTATTGACTTAGACCTGTTTAAACATATTAATATCCAAAAACTTTTAGATAGAAAAGTGGACTGGTTAAAAGCAATTATTTATCTTGAAAAACTTGAAGATATTGACAGCGTGATTGAAGTAGTGCCTGATATTATCAAGCTTGAACTTGAACGTATTAAAGTTTTAGCACAAGATATAGAGTATGATAATTTTGTTATTGCACCTCTGTATTACGCGAAGATGCTTTATTATGATGAGTTGTACTTTAGAATGATAGAAAAAAATGATGTATTTGCACGTGGCGGTAGATATGTAAATGATGAAGTGACGTCGGTTGGATTTGCACTTTATACAGATAAAATAATAGAAAAACTAGAAGGGTCAAAATAATGGCAAGTAGAAGAGCAGATTTAATCGTTGGTATTCAATGGGGTGACGAAGGAAAAGGTAAAATTGTTGACCTTATGGCACAAGAGTTTGATGCAGTAGCACGTTACCAAGGTGGGCATAATGCAGGGCATACTATCTGGGTTGATGGCATTAAGTATGCCCTTCACCTTATCCCTTCTGGGATTTTAAATCCAAAGGCTTTAAATATCATTGGAAATGGTGTTGTTGTTTGCCCAGAAGCCTTAATTAAAGAGATGAAACAGTTTGAAAATCTTGAAGGTCGTCTTTTTGTTTCAGAATCTGGACATATGATTTTAAACTACCATATCGCTATTGACCAAGCAAAAGAGAAAATGCGAGGAGATAAGGCTATTGGTACAACAGGTCGTGGAATCGGACCTTCGTATGCGGATAAAATCTCTCGTTCAGGTCACAGAATGGGTGAGTTAAAAGATATTGAGCTTTTAACGGAAAATATTATGGAACACTTTAGACAAAACAAGGCTGTATTTGAGGCGATGGATATTCACCTTCCTTCTCAGGCTGAACTTCAAGCAGAACTGATTGAGTATGCAAAAGTACTTCTGCCTTTTATTTGTAACACAACTAAAATGGTGTGGGACATGATGAAAGATAATAAGCGTGTGCTTCTTGAAGGTGCTCAAGGGACACTTCTTGATATTGACCATGGAACTTACCCGTATGTAACCTCTTCTTCTACTATTTCAGCAGGTGCTTGTACGGGGCTTGGAATCTCTCCAAAAGACATTGGAAACATTACAGGAATTGTTAAAGCCTACTGTACACGTGTTGGTAATGGACCTTTCCCAACAGAAGATTTTGAAGCAGATGGGGACAGATTACGTGAACAAGGTCATGAATTTGGAACAACAACAGGTCGTTCTCGTCGTTGTGGTTGGTTTGATGCGGTAGCATGTAAACATGCATCACGTATTAATGGATGTGACCAACTTTCAATTATGAAACTTGATGTGCTTGATGGTTTTGATGAAGTGAAAATGTGTATTGCGTATGAGTATGAAGGTAAAGAGATTGATTATATGCCTTCTGATATTGAAAATGTAAAACCGATTTACAAATCATTCCTAGGTTGGGATAAAACTGAGGGTGTTCGTAAATGGGATGATCTTCCAGAAACAGCGAAAACCTATCTTAAGTATTTTGAAAAGATTACTGAGACTAAAATTGGTCTTGTGTCAACCTCACCGGATAGAAACGATACCATAATTCTTTAGGAATTATTATGAGGAAAGTGAACGACTTTAAAGGATTAAAGAGATGGAAATAAGTAATTATTTAAAGGCTCTTAATCTCTCCCCTCTTCACCTCCACCCATTCACACATCTACCCCAAAAGCTACGCCTTTGTGAACTAGCGATGGCGGTTTGCGAAGCAAAAATTCCAAGTTTTACCTTAAAAGAAAGAAAGAAAACTTGAAAACCCAATACACCTCTTTAGTTCAAATAAAAAAACAGCATCTCGATAAAATGGAACAAGCCGTGAGTTCTTGTCATCAGACTATTCATTTAATTAAAACAAAGATAAAAGAGGCTTATAAAGAACTCCACTCTATGCAAGTTCCTCGTGGTGGTGACTTTTCAGTGTTTAGACAGATGCAACTATTGAAAAAAAGAGCTCAAGATGAGATAGGTTTCAATAAACATAATTTGACCTTGGCAGAAAATGCCTTAGTAAAAGCAATGCAACAGCTCAAAACTGCTAATATTGAACACGAAAAATTTAAATATTTAGAAATAACAGAAATAGAAAAAGTCATTAAAGCCAAAAAAATTCAAGAGGCAAAAGAGCTGGATGAAGTTGCGGTAATGATGTACAATCGGAGTAATAGTGAATAAAATATTTTTAATTTTAGTTCTAAGTCTTGCACTGTTTGCAAAAAGTGAACTATATGACTGTACTAAAATCTTTGAAGAACGTAAGGGCGAACTCATTTTAGAATTAGAGCGTATTGATGAACAAGAACAAGCCTTAAATGCTTTAAAAGAAGCGACAACTGAACTTTTAAATAAAAAAGAGGCAAAACTCTCTGAAAAAGAGACAAAACTAAATGCGCAAGAGGCCGATTTAAAAAAGCGTGAAGAGGTGGTTTCAGCCCAATTAAAAAAGACTCAAGAACTTTTAAAAGAACTTAAAGAGCAGAAAATGAACAAAATTTCTCAAGTCTACTCAAAAATGAAAGCTCAAGCAGCGGCAGATGTTCTTAGTAAACTACAAGCCAAAGAAGCTGCAAAAATCTTAACAACATTAAAACCTAAAACATTAGCAAAAATTTTAAGTAAGATGGACACAACAAAAGCTTCTGAGATGACTGAAGTAATGAGTAATGTTAAGAATAAATAAAATTCCAAGGTGGAGATAACTAAGATGATGAGCAAGATAAAAAAGTAAAATGAGTTTAGGTCTTATAGATAAACATTTTAGAAAAATCTTACATAAAGAGGAAACAATTCTTGTCTCTGCTGAAATCTCAAACAGTTTTTATTTCACTACGATAACACTCTATCTTTTCGCATTTTTACTTCTTTTTGTGGGTTATGAGTATGAGATTGGTGTAATTGGTATGGTTCTTTTACTGCGTACTTTTTACCTGCATCTTAAAGAGATAAAAGATAAGAAATTTTACCACTGTGTGTTGACAGAAAAACGTATTATTATTCAAAAAGGTCATCTTCATAGAGAAGTTTTTCCCATTGAACTTAAGGATATTCGTACAATTTATATTAAACCTTTTAATGAAAGATTTAAAAATATACTGGATGTGGGTACCTTAGAAGTCATTACTAATAGTGGGGGTCGTTATGTTATTAACCATATTAAAAAACCTTATAAATTCCACAGAGAAATTATCTCTGATGTGGTTGATTCTAGTCGATATGAACATCAAAAAAGAGGATAAAAACCTTTTCTAATCAAATTTTTACCTTACTTTTGGTAGAATCGCATAATTTATAAAATTAAAGGCGCTTCAATGAAGGTAAAACTGCAACACGTTCCCCATATCGCACAAAAAGTAGCGATTGAGCTTAACAAAAGTGGTATTGTTACAATGACCAAAGGTCTTGAACCCGTTGCAGATGAAGCTAGAAAAATACTAGAAGAGTCTATTAAACAAGAAGCAGCATTAGAAGAAAAAGTTCATGATATCCTTGATGAAAATGAAGATGCAATGGATGAAAACAATGTAGATGATAGACAGCTTTTCTTTATGATTAAGAAAAAGATTGCGCCTGAGTTTGGGGTTATCCTTGCTTATGATGAAAGGTTTTCGGATTTATCACACAAAATCTTAGATGAACTGTATGAAGAAGATTTGATCCATTATGATATTGAAGAGATTCGTATTAAAAATGTTATTTTTGCTGCAATGACAGGTTTTATTGCTGATAATGATGCAATTGAAGATGCGGTGTATGAAAAAATAAAATCCTATAAACGTGAAATTATTCCAGGTACAGATGATTACAACATCTTATTTGAAAAACTTTACAGAGATGAATTATTAAAAAGGGGAATGGCATAAATGAAAGTTTATATCTATCTTGAAAATGGAACTTATTTAGAGGCAAAGAGTTTTGGGGCGGAAACAACACTTGTTGGTGAAATTGTTTTTAATACTTCTTTAACAGGATACCAAGAGATTATTTCTGACCCTTCATATGCTGGGCAGTTTGTGACCTTTACTATGCCAGAAATTGGTAATGTAGGTGTTAATACTCAAGATATGGAGAGCAAGGGAGCTTTTAGTAAGGGTATTATTGTACGTACGTATCATGAGCGTTATTCAAACTTTAGAGGAGAAGATTCTTTAGGTTCGTTCTTAAAAGAGCAGGGTGTAATAGGTATTTGTAATATTGACACACGTTATCTTACGAAGATGGTAAGAGATGAAGGTGCAATGATGATGGTTGCATCTACTCTAATATCAGATAAAGATGAACTCAAAAAAATTCTTGAAAGTTCCCCTCGTATTGAAGAGGTGAATTATATTAAAGAGGTCAGTACTAAAAAGGTGTATAAACATACTCATGGTACTTATGATGCTGTAAATTTTAAATATAATGATGTACCAGAAGTTAAGGCAAAGATAGCTGCGATTGACTTTGGTGTTAAACGTAATATCTTAAATGAACTGACTCAAGCAGGAATGGAAGTAGAAGTTCTTCCTAATGATTTTGATGCTGACGTGTTAGTTAAACGTGTACATGATGGTGAACTTCATGGTGTGTTTTTATCAAATGGCCCAGGCGATCCTCTTATCCTAAAAAAAGAGCAAGAGTCAGTTAAGAAACTCATTGCTGCAAAGGTTCCTATGTTTGGAATCTGTTTAGGTCATCAACTGCTTTCAATTTCTCATGGTTATGATACTTATAAATTAAAATTTGGTCATCATGGTGGGAACCATCCTGTTAAAAATATAAAAACAGGTATGGTAGAAATTACTGCGCAAAATCATAATTATAATGTTCCTGATAATATTACTGAAATTGCAGAGGTGACACATACGAATCTTTTTGATAATACGATTGAGGGTTTAAACTATAAATCGGGTCATGTTTATTCTGTTCAACATCATCCAGAAGCTAGTCCAGGACCAAAAGAGTCTGCTTATATCTTTAATGAGTTCCTTTCATTAATGGGCAGATAAAGAGTTAACACTTGTCTAACACTCACAGGTTATACTTTCAACTCAAACATTCTTCATTAAGTCTTACTCCCTTAAGGCTTAATAGCTTCACTTATGAAGGACAATTCCAATGAATTTTTATGAGCAGAACTCCTTAGAACTCTTAGCAATTTTAGCATTTGGTTTTTTTGGAAGCCTGGGTCACTGTATTGGTATGTGTGGGGGTTTTATTGTTTCTTACACAACAGCAAAGATGGATCCTTCGAGTAAAAAACTTTCTCAGGCGGCAGGTCACGCTTCTTATAATATTGGTCGTATTACCTCTTATACTATAATGGGTGCTTTATTTGGATATTTTGGTTCTTTATGGGACGCAACCCCAATGATGCGTATGATTATGTTCTCATTTGCAGGGATTATGATGATTTTGATGGGAATATCTCTGTCGGGACGTCTTAAGTTCTTATCTTATATAGAAATACCCATTACAAAAATGGAATGGTTCAAGAAAATCTTCTTTTCTCAACTCAATTCTAAATCTAAACTTAGTTTTTATACCTTAGGCGTTTTGAATGGGTTTTTTCCTTGTGGACTGGTATATACCATGCTTGTAACTGCAATTGCAACGAAATCTGTCCTTTTAGGTGCTTCGGTTATGTTTCTTTTTGGACTCTCAACTATTCCAACACTTTTCTCTTTAGGTTTCTTAGTTGGTTTCATTTCTCAAAATCGTTTTCGTCATATTATGATTGAAGTATCTTCTATTATTATAGTTCTATACGGGGGATACACCTTGTATAAGGCATATGCGAACTATGACATTTATTTACATCCAATAGAAAACTCAGGGATGAAATGTGGAACAGGCAAATGTGGGGTAGGTAAATGTGGGATTTAAGTATTTCTTAATCTAATCTAAAAAATTACAATTATATCACTTCTACTTAAATTGTTTAACTTTTAAGCTTTCCAAACATTTTTTTATGTTAATATACAGACGATTTTAGGTTATCTTAATTTTTTGTCAGAATTTGTCAAATTCTGATGAATGTTTGAAAAGCTCTTGGTAAAGAGTTAAGTTAGTCTAGTTTTAATTATATAAGGGAGGCTTTTAATGGAGAATCGTCCGTTAGAGTATGATTATACTGTTGCGAAGATGTTTATGTTAACTACAATCGTCCTTGGTATTGTTGGTATGTTAGTCGGTGTTATTTTAGCATTTGAACTAGCATTTCCATCATTAAATACTGTTTTAGGATCGGGTGTAGCTGAGTATACAAACTTCTCTCGTTTACGTCCACTGCACACAGATGCAGTGATTTTTGGATTTACCCTAAGTGGTGTTTTCGCTACATGGTATTATGTAGGTCAACGTGTACTTAAGGTTTCTATGGCTGAGTCAAAATTCTTGATGGCAGTAGGTAAGATTCACTTTTACCTTTACATTGTTGGTGTAGCAGCAGTTGTTGTTTCACTTTTAATGGGTATTACTACATCTAAAGAATATGCTGAGTTTGAGTGGCCAATTGATATCGCAATTGTTATTGTTTGGGTACTTTGGGGTGTTTCAATCTTTGGTCTTATCGGTATTCGCCGTGAGAAAGCACTCTACATCTCTGTATGGTACTATATTGCTACATTCTTAGGTATTGCTATGCTTTACCTTTTCAACAACATGGAAGTGCCTACATATTTTTTTGCTGATGGTGCAGGTCAAGCAGGTATTGGTGCATGGTACCATTCTGTTTCTATGTATGCAGGTACAAATGATGCCTTAGTTCAATGGTGGTATGGGCATAATGCAGTTGCATTTGGTTTTACTGTGCCTATTGTTGCTATGTCATACTACTTCTTACCAAAAGAGTCGGGTCAAGCAATTTATTCATATAAACTCTCTTTACTCTCTTTTTGGTCTTTAATGTTCGTATACCTTTGGGCGGGTGGTCACCACCTTCTGTTCTCAACGGTTCCTGACTGGATGCAAACAATGGGATCTGTTTTCTCAATTGTTCTGATTCTTCCATCTTGGGGTTCTGCGATTAATATGCTTCTTACTATGAAGGGTGAGTGGAAACAAGTTGCTGAGTCTCCATTGATTAAGTTCATGATTCTTGCTTCAACTTTCTACATGTTCTCAACTCTTGAAGGTCCAATTCAAGCGATTAAATCGGTTAATGCAATTGCGCACTTTACTGACTGGATTGTTGGTCACGTGCATGATGGTGTTCTTGGATGGGTTGCCTTTATGATTATGGCATCACTTTTTCATATGGCTCCTCGTGTATTCAAAAAAGAGATTTATTCTAAATCTTTAATGAATACTCAATTTTGGATTCAAACTCTTGGTGTAATTCTTTACTTCACATCTATGTGGATTGCAGGTATTACACAAGGTATGATGTGGAGAGCACATGATGCATTTGGTAACTTAACGTACTCATTTGTTGATACTGTTGCTGCACTTCACCCTTACTTCTTTATTCGTGGTGTTGGTGGAGCTCTTTACTTAATTGGTTTCTTAATGTTCGCATATAACATCTACAAAACTTGGACGGTTGGTCGTCAAGTTGAAGAGCGCGAATTAACAAATGCTACGCCTATGGCAGCGTAAGGAAAGGGAGAAAATATGTTTCATTGGTTAGAAAAACGCCCATTCTTTTTTGCAGTTGGCGTATTCGTAGTAATCGCGTTTGCAGGTCTTGTAGAGATTCTGCCAAACTTCGCTCAGCAATCTCAGCCTACAGTAGGGACTAAACCTTACTCTACGCTTGAGCTAACTGGTCGTCACGTTTATATTAAAAATTCATGTAATGCATGTCACTCACAGTTAATTCGTCCATTTAAGTCTGAAACAGACCGTTATGGCTCGTATTCTAAGAGTGGTGAGTATGCTTATGATCGTCCATTCTTATGGGGTTCTAAGCGTACGGGTCCAGACTTAATGCGTGTAGGTAACTACCGTACAACTGACTGGCACGAAAACCACATGATGGATCCTATCGGTACTGTTCCTGGTTCAGTTATGCCATCGTACCCATGGATGTTTACTAACTTAGCAGATGTTGATACAGCATATGCTGAGCAGTTAACTATCAAATCAGTATTTAAAGTTCCATACTCTATGGGTGATGAGAAAATTCTTATTCCAATGGAAGATGGAACTTCTGAAACAGTTGAAATTGCTACAACATTAGCAGGTGCAAATGCAGCTGCTCTTGAAGAAGCAAAATTAATTGTTGCTGATATGAAAAATCAAGATGTAAAAGATATGGTTGCTGCAGGAAAAATTCCTGAAATCGTAGCTTTAATTGCATATTTAAACAGTCTTAAGTAGGGTTAAGCATGGATATCGGAACGATTCAAGCCTATGGCTACTTCTTATTAATAGCAATCTTATCGGTGGGACTGTACCTGTATATTTACCACTTATATACGGCTAAAAAGAAGGGGACACGAGACTACGAAACGTATAGTGATATCGCTTTACATGATGAAATTACCGATATACCGGTAGATGATGGTTCTGAAAATAGAGCAGAACCAGATAATAAGGAGCATAAATGAATAAGATTTATTTAGCAGCTATCGTTACTACACTTGCAATGTTAGGTTTTACTTACGTTGCAATGGATATTAAGGGTGGTCTAAATGATGATATCGTTAATCAATTGGCTATTCTTGGTGCTGTAGTACTAGTTATAGCTACTGTATTTGTCGTGACTAAATACGTTCGTCAAATGCAAACTGATAAAGCGACAGGTGATCTTACAGAAGAGAACTGGGATGGAATTGGTGAATATATGAATGAGATGCCATTTGGTTGGTCAGTTATATTTTTACTTACAATAATCTGGGGATTATGGTACTGGACTGCAGGTTATCCTGTAGCAGCCTATTCACAAATTGGTGAATGGAATGAAGAAGTAGCCGCAAAAAATGCAAGTATTGCACAACGCGCAGCGAACCTAACTCCAAATGAGAAATTACACCTTGGTAAGGCTGTATTTAATGTACAGTGTGCACCATGTCATGGTACAAATGGTAAGGGTCAAGAAAATTACCAAACAGGTGATCTTCGTGCTGAAAATCTTAATAAACGTGCACTTTCTAAGAAGTATGTTGAAAAAGTAATTCGTGAAGGTTCTAACCAACTTGGTTATGCTGGTGGAATGCCTCCAATGATGCTTCAAGATGATGCAGATATTGATGCAGTTGCTACTTACATTGAAGGCGGAATGAAGGGTGAACAACCTGCTCAGTACGCTGTATGTGGAAGCTGTCATGGTATGAATGGTGAAGGTATGGACTTTGTTGCTCCATCTTTAACTGCGTACAATGTTGATTTAGTTAAAACACTACTTACATCAGGTACGAAAAAAGGTGAAATCGGTACAATGCCACGTGAGGCAAAAATACTAACACCTCTACAGATTGAACTGGTTGCAGCCTTTGTTGCAAATGGTCCAGCTACAGAATTAGAAGAGTAGGGAGAAAATTATGGAAAATAGAAGTATATTCTCACTACACGGGATTACAGGTATGTTGATTGCAACCTTATTACTGATTTCAATTTTAATTGGTTTAACAATTTGGGCAATTAATGTTCAACAAGCAAATGCTGGGACGTATTATCAAATTGATAATGCTGATAAGCTGCACTCTTGTACAGCATTTACAACAGGTGGCGAAGGTCAACTTAGTATGGCTGAATGTCAAGCAGAAAATAGTAAGCATAGAAAACTTACTTTAGTTAAATAGAGGAGCCTGATTATGGATAAAATTCTTACAATTGGTGTGTTTATTATGGCTATGTATACTATATATGCTGTGACAATTGGTAGGCACATGTATATTGGCTAATCAATTTAGACTGCTGATTAAGGGGCTTTTGCTCCTTATTCTTTCACAAACACTTTCCGCAAACTATTTATATAATGATGGGCTTTATGATTTAGCCGCTTTCTCTCAAGCTGACCAGATTAAACTGCAAAAAGATTATTTTGATAAGGTTGAAGACATTGGAACAGAACTTAAAGAGAAAACAGGAATATCTCTGTATCTTTTAACTACTATGAAATTAGAAGATAATCTAAGCATTTCTCAATACGGACAAGACTTTATTAAAAACAGACCTCAGAGTGTTGTTTTGATTTTTTCTCTTTTGGATGTTCAAGTTGATATTCAAGTTAATGATGCGTCATTATATAAATACTTTGTAAAAGAAGATATCTTAGCGATGTCACAAATGGGAGGCGGAAGTATTATTCCTCTTTTGCCTACACGTAAAAAACATATGCGTAATCCAAAATATACGGTTGCAGCACTTTTAAATGGATATGGTGATATTGCAGGGCAGATTGCAAAATCAAAAAAGGTGACTTTGAGCTCTTGGGATGGTTCTACGAATCGACCTGTTATCCGTATTATTGAAGGTATTATATTTTTAACAATCTTGTATGGATTGTTCTCATTTTATAAGGCAAGAAAAAGAAGACTTGCAAAGGATAAATAATGCAAAATGCAAAACACTGGCCGATTGGTATTACCGCAGCAATCTTAGCAGTTGTAGTTGCTTGTGGGCTGACAATTTATGTTGTTGTGAAACATGCCCCTGTTGAAGAGTCTAATATTTTCATGCAAGGCTATCATGATACAGATGCTAATTATAATGATATTATTGCTGCCAAAAATAGCTTTGATAAGTTGTATACAATTTCATTTAACACGGCTCAGATTAAACAAGAGGGTACTGTTTTAGACTACAGTGTAAAAACCTTAAAAGGGGACATTGTAAAAAATGCAGAGTTGAATGTGGTGTTAACGCTACCCTATACCTCTAAAGAAGATATTGTATTAGACAAGTCAAACTTTAATGGTCAAAGTTATACTCTAGCCTCAGTAAAGCTTCCTCATCCGGGAAGATGGAACATAATGGCAAAGGTTACTGTAGGCAATAATTATCGTTTTTATAATCTTCATGCCGATACAAGACAGCCAAACACCTTCGAATATTAATACTTATGACTCTAGGTCGTCATAATTAAGGCGTAGCCAAATTCTATGTAGTATAATTTACCTAAACAAGGGAACTGTTTTACGCTGAGTAAAATGTTTCTTTAGAAAAATACTTAGGTGATTATGCTAACCATTCTTCCTACCTCAAGAGCCATACGCTCAGTTATCTTAAAAGAACAAAATCATGATAAGTTTTTACCATCTTATATTACTATGTCAGAGTTTCTACAACGTGTTTTAGTAGTTGATAATTATCAGCGTGTTGATGATGATACACGAACACTTACACTTTTAGAAGCTTCTGATTTTAAAAACTTTGCAAGCTTACAAATAGAAAGAAACTTTTTTACCTTTACCCAAAATTCTTCGTATATATTTCGTTTTTTTGAAGAGTTAAGTGGTGAGTTAGTAGACATTAATGAGCTCTCTTTAGCTGATACTTATGGAGACTATGAAGAGCATATAGAAATCTTACAAGAACTCTATTTTCGTTATAAACAATTGTGTGATGAGAAAAAGATTTTAGACCCCATTTTTTTACCTAAGATGTACAGACTTAATGAGGTTTATATACAATCACAAGAAGAGATTTTACTTGTACTTGAAGGTTATTTAACAAATTTTGAGTTAGAAGTATTGCAAAAATGTGCGCAACTTGTACCCTTTAAATTACGTTTTTATGCGAACCAATTCAATCTGAAGATGCAAGAGAAATTTGTAGATTTAGGCATTAATTTGGTACCTGATAAAAATCAAATTATTAATTTAAGTACACTCCGTATTGAAGCATCTAATTTTGTAAAATCTAATGCTATTGTTGAGTGTGAGAGTTTTTCCCAAGGTCTCTTGCAAGTGGCTTTTATAAAGCAAAAAGTAAATGCTTTTATAAGTAAAGGAATAGAAGCTGAAAAAATTGCTGTTATCTTACCAAATGAGAATTTTGCTCAACACCTAAAACGTTTTGATGAGAAATGGAATTTTAACTTTGCTATGGGAGAGAGTTTACAAAGTAGTACGTTTATACTCTCTTTGAGTGCAGTTACTCAATATTTAGATAATCAAACAGTACAAAACAGAAGTCGTCTTAATCGTATGGGTATTGAACTCTTAGACGCCTTTTCATCTGTGTATAAACAAGAGATTGAAACTATTGATTTTCGTTCTTGTTTAGAGATTTTTATCGCTAAAGAATCGAATAAAACAATCTTAAAAATTATAAATGAAGAGCTTTTTTATTTTGAAAAACTTTTGCCTATTTTAGAAGGAAGTTCTTTTAAGACGGCACTTCATCTTTTTATGAACCGTATTAAAAATAGAAGTCTTGATGATGTTCGAGGTGGAAAGAGTACGGTTATGGGTGTACTTGAAACACGTAGTGTAAGTTTTGATGGGGTGATAGTTGTGGACTTTAATGAAGGTACAGTACCTCGTAGAAGTGAGAAAGATCTATTTTTAAATTCGGCAACAAGAGTTAAGGCAGGGCTTCCTGGAGCAAGTGATAGGCAAGCCCTACAAAAACTCTATTATAATAATTTATTCTTACGCGCAAAAGAGGTTGCTATTTCGTATGTAAATTCAGCTGAGGCACTTCCTTCTCGTTTTTTAATGCAGTTAGGTATTGAAACTCATCAGCAATTTGATGAGTTAGATTATTCACAGATTTTATTTCAAAATCATGTACAGATAAGACGTGAAGAAGAAAAGATTGAATACGATTATGATTTTACTTCACGCACACTATCTGCAACAGGTTTAAAAAGTTTTCTAACATGTAAACGGAAATATTATCATTACTATATTCAAGGTTTAAAAGAACATGATATTGAGTTAGACCTCCCCAAAGAACATGAAATAGGAAATGCCTTGCACGACGCTCTAAGAGATGTGTATATGAAAAAGAGTCGTTTCACAGATAAAAGTGAACTGAGTAAGGAGATATCCCTTGCCTTAGAAGAAAATTCTGCTGATAATATCTTAACTAAGTACCAACATAAGCTCTGAATGCAACAGTTAGAACCATTTATAGATAATGAGATAAAACGCTTTAAAGACACAGAAATAAGGGCGTGTGAGTTGGAACTGTCTAAAAAGGTTAATGGTATTACAATAGGTGGAAAGATAGATAGACTTGATAATACTGTGGAGGGTTTAGAGGTTTTAGATTATAAGTCTGGCTCTTATCCAAAATATAACCCTAAAAGTGTTGAAAAGGCGACAGATTTTCAACTAGAATTTTATTATCTTTTAGCACAAAATGAGGGAGAGGTTAATGCCTGTGGGTATTATGATCTAAAACAGGGGAGATTATTAATGAAGACCTACTTGAGACAAAACTTGAACTTTTAAAAGAGCATCTTGCAAGATTAAAAGAAACAAAACGTTTTAACTTTGAAAAAACAGAAGTCTTAAAAGATTGTCAATTCTGTCCGTATACCTATCTTTGCGGGAGGGAGAAATAATGTTTATAGACTTTCATGCTTATGAGGCGAGTGCGGGATCAGGAAAAACCTTCTCTTTAGTTGTTCGTTACTTAAGTCTTCTTTTTTCAGGAGAAAAAGCAGATAAAATTTTAGCCTTAACCTTTACCAATAAAGCTGCTAACGAGATGCAAGAGCGGATTATCAATACCTTAATAGATTTAGAAAACAAGGGTGAACTTAATGAAATTGCTAAAATCCTTGAGTCCAGTAAAGAGGAGATTCTTTTACAAAGACAAGAGGTTTTACAAGAGCTTTTAAATGCAGAGACTAAGGTAATGACCTTAGATAAATTTTTTGCAAAAATTCTTAGAAAATTTTCACTTCATGCTGGGCTTATGCCAAACTTTTCTACCTTTGAGTCTCAACATGAACTCAAAGTAATGGCAAGATTTTTGACCTTAGTAAAGGTTCAAGGAAAAGAAAAAACCTTAATTTCTCTCTCTCTTTTAGCATCAAAACGATTGACAGGGATTTTCTCTTTGCTTAATGAATTGTATGCCAAAAAGAATGAGATGAATGCCTTAAGTTTTAAAAGTGAAGACTTTTATGTTCATGAACATATTGTTATGCAAAATATGAAAGAACTAGAAGCCCTTTTTATGGCAACAGATTTGAATACGAATGCTAAAAAAACAATGCGGGTTGACAATATTGATGCACTGATGAAGAGGTCATGGATAGAAAAAGATAGTTTGGAATATTGGCAATATAAAAAGTTTTTTCAACCGCGAATGGATGAACTTTTATTTGAGATTAAAGAACATCTATTTTATTACATGAGAGCAAAAGAGGCGCATTTTTTTCATGAACTTTTTTCCCTTTTAGATATTTATATAGAAGCAAAGATGATGGTAGCAAAAGAGGATGAAGAACTCTCTTTTGATGATATTACTTATTTGGTATTTTACCTACTTAAAGAGCGTGTAGACTCTGAGTTTTTATATTTTCGTTTAGATGCAAGAATTAATCATATGTTACTGGATGAGTTTCAAGATACTTCTGCAGTACAGTTTGAAATTTTACGTCCCTTGATTGAAGAGATGATTTCAGGAAAAGGTTCAAAAGAACGTTCTTCCCTTTTTCTTGTGGGTGATGTAAAACAGTCTATTTATCGCTTTCGTGGGGGTAAAAAAGAGCTGTTTTATGCTGTTACTGAGCATTTTGATGTAAAGGTTGATCAACTTGAAACGAACTACAGAAGTGAAAAAGAGGTAGTAGAGTTTGTTAATAGAACCTTCCTTGAAAAGATTAAAGGTTATGCCCATCAAAAGGTGAAAGACGGAGCTACTGAAGGCTATGTTGAAGTGATTTATTCAGAAGAGATTCTAGAAAAAATGTTAGAGCTTGTAAAAAGACTTATTGAACAAGGTGCTGAACTAAATGAGATTGCTATTCTTACAGCAACTAATGCTAATGGAGCTTCAGTTCAAGAACTTTTACAAGCCCAAAATATTGATGTAGTGACAGAAACAAATTCAAAACTTATCCATCAAAAACCTATTGAAGCCTTGATTGAGTATTTGAAATATTCATACTTTCATAAGGAGATTTATGCCCGAAACTTTTTTTCTTTAATTGGACAAGAACCTACAAAACTTTATGGCTGTGATGTAGACTCAAGTGATTTAGTATATGAGTTAAAGAAGGTGATTAAGAAGTACAAGATTTATGATAAGGACATGAATATTTTAAGTTTCTTAGATAAACTCTCACACTACAAAGATATTGAAGCCTTTTTATATGAGTACGAACGTCTTGATGCGAGTTCTGCGCAAAAAGAGCTTACGGGGGTACGTGTCTTAACTGTACATAAATCAAAAGGTTTAGAATATGAACATGTGATTGTTCTTGACCGATTAAACAAGGCATCTGCGGATAAAAGCCCAATAATATATGAGTATGATGGGATTCATTTAGAAAATATTTATCTTCGTATGAGTAAACGTACTTCTTTAGATGAAGCCTATAACTTAGCCCTTGAAAAATAGAAAAAACTTTCTAAAGAAGATGAACTTAATGCTCTTTATGTTGCTTTTACTCGTGCAAAAGAGACCCTATTTATTATTCAAAAAGAGAAAAACTCTAAATTTGAAGACCTAAATCTTAGTGAAGAGTCTTACGGAAATTTAAAACTAAAAATCAAAAATAAGAAACCAGAAATTAAGTACAAAAAAATGGAGTTTCAAGAAAGATATTATGGTAGCCAAGATGACCTGCTAAGTGTAGTGGAGAATGAAGATTTAGATTATAAGGCGATTGAGTTTGGACTTGCCTTACATTATACCTTAGAGATGATGGAGACTTTTGAAGAAGAGAAAATTGAACTGGCCGTAAGTAGTACTCAAAATCGGTATGGGGCTGTTCTTGAAGAGAGAGAGTTTACAGATATTAAAAATAGAATAGCTAGGTTAATACAAAATACACCGTTCCAAGAACTCTGTTTAGGAAAAATCTATAAAGAAAAAGCTATCTCTTTTGAGCAAAAATTGCGTTATATTGACCTTCTTATAGAAAAAGAAGATAGCTGGATAATTATTGATTATAAGTCTGCAATGCGGCATACCTCGTCTCATTTAAAACAGGTAGATTTTTATAAAAAAGCAATTTCTAAAATTACAGGGCAAAAAGTAAGTGCTTATATCGCTTATCTTTTAGAAGATGATATAAAACTTATTGAGGTTTAAGTCTAATCTTTTGATTTCTTGCAAAGTACCTATAGCAGGTATATAATAAGGAATAATGCAATAAATAATAATATGCTATAGTTTGGTATTAGATTAGATAAGGCAACAATTAAAATTATATTTACTTATTATTCACCTTAAAACAGTACACTCCGCGAAGTTTTTTTAAAAAAGGGGAAAAAATGAAAAAGAACTTGATTACATTAGGTTCTATCTTAATTATGGCAACAAATGCGTATGCTTTAGATAAGGTTAGAATAAGTGGGTATGCAACAGCAGCCGGTGGTTATATATCAGACAGAACTGTGGGAGCATCTACTTTTGCTCCAGCACCAGGGCATGATGGTTATACACAAGAAGATATTAAATTTCAACCTGATTCTGTTGCCGGTTTACAAGTAAGTTCTCGTATTGCAGATAATATGACGGTAACGGTACAACTTGTGGCGCAGTTTGATAATGAGCAGGGTGCAGTTGAATTAGACTGGGCATATATGAATTATGAGTTAACAGATGATTTAATTATTCAAGCAGGGCGTTTTGTACCTCAGCTTTTTTTATATTCTAACACAGTAAATGTTGGTTTTACTTATTTATGGATTACGCCTCCTTCAGAAGTATATGATCAAGCTCCAATGCGATATACAGATGGGGTTAACTTTTTATTAGATCATACCTTTTCAAATGATGTAACGGTTGAAGCCAGTCTTTATGCTTCAAATGTATCTCAAGATATTAACTTCGCTGGGCAATTGTTCCCTTCTAAGTTTGAAAACTTTGTTGGTGGATCAGCAAGTATTAGTAATGAATATATTAAATTACGTGCTGCTTATGTGCAAACAGATATGAGTTCAACTTTAAATGGTGCAACACCTGCTGCTTCTTTCTTAGCAACAGCAGGTAATTTAACTAACCCTGGATTAGATAATATTGAAGGTATTAAAGCAGACGGTGCTAAAGGAAAATTTAGTACAGTTGGTTTAACAATTGATGCTGCAGATATTATTGTAGTAGGTGAATATACCGTTCGTAATATTAAAGACAGTATTGTTACAGAAGATACAATCTCATATTATGGAACCTTAGGGTACAGAATAGGTGATTTTACACCGCATATTACTTACTCAGTACTAGAAACAGATTTTAAAGATTCAAATGAGCCTGTTTTTTTACTTGACCCAATTGCGGGAACATCTACTCAAGTAGGAACTGTTGGTGGTATTAGATCATCTATTTCAACAGATACTGAGACTGTAATTGTAGGTTTAAGATATGAGATTAACTCAAAAGCTGCCTTAAAATTTGAGTATCAAAATATAAATGCATCTCCTCAAGAGATTAATGCTCCAATATTTTTCTCAACACGAGAAGATTCAAGTGCTAATTTATATAAAATTGCACTTAGTGTAATCTTTTAGGCGGTTGATATGAAATATATATTATTAAGTTTATTATTTTTAAGCACTCTTTTTGCTGACATTGTTGTTATTGTAAATTCTGAGTCTAAGGTTGAAACTCTAAATGATGATTATACAAAAATGGTCTTTATGAAAAAAATCAAAAGATTACCAAGCGGTGAGGTTTTAATACCACTTGACCATAACTCTGAATCAGAGATTTATAATAATTTTTATATGTCAGTAGCGAATAAAAACAAAAGTAGAATGAGTAAGTATTGGGCTAAGCGTGTCTTTACGGGCAAGGGTCAAGCTCCAGAAGTGCTTGCTTCTGATGAAGAAGTTATTAGAAGAGTAATGAACAATATCAATAGTGTTGGATATATTAATTCCGAATCTCTAGTTGATGGAGTTAAGGTTATTTATACGGTTAAATAAAATCAGGTCTTAGACCTGTTTTTATAATGATATTTAATTTGTAAAACAAGTTTTATAAATTAAATATCATTTCGTTCGAAAATATTTGGGAAGATATTAGGGGTGGGAATTGTGAAAATTATAGTGATTTTATGGCTGCTTGTTTTAGGTATTGAGGCTAAGAACATTAGCTTAGCGGACATGAAAAAAGAACAAAGAGTTGCTTTTATTATAGAAAATACGGACTATGAAGGGGTGCTTAAGCCTAGGCTAATAGATAAGGTTAATGGGGTTAAGAAGTTTTTAGACAATAACGGTTTTAATGTTATATATCTAAGAAATGCTAATCGAGCAGAGACTATACGCAGCTTTAGAAGTTTTAATGTTAAATTAAAAGAAGGTGGAATTGCTCTTTTTTATTTTAGAGGGCATTGTGTACAGTTGGCCGATAAAAATTACCTTTTACCTATAGATGTTCTTGAACATAAGGATAAAGGTGTTTCAAAAGTACTGACTATAAATGCAGTTTTAGCGGTTATGAATAAGGCAAATAGCCGAATGAATATGCTTATTATTGATAGTGTAGATAATAAAGAACTTTCAAAAGAACTCCATATCAAAAAAAAAGGATTGGCGAAATTAAGAGTTGAGCCAAACACAGATTTGATAATTTCAAGTAAGGTTAATTCAGTAAGAAGAAGCAGAAATTTTACCATACAACTTCAAAAAATATTTAGTGAAAAGGGTGTTTCTAATAGAGATGGTTTTACTAAATTTAAAAAAGAAAACAGCAAAGCTTATGTAAAACTCTCGCAAGAAGAATTTTATTTTAAGCTTCCTTCTAGACTTTTAAGTGCAGAAGATAAACTTTGGAAAAAAAGTTTAGCCTTGTCTTCACTTGCTTCGTTAAATGAATATCTTCAAAAATATCCTCATGGAAAATATAGATCTCAAGCTAGTAACTCTATTAAAAAGATTAAAACAAAAAATGCTGAACGTGAGGCTAAATCTAAAGAGATAGCTAAGATAAAGGAAATAGCTGATAAAAAATCTGCTCTTGAAGATGAGATTAAAAAGAAGCTTGAATTAGAACTTGTAAAAATTAATGAGGCTAAGAAAAAAGAGGATTTAGAAAAACTTCAAAAAGCCAAACAAGAAAAACCAGTTGAAAAGACGATAGTTGAGGTGAAAACTATTAAAAAACCCAAGATGTATAAACAAGCTTTTTATGTGGAACCTGAAATGGTAAAGCTTATTTCTACCCCAACTCGTAATAGCTTTTTTATAGGGAAGTATGAGGTAAGCAATAAAGAATACAAGGCATTTGTCCAAGCAACACAAAATAATAAGAATTATTTAAGATATGATAGACGAGCAGATGAGCCTGTTGTTAATGTGAGCTTTGAAGAAGCAAAAGAGTATGCTCAGTGGTTAAGTGCGATGAGTGGTAAAAAGTATAATCTTCCAATAGAAGCGCAATGGGAATATGCGGCAAGAGCGGGTTCAGATACAAATTATTTTTGGGGAAACAAAGATGTTAGTATGAAAAAAGCATATTGGCTTCAAGGTAGAGCAAATAATGCCCATTTGTATGCGTGGATGAAAAGTAACTCAGAAAATGAAGTTCATAACATTGGTGAAAAAGAGCAAAACCCGTGGGGATTGTATGATATTTATGGAAATGTAAGTGAATGGTGCATTAATACAGACAGTAGTGATGGAAAACAAGCTCTTCGTGGAGGGTCTTTTTTATCAGATACTATGGGAATTCGATCACGTTCAAAGGTGTATAAAGATGAATTATATAAGAGTAAAGATATTGGTTTTAGACTGGTGAAGGAGATATAGATGAGACTGTTTTTAATAGTATGCCTTATGTTTACATTTTCTTTAGAAGCACAAATAAGTTTAAAACTTATGCAAAAAGAAAAACGTGTTGCTTTGGTCATAGTAAATGATAAATACCAAGGATTGAAAAAAATACGGCTATTTATGGAAAAAATAGTATTAATAAGTTTTTGAAAAGTAGTGGCTTTGAAACAATATATTTAAGAAATGCCAGTAGAACTCAAATGATTAAAGCATTACGAAAATTTAGAGATACCTTAACGAAAAAGTCAATTGCCCTATTTTATTATAGTGGGCATAGTATTCAGATTAAGGGTAAAAATTATTTACTACCAATAGATACGCTAAATGATTCTAAAGATCCTAGCAAAATGAAAATAGAGTTACAAGCAATCTTAAATGTTATGGAGAGGTTTTCAAGTCGTAAAAACATGGTTCTAATTGATAACATAGATAACCGAGTGCTAAGAAAAAAATTCGAGGTAAAAGAAATAGGTTTATCAAAAATAAAGGTACCTAAAAATACAGACCTTGTTGTCACAAATAAGCCAAACTCAATAAGCCTTTACTTAGGTAAAAGTGCTTTATCTACAGGTGTCTCAAATAAAGAGGGTTCTCATAGTTTTAAAAGTATTGACCCAAAAGCGTATGTGAAATTATCAAAAAATACATTCTACTTTAGAGTGCCAAACAGTGTAAAAAAAGTTAAGCCAAAAGTATCTAAAGAGGATGTTTTATGGGCAAGTACACTAAAAAAGAATACTTTATACGCTTACAAAACTTATCTAGTAGCTTTTCCATTAGGTAAACATATTACTGTAGCAAAAACAAATATACAAGGTTTTGAGGCTAAAATTGAGCTTCAAAAGAAAATCGACTTGGCATTAAAAGAAAAGAAGTTACAAGAGTTAAAAAAACAAGAGATAGAGAAACAACGTTTACGTACTAAGTTAGAGGCAAAGAAAAAAGAAAACTTATATATTGAGCCTGAAATGGTTAGAGTTTTTCCTGGAAAGTATAAAATGGGGTGTTCTACATGCTCTAACCGTAATGAAAGACCTCTTCATTATGTAAGTATTAAAGATATTTTTTCTATAGGAAAGTATGAGGTCAGTAATGCTGAATATAATAGTTATTTACTTTCTATGAAAAAGCAAAAGAGTGATGCTGATAATGAGCTTCCTGTAGTTAATGTTTCTTGGGAAGATGCGAGTGCTTATGCCTTGTGGTTAAGTGAAAAAACAGGTAAAAAATATACATTACCAACTGAATCTCAATGGGAATATGCCAATAGAGCTGATAGCAAAACAAAATACTATTGTGGAAATCAAGGTTCAAAATCTGGAGCATATGCCTGGGGAAAAAATAATTCAGGTCTTGTCTTACATAAGATAGGTCAAAAAAAGCCAAATAAATGGGGTATATACGACCTCAGTGGAAATGTATCTGAATGGTGTATCGATGATTATCGTGCTGACTATACGCAAAAAAGCCATAATAAGCATAATAAGGTTGTTCGTGGAGGCTCCTTTTTATCTATTTCAAAGGATTTAAGTGCAAGTCACCGATTTTTTAAACGCGATACTTCAAGGCATCAAGATATAGGTTTTAGATTAGTACAAAACTAAGATACTAATTAAAGTGAAGATAAGCTATGTGTTGCCGTACAGAAATAAGATAATATAGTACTTTAAAAGATGATATTAAATGTGTATAAGTCTATATTCCTAAAATAAAGAATGGATAAGGTAGAATAAAATTATCGCATTTTAGGGATAACATGTATAAAATTATAGTCTTTGGTATTTTTTTACTTATTGTTTATGCTGGATATATACTGACTAAATTTTCCTCCCCTCCTGATCCAATTAAAATTGTTTTACAAGATAAAAAAATCGAATACAAAGAGGTTCAAAAGGTTTTAGATAAACGTTGTGTTACCTGTCACTCTTGTTATAACTCTCCTTGTCAGGCTAAGTTTTCTTCTTTTGAAGGTTTAGACAGAGGGGGTTCAAAAGATACGGTTTATGGGACAAGACTCTTTATCGCAAGTGAACCCTCTAGACTTTTTATTGATGCTAAAACAAGTGAAGCGTGGAGAGATAAAGGTTTTTTTTCTTTAACTTTTAATAATGCCAAAGAGGGTTATAACAACTCTATATTTGGGCAGATGATTAAGACGATTGATACGAATCAGGTGTATGAAAAAGAGTATGATGCTGAAGCTAAGGATATGGTCTGTGCAAAAGAGGGTGCAGAGCTTACTCAGTTTCGTAAACAACGTAAACATTCTCAAATGCCATTTGGTTTTCCTCGGCTTAAGGAGAGTGAATACAATACGCTTATGCAATGGTTAGCACAAGGAGCAAGTGGTCCAAGTGTTTTAGCCGAGGCATTACTTAAAACACCATGTGCAAAAGCTTATGAAGAGATTAGGCAATGGGAAGACTTTTTAAATCAAGATGATGCTAAACATGCTATGACAGCGCGGTATCTATATGAGCATTATTTTTTAGCACATATCAATTTTCAAGAAGACCCTAAGGCGTTTTATTCACTTGTTCGTTCTTCAACACCAGCTCCTTTAAGCGCAGATAGATTAACAACACTTCGTCCTTATGATAAACCTGAGGTAAAGAAGTTCTATTACCGATTTATTAAAATTCATTCAACTATTGTACATAAGACACATATGCTTGTAAAATTTAATGCGGCTGAGTTAAAACGAATTAATAAACTTTTTATAGATGTTGACTGGTTAGAAAAACCTCACCGTATGCCTTATGAAGATAAAACGAAAAGTAATGCTTTTTTGATTTATGCTCAAATTCCTTCTGTATCTCGATACAAATTTTTACTTGACCATAATGAGTACATTGTTCGTACCTTTATTCGAGGACCAATCTGTAAGGGTAATATCGCTCTCAGTGTTATTCGCGACCATTTTTGGATTATCTTTCAAAATCCAGAATATGATATAGGTGTAAATTCTCCCGAGTTCTTACACCAACAGTCTCAGAACTTACGTCTTCCTACGGAGAGAGGAAGTTCAATGGTTTCGGCTTGGATGTTTGAATCTTTTGGGGAAGATTATCGAAATAAATACCGACGTTATTATGATGCAAAAATGAAAAAAAATCTGGAGTTTTACCCTGATGGAATGCCTATTGAAAGTATCTGGAAAGGTGAGAAAGCTACTGATGCCCCTGTCTTAACTGCGTACAGACATTTTGATAGTGGTAGCGTTAGAAAAGGGCTTTTAGGTAAATTGCCTAAGACAATTTGGTTAATTGATTATGCTCTTTTAGAACGTATTTATTATACGCTTGTAGCAGGGTTTGATGTATATGGAACGGTGTCTCATCAGATGGAAGTACGTTCTTATATGGACTTTTTTCGTTTAGAAGCGGAGTTGAATTATCTCTCTTATCTACCCAGTAAAGATAGGAACTCCTTACTGGATGAGTATTATCAAGGAGAAGGTGTATTTAAAGAGATTGAGATGAAGGATACGGCAAAAATAAGAGCCCAACATCAGTTTAAAACGCCTAGGGTGAAACAAGAATTCATGGAATTTTTAGTCAATACTCACTTCTTAAAAGAGACAAATATACATTTTGATACCATCAATTATTTTAGAATTGGTGAAAGTCCGCCACCTCTACCTGAGTATTACCACAGTAATGCTGACCTTATGCAAGGGCTTCGCTCTTTAACAGCAGAAGGAAATGGTTTTATTCAGTTTATGACAGGAGAGGGAGTGAACCTTGCCTTTGTTCGTGTTCGAATGAAAAATACAAAAGATTTAAGAGGAAGTTTTATTGTTAATCGATGGCATGATAATGTGAACTCTTATAATAAAGAAGAAAAAACCCTTAATGCTAAAAAAGATACACTTGATATTGTGGAAGGAAGTTTAGGCTCTTATCCAAACGTCTTTTTTGTAGTAGATGAAGAAGACCTTCCCGACTTTTTTGATATGATTAAAAACTTTAAACCTAATGCTTACTACTGGGCTAAGGCTAAAAAATATGCAATTAGTCGTTCGGATAAAAAGTTTTGGGAACATTTTGATTGGTTTCAAGAGCAGTTTAAAAAAGAAAAGCCACTTGAAGCAGGGCTTTATGACTTAAATCGTTATTATAAACAGACTTGGTAATCCATTAGTGTATAATAATTAAATGAAAATACATCATCTTCTTTTTATCTCTTTTTTGCTTTTTGTAACAGGATGTTCATATTCTGCTCCTGACCCTATTGAAGTAAAACTCTCTTCTATAAAAGTAAACTACCTTACCGAGATTAAACCTGTTTTAGATAAGCGTTGTGTTGTGTGCCACTCATGTTATAACTCTCCTTGTCAAGCAAAGTTCAGCTCTTTTGAAGGGATAGACAGAGGTGGAAGTAAGGAAAAAGTTTATTTAGCTGAAAGACTTTTTGCCCAAGACCCTACACGTCTGTTTGTAGATGCTAAAAGTACGCAAGAGTGGAGAGAGAAAAAGTTTTTTTCTTTAACACAGAATCCTGATACTGCTGAAATAAAAAAAGATAATGAGGGAATTCATTATGAAGAGTCTATTATGGGGCATATGCTTTATGATAAAAAAGATAATCCTGAGGTGATTGGGGAATATGCACCCGAGTATGATGACTTAATCTGCCCTGAGAATTTGGATGAACTGGGTAAATATCAGGATAAACATCCTAATCATGGGATGCCTTATGGTTTTCCTGCACTGAGTGAAAAAGAGTATAGTCTGATTATGCAGTGGCTTGCACAAGGAGCACATGGTCCTAATGAAGTGCAGCAAAAAAAATTAATAACACCTTCATTAGCGGCGCAAAAAGAGATTAGTACCTTAGAATTTTTTTTAAATAAGAGAGATATAAAACATCAACTTACCGCGCGTTATATATATGAACATTATTTTTTAGCACATATCTATTTTGATACAGCTCCTAAAGAATTCTTTAACCTTGTTCGTTATCGAACACCTTCGGGTGAAGCAATTGATGTTATCGCAACACGACGACCTTATGATAATCCACATGAGGATAAATTTTATTATCGATTAGAAAAAATTCATTCAACTATTGTACATAAAACACATATTACCTCTAAATTTGGAGATAAAAAACTTGCTTTAATTCAAAAACTTTTTATAACTGTGCCTTGGTTACAAAAGCCTCATCTTATGTCATATGAAAAAAAAGATTCGGCAAATCCTTTTATTACCTATGCTCAAATTCCGCCTGAGTCACGTTATAGGCTTATGTTAGATGATAGTGAGTATTTTGTACGTACCTTTATTCGTGGACCAGTATGTAAGGGTCAGATTGCACTGAATGTTATACATGATCATTTTTGGATTTTTTTTCAAGACCCTCGCTTTGATATAGGGGTACAAAATCCACAGTTTTTAGTGAAACAAGCAAGCAATTTAGCTATGCCTATTGAAACGGGCAGTGAACAGAGTGTATTTAAAGTTTTTTCAGATAGATATAGAAATAGATACACGCAATATTATATGGCAAAAATGGATAAAACAGTCACAATGTATCCTAGGGGATTTCCTATTGAAGCGATTTGGAAAGGAGATAATGCTTCTGACTCTCCAGCATTAACCATATATAGACATTTTGATTCAGCATCTGTTCATTCTAGTCTTTTAGGGGGATTACCTCGTACAATGTGGGTTATTGATTATGCCCATTTTGAAAGAATATATTATGCCTTAGTAGCAGGTTTTGATGTTTTTGGTAATGTCTCTCATCAGACAAATATACGTAGATATATGGATTTTTTACGTCTTGAGGGTGAGATTAACTTTCTTCTTTATATGCCAAAAGAGAAGAGATGGCTTATGTTTAAATCTTGGTATATAGGTGATTATCTAGGAAAAGACATTAATGCAAATGCTCACATAAAAGAAGATATAGGGCATTTTGGAAATAAAATTAAGTATAAATCCGACTTTGTTAAACAAGAGTTTGTAGAGGGTTTAATTGATAAACACTTTTTAAAAAATACTGCCATGACACTTGATGAGGTTAATTACTTTAGAAGAGGTGAAACAATACCAAGTTTACCTAAGGTGTATAAGAATGAAGAAGATTTAGAAAGAGGAATACGTGCATTAACAGCGCCAGGAACAGGCTTTATTAAACATGTTACCGATCAAGGACTTAATATTATTCATATCCGTGTTATTTTAAATAATACAAAAGAGCTTTTAGGTACTTTAGTGATTAATCGATGGCATGATAATGTTAATTCTCTGTTTGGAGAAAAAAGTCGTCTTAATTCAAATAAAGATACTCTTGATGTCTTAAAAGGAAATATTGGTTCGTATCCTAATGTTTTTACTGTTGTTAAAGAAGATGACTTACCTGATTTTTTTGATATGCTTGTTAACTTTAAAGAGACACCTGAATATCTACAAAAGATAAAAAAATATGGAATTAGCCGTAATAATAAAGACTTTTGGAAAGAATATGATTGGTTTCAAGAGAAGTTTTATAAAGAAGAACCTTTAGAATCGGGTCTGTACGATTTAAATCGATATTATAAACAAGCTTGGTAAAATAGTTTTTAGTTTTTAGTTTTTAGTTGGAGGTGTGTTATGGAGTTTAAGTATGTAGGGGCAATGCCTGTTGTTTCTGAAAAAGGGGTAGGCTTTGATGAAACAAAACCAGATAAATATACCTTTTTAAATGCAACAATAGAACTTTTAGAAGCACTTAATTATGGAGAAACACAGACAACTAAACATCTTCATAATGTAAGTGCGAGGGAGTATTCAAGCTTAGAGTTGATGGAATTATTACGAAAGTATGGTTCTAACTTAGATGAACATATTATAAGCAGTGGGTTAAAAGCAGAGATTTTAGTTAACGATTTAATTCAGCGGGTATATGAAAATAAGATGATTAATGAAGATGGACGTAAGGCTTGGCTGAATAATATTGAACTTATGAAAGAGTATTATTTCCAGTATGTGATTAATGAGTCTGCTTATAAATGTGCTTTAGAAGCCTTAGGTCAAGAGATTCATGATGGACGTGTTAAAGAGGTGATTTTTCCTATGTTTAGAAACTATGGTTTAGTTCTGCATGACCTTGATTATATTTTACAACATAGAAAACCTCCTATTGATAGTAATTTAACTGTTGAAACGGGAAAAGAAGGTCTTTTTGGTAAACTAACAATATTTCATTGATAGTTTTACCTGTACCGGTACCAGCGTGATTTTACGGATTGTGCTAGTTTTTAGTCTTACTTGTGTCATATCTTTGTAATTATAGGAACAAGCTTCCTCATAAAAAGCTTATAAAATACTTAAATTAAGTATATTGTAAGCTTATCTCACTATACTTTCACCACTTATTAAAAGAGCTTATAACTTTTTTATAGAAAATACAAAAAGGAAATTAGATGAAATTTACTAAAATTGCATCTCCTGAGCAGATTGATCGCAAGTGGATTCTTGTTGACGCTGAAGGGAAAACATTTGGTCGTTTAATCACGGAAGTTGCTACTAGCCTTCGTGGTAAAGACAAACCTTACTTTACTCCAAACATTGACTGTGGTGATTATGTTGTAATCATTAACGCTTCTAAAGCAAAATTCAATGGTGCTGGCAAAATTGCTAACAAAGAGTACTTCTCTCACTCAGGTTACTTCGGTTCTACTAAGAGTGTTAAAATGACAGACCTTCTAGAAAATAATCCTGAAAAACTGTTTAAATTAGCAACTCGTGGTATGTTACCAAAAACTAAACTTGGTGCAGCAATGCTAAAAAAACTTAAAGTGTACAAGGGTGCTGAGCATCCACATAGTGCACAACTAGCTAAGTAAGGAAATATAAGATGGCAAAAACTTACGCAACGGGTAGAAGAAAAGCTTCTATCGCAAAAGTATGGATGACTCCAGGTACGGGAAAAATTGTTATCAATGGTCTTTCTATTGATGCATGGTTAGGTGGACTTGAAGCGAAAAAACTTCGTGTAATGCAACCACTTACTCTAACTAAACAAGCTGAATCTGTTGATATCATTGCTTCTACTCTTGGTGGCGGTTTCGCTGGTCAAGCAGATGCACTTCGTCACGGTATTTCTAGATGTTTAGTGAAAATGGATGAAAGCTTCCGTGCTATTCTTAAACCTGAAGGTATGATGACTCGTGATTCACGTGTTGTTGAACGTAAGAAACCAGGTAAGAGAAAAGCACGTCGTTCTCGTCAATTCTCAAAACGTTAAGAGACTTATTACACGTTTTGTGTACTTTTCGTTTTTTCAGCAAACGTTAATCCTAGACTTAATTGGATTAATCGTTTCTTTAGTAAAAGGTTAAGAAACTCTTATCGTTTGTATATCTTCCTTTGGGAAGATATGCTCTCTCTTTTTTTTCTTTTTAAATTTTTTTTTCTTTCTTTTTAAACTTACTGTAAATTGCGTTATAATTGTGTGCATTACGACAACACCTTCACGAATTTAGGCTTTATTTATGCAAAGACATATTACAGAACAAACTGCAATTTTTATTAGTGTTGTCAAATGGGTGTTTCTCTCTTCTTTTATTGGTGTAATTATTGGTGCAGTGATTACCTTATTTCTTAAAATTTTACAATATTCTGAAGAGTCACAGTCTCTTCTTCCTTTTAAGTATTATTATCTCTTACCCTTTGCTTTAGTGTTAACGGTTTGGATTATTCGAACCTTTGCTCCAACAGCAGAAGGGCATGGAACGGAAAAAGTGATTGATGCGGTGCATAATGATTATGGAAAGATAGATATTTCAGTTATTCCTGTAAAACTTTTTGCAACAGTATTGACTATTTTTGCAGGGGGTTCTGTTGGTAAAGAAGGTCCTGCTGCACAGATTGGAGCAGGGGTCTCTTCTTGGTTGTCGGTGATGTTAAAATTTTCTAAACAAGACAGAAAAAAACTGGTAATCTGTGGGATTAGTGCAGGGTTTGCTTCGGTATTTGGAACACCAATTGCAGGAGCTATCTTTGGAGTTGAGGTACTTATTATAGGTGTGATTATGTATGATGTTTTATTACCATCATTTATTGCAGGTTTTGCCGCTTTTACTACAGCACAGCTTTTGGGTATTGATTATACCTATTATGATTTACATTTTTATCAAAATGTTGTACTTGATTTACCGCTTATTGGAACGGTTGTTTTTGCAGGTTTGTTTTTTGGATTTATTTCTGATATTTTAGTTACAAGTACAAAAGCTGTGCATACCTTTATTAGTAAACTCTCTTTTCATCCTGATTTAAAAGCATTTGTTGGTGGTATTATTATTGTTGTTCTTGCTCTTATTTTTGGTGAGGAGTATTTAGGCTTAGGTATTACTACCATAGAAAGTCTTCTCAATCCTGCTCCTTTTTTCTCCCAAGATATTCCTTGGTATGCTTTTTTACTAAAAATGTTGTTTACTGCTATAACCTTAGGTGCAGGAGGAAGTGGAGGTATTTTAACCCCTGTCTTTTTTATAGGAGCGAGTAGTGGGCATGCTTTTGCAAGTTTTGTTGATCCTTCCCATATCGCGCTATTTGCGGGGCTTGGGTTTGTAAGTGTTTTAGCAGGTACAACCAACACCCCCATTGCTGCGACAATTATGGCTGTTGAACTGTTTGGTTTAGATATGGCACATTATGCGGCATTGTCTACAGTAATAAGTTTTTTAATATCAGGGCATAGAAGTGTTTTCCCTTCCCAAATCCTTGCTATGCGAAAATCAGAAATGATAGAGATAAAGGTAGGAGAAGAGATAGCCAAGACAGAAGCTGCCCTTGAAAATAAAGAACAAGAAAAAATAAACAGAGTTCGAAATAGGTTACATAAAAAACGTGAAGAGTTAAATAAAAAGAAACGACATAAAAAAGATTAGTAGATGATTCTTTTCTACACATTTTCTACACATTAGTTTCTTATAATATATTTAGAAAGAGAGATAATGGTTCTTCCCCTTTCCTTATCTCCTTCTATCCTCCCTAAATACTTAAGATAGTGCTTTTGTCAATTCTACTTTAGATAAAAGTCACTTCTTAAAACCTTCTATTCAAAAAATATTAATTAAATTTCAATAGTTATTCAATTTTATTGATTAATAGCCTTTCAGCGTTATTCGATATACTAATAAACTTATTTTATAAGCAAAGGAGAATTGTGAAAAAAATAATTTTATTAAGTTTAATTCTTATTGCTTCAGCTCAGGCAGCCAATTCTATATATTCATGGTTTGAAGAGGGCACGCTTAAGGGTAATGTTAAATATTACTATATTGAAACTCAAAAAGATAAGCCTAATGCTGCTAGTACTTCAGCTCATGCCAATGCTATTGGTGGAAAGTTGTCTTATACTACGGCTAACTGGAATGGTTTTCAAACAGGTGCAACTTTTATGACAACGAACGGTTTTGCCTTACCTAATGTTGTGGATGCTTCTATTATTGGCAGAGATAATGGTGTGCGTCTTGAAGGCAACCCTAGTGGAGAAATAGCACAAGCTTCTTTTGCTGTTTTAGGAGAGGCTTTTCTTAGTTACATGTATAAAGACTTTACTGCTTTATATGGTCGATACGTTATTAAAACACCTCTAATTCATGCAAAGGTTGTTCGTTTACTTCCTTCTTCTGTGCAGGGCGCTTTTGTTGATTATAAGTTAAACAAAGGAAGTGTAGGCGCATCCTATCTTACACACTTTAAACAGCGTACCTCAGATAAATTTGTAAATATTGTTAAACATGCCTTAGGTGATAATACAAGAGCTATTACAGGTGATGATAAGGGTGAGGTAGTTGTACTTGATGGTCTCTTTAAGGGTGATGTTTCTTCCGTAAGGCTTTACAACTATTATGCACAAGATTTTATGAATTCATTTTATATTGATGTGAATTTTAAAAATAAATTAGCTTCAGGCTGGACTGTTCATGCGGGATATCAATACATTAACCAAAAAAGTATTGGTAATGCAGATAATAATTTAAATAAAGTTGGTTCATTAACCGGAGGACAACGTATCTCTTCGAATGCTTTTGGTTTTAAATTTGTAGCAGGGTATGATGAATCAAAATTTAATTTTGATTTTACTAAGGTTTTAGCAGATAGTAATAGACATGATTCACTCGTGCTTCCTTGGGACGGGACACCACTGTACAGTAATATGATTACCTCAAATGATCTGTTTCAATCCAATTATGGAAAAGCTTTAAATGCAGACAGTATTTATATTGGTGGTACAGCAGGGATAAAACTTGCTTATACTCAAAAATATGACTTTACAGGTTTTAAAGGTTTTAAAACAACATTTTCTTATTTGAATGCAAGAAACTCTCAGTTTGATAAGAATCAAAGAGACTACAATGCAGTAATTGCTTACGGTATTGGAAATTTCTCTTTAGCCTTAAAAGGGATTTGGGTGCGTCATAGTACATCACAAGATACAGTGGGTAATATTTCGCAAATTGATAAACTTACCCAATACCGTGTTATTGCGAATCTTAAGTTTTAAATAATAAGGGTACCTCCTAGCAATTATGAACAGCTTCATGATTTTTAGGAGTAAAATCATTACAAAGGAATCGATTAATGAAAAAACTAGTATTAACATTGGGTGCAGCAGCACTTTTATCAGTAACAGCGATGGCTTCAGAGCATAAGGCTCATGAAAAACATTGGGATTATTCACATAACGGTCCAGCCCATTGGGATGAGTTTTCTAAAACGTGTGGAGTAGGACATCATCAATCTCCAATTAATATTATTCCCGGAAAAACTATTTCAATGAACCATCAATTTGATCTTCATTTATCTGAAGATATTCATACTACAGCTAAGGTGATTGATAATGGACATTCTATTAAGGTGACTCCAAAGGTAGGTGGTAAAGTAGAGTTTAATGGTGAAATGTTTCAACTTTTACAGTTTCACTTTCATGGGAAATCTGAGCATACTGTAGATGGTAAGCGTTATGATATGGTGGCACATATGGTACATCAAAATCCAAAGACTAAACAATTAGCCGTTGTAGCAGTTTTCTTTGAAGAGGGAAAAAACAATCCAGTATTAGATAATATATTAAGCAGTATCGGTCAAGAAACACGTGTTGATCCACAAGATTTATTACCAACAGATACCGCACACTATTATCACTATATTGGTTCATTGACAACACCTCCTTGTTCTGAAAATGTTCAATGGTACCTTCTTAAGAAACCAGTAGAAGCATCTAAGGATCAGATTGATGCCTTTAGAAAATATTATGTTGATAATGAACGTCCTGTTCAAGAACTTTATGATAGAAAGATAGAAGTTAACTAAAAAATGTTAATCTCTGCATGGGGCTAATTAAAAAAATAAAAGAGGATAATATGAAAAAAAAGATTTTGCTTTCAGGCTTTGCTTTGATGATGTGTATATCACAGGCAGATGCTCAGTCACATAAATCAGAACTGGCAACACATACAGGTGTTTACCTTGAACCAAAGGTAATTGTAACTATGGGCGAGACAATCTCACACGGTGATTCAACATTAGATGGAGATACAGGTTATGGTATTGGTTTTGATTTAGGATACTCATTTACTGAGTATTTTGCTCTTGAGATTGATGGAACCTATGTAGAAGCTGATGTAACAGAAACACTGATAACAGGTGAGCAAGAGACAGATAAGGCATCTTTTTATACGTATGGTGTTAATAGTGTTTTTACCTATCCCGTAACAGAGCATTTTATTGTTTTGGGAAAAGTAGGTTATGGGTATGAGCATGAAGATCTTGGTGACTTAGGTATTAAGGGGTCTGAAAATGGTGTTAACTGGGCAGCAGGTATTGAGTACTCATTTAATCCACATCTAGAGATGTCATTTGAATATGAGGCTGCAGATATAAGAAGTGCACATGGTGATAGTTTACAATTTGGTTTAATTTATAAGTTTTAAGAAAAGCTTACTATTTTGAAGAAGTTTATTCTTGTAAACAGTAAGATAAGGCGGTGGTTTCTTTAGAAAAACTCCGCTACAATATGATATGAAAATTCTACTCACTTTTTTATTCTTAATGACAGCAGTTATAGCTTCTACTCTACATTTGAGTACATCAACAAACCCTTCGCGTCTTAATCCTCTTTTAGCAACCGACTCAGCAAGTTCTGAGATAGCTGGTTTTATCTTTAATGGTCTTGTAAAATATGATAAATATGGTAAAAAAATTATTGGTGATTTAGCACAGTCTTATGAGTATAAAAATGATGTAACTCTTGTTTTTCATCTTCGTACTAATGTAAAATGGCATGATGGAGAAGCGTTTACTGCTGATGATGTTGTTTTTACTTATGACTTAATTCACTCGCCTAAGGTTGTTACCCCTTATACCTCTACTTTTCGTATGGTAAAGTCGGTAAAGGCATTAAACAAATATACGGTTGAAGTGGTTTATAAAAAACCCTATTTTAAAGCCTTAGAAACATGGATGATGTCAGTTGTACCCAAACATATTCTTGAAGGTGAAGAGAACATTATGGGCTCGTCTTTTAATAAAAAACCTATAGGTACAGGTCCATACAGATTAACAAAACTTGAATTTTCTAAAAATATTGAATTAACAGCCTTTGAAGAGTATTTCGAGCATAAGCCTTATATAGAAAAAATATCTTTTCATGTTATAGCTGATCCTACAACACGATTTTTGATGCTGAAGTCAAAACAGATAGATATTGGCTCTCTTGAGCCAATGCAGTTAGAGCGTCAGGTAAAAAAAAGATTTTTTAAGACTTACCGAAAGATTGAACAAATTTCTCATTCGTATACTTATCTTGGTTTTAATCTTAGAAATAAAAAGTTTCAAGATAGCCGAGTGAGAGAAGCACTCTCTTTAGGTATTAACAGACAAGAATTAGTTGACATTCTTTTTTTAGGGCACGGGCAGATTTGTAAGGGACCTTTTTTACCGGGAGGACCTGCTTTTAATAATGAGGTTCGCGCACCTATGTTAGACCAAAATAAAGCTCGTAGTTTACTTAAAGAGGCAGGGTATGATAAAAATCATCCTTTTGAATTTGAGATAGTCACCTCAAACTCTTCTGAAGTACGCCCTTATGCTGCACAAATTATTCAGCACCAACTTGCAAAAATTGGAGTGAAGGTTAATCTTCGTGTAATGGAGTGGCAAGCTTTTTTAAATATGGTGGTGTTTCCTAGAGAGTTTGATACGGTACTTTTAGGCTGGTCTCTGTCTTTAAGCCCAGACCCTTATTTGGTCTGGCATTCAGATAATGATAAGCCGGGTGCTTTTAATTTTATTGGATATAAAAATGCAAAAGTAGATGCTCTTATTAATAAGGCTGAAGGTATAGTAAAAAGAGATAAGTTAGCTCTTGTGCAACAAGAGATATTTAAAAGAGTTGTTGATGATAATGCCTATCTTTTTTTATATATTCCCAATAGCATTAGTGTTATTGATAAAAAAATAAGCCCAATTGAACCCACGATTAATGGTTTTTGGCATAATCAGATAGAGTGGAGAATATCTGAGTGATTGGGTGATGTGAGGATGGGGTTATGAGGAAGAGCAAGGGAAAATTAAAATTAAGTAATCCTTGTTTCTTTCTCTTAGGTATTAGTGAAGCGACCCATTCCCTCTTCTTCTGAAGCAAAACCTCTCATCCCTGTTTGCAAAACAAATATTTTTACAAAGGAAAAAATACAGTGACAATACTTTTTGACTTAGATGGAACACTTATTGACTCAACAGAAGCTATTTTAGAGAGTTTTCATAACTCTTTTGATGTTTATAAAAAGCCTCACCCTAACGATGAGGAGATAAAAGCATTAATTGGGCATCCTCTTGATGTGATGTATAAAGATCTTGGAATTGAGCAAGATTTAGTCTGGGATTTTGTCAAAACCTACAAAGAACATTACCAAATGATACACACAAACAAAACAGTGTTACTAGATTACGCAGTTGATGCAATTCGTGAAGCACAGAAGTTTGCCCGTTTAGGGGTGGTTACGACTAAAACAGGCAAGTATTCACGTGAGCTATTACTACATTTTGGTCTTATGGATGCCTTTGAAGTACTTATTGGTAGAGAAGATGTTCAGAAGCCAAAACCACATTCTGAGCCTATTGATAAGGCTCTAAGTATAATGAAATCTAATAAAAAGAAGTCTTGGATGATTGGCGATACTCGCCTTGACATCGCTTCAGCAGACAATGCTGGTGTAAAATCAGTAGCGGTACTTTCTGGTTATGATAAGCGTGAACAATTATTAACATTAACTGAACTTATTGAAGAGACAGCTCTTGATGCCGTAAAATATATTTCTAAAATTACACAATAATAAGCATTTAACGAGGTTTTATAGATATAAAATCTTGTTAAACTCCATTTAAGAGCGACTTCAATAAAATACGAGATACATAAAGAAGTCTGAATTAGAATTTATCTATTTGTAGGACTAATATTGAGGGAGATTGCATGTTTGAAATCAGATGGCATAGTCGTGCTGGACAAGGTGCTGTAACAGGTGCTAAAGGTTTAGCGGAAGTTGTATCTACAACGGGTAAACACGTACAAGCGTTCGCATTTTATGGATCAGCTAAACGTGGAGCAGCGATGACTGCATATAACCGCGTGTCTGATAAGCGTATCATTAACCATGAGAAATTCATGAGTCCTGAATACATTCTTATCATTGATCCGGCACTTATTCATACAGCAGATTTTACTGCACATGAAAAAGAGAATACTAAGTACATCATTACTTCTCACTTGAACAAGGAAGATGTGATTAAATCTCAACCTAAGCTTGAAGGCAAAGAAGTTTATGTAGTAGATTGTATGTCAATTGCTATGGATACTATTGGAAGAGCTATTCCAAATACACCAATGCTTGGGGCTTTAATGAAAATCTCTGGAATGTATGAGATTGATTTCTTTAAAGAGAGCATGATTAACGTACTAAGAAAATTTCCACAAAAAATCATTGACGCGAATATTGATGCAATTCAACGCGCTTATGATCAAGTAAACTAAGGAGAGAAGATGGCAAATAAAGGCTGGGATGAATTTGACGCTGGTGCGATCTTATTCTCATTTAATGACAAAGTAGACAATATTGCGACGACTTTAGCTGAAGATCGTCCTTACTCTCCATCAAACTCATTTACTGCAAGTGTAGGTGACTGGAGAATTGAGAAACCGATTTTCAATAAAGATTACTGTATTGACTGTCAATTCTGTTGGATTTATTGTCCAGATGTTTCTATTATTGCTAGAGACAAGAAAATGATTGGAATTGATTTTGATCACTGTAAGGGTTGTGGGATCTGTGTAGAAGTATGTCCTACTAACCCAAAATCACTGCTAATGTTTGATGAACACAAAGATGATGATGAGTGTTTAGCGGGTTGGCCTGAAAAAGATGAGAAGGAAAAATAATGGCAGATAAAATGGATTTATTAGACGTAGAGGTTTGGGACGGTAATATGGCCGCATCTCAAGCGATGCGTCAGGCACAAATTGATGTTGTTGCTGCTTACCCAATTACACCATCGACTCCTGTGGTTGAAAATTATGCTGGTTTTTTAGCAAATGGTTATATTGATGGTGAGTTTGTTATGGTTGAATCTGAACATGCTGCTATGTCAGGATGTATCGGTGCCGCCGCTGCAGGTGGACGTGTTGCCACGGCAACCTCTTCACAGGGTTTTGACCTTATGGTTGAGACACTTTACCAGGCTTCTGGTATGCGTCTTCCAATTATCCTTAATGTTGTAAATCGTGCACTTGCTGCACCGCTTAATGTTAATGGTGATCACTCTGATATGTACCTTGGTCGTGATTCGGGTTGGATTCAATTCAATGCCTACAATGCACAAGATGCTTATGATTTAAACCTGATTGCGTTTAGAGTTGCAGAAGACCATAAAGTTCGTCTTCCTGCAATGATTCACCAAGATGGTTTCATGACGTCACATACAGCAGAGGGTGTTTTAACACTTTCTGATGATGATGCATACAACTTTATTGGTGATTATAAACCAATGAATGCAATGCTTGACTTTGAAAAACCAGCTACATATGGTGTTCAGACTGAAGAAGATTGGCATTTTGAGCATAAAGCACGTCAACATAATGATCTTATGACTAAGGTTAATCCTGTTATTCAAGAAGTATTTGATGCTTTTGAAAAAGAGACAGGTCGTAAATTTGACTTTGTTACTAACCATAACTTAGATGATGCAGATGTTGCTATTGTTGCTATGGGTACAACGGTTGATACAGCAATGTTAGTTGCAGATCAACTTCGTGAAGAAGGTAAAAAAGTGGGTGTTTTAGGACTACGTGTTATTCGTCCTTTCCCATTTGAGAAACTTGCTGCGGCACTTTCAAATGTAAAAGCAGTATGTTGTATGGACCGTTCAGCTCCTGGTGGAACCGTGGGTATGCTTTATAATGAAATATGTGGTGCTATGTATAACTCAGCTAACCATCCTGTAATTACAGGTTATGTATATGGTCTTGGTGGTCGTGATATGACAGTTGAATACCTAAAAGGTATCTTTGCTGACGGTGAAGCGAATGCAGCTGCTGGTAAGCCAACAACTCCACTACAACAATTTATTGGTGTACGTGGACCGAAACTAAACTTCCTATAAGGAGAAGAAAATGAGCGAAATTAAAAAGATTAAAAACTTAAAAGAGTTTTCTACTTCTGCGGATAGATTTGAAGGTGCAAACCTTTTATGTCCGGGTTGTGCCCACTCTATTATTGTACGTGAAGTACTTAATGCAACAAATGACGATTTAGTCCTTGCTGCATCTACCGGTTGTCTTGAAGTGTGTACTGCGGTTTACCCTTACACATCTTGGGATGCATCTTGGATTCATATCGGTTTTGAAAATTCTTCAACAGCAGTTGCGGGTGCAGAAGCGATGTATAACGCACTTAAGCGTAAGGGTCGTTTACCACAACCCGACAGAACACCTAAGTTTGTAGCCTTTGCGGGTGATGGTGCTTCTTATGATATCGGTTTCCAATGGATTTCGGGTTGTTTTGAACGTGGTCATGATATGATGTATGTTGTTCTTGATAATGAAGTCTATGCAAATACAGGTGGACAACGTTCATCTTCAACTCCAGTTGGTTCTTCGACTACAACTGCACCTGCTGGTCGTGTATCTTATGGTGAGAAAAAAGAGAAGAAAGACATGATGTCAATTATGGCTGCACACCATGCACCATATGTTGCTCAAGTTGCTCCAAATAAGTGGAAAGATATGGTTAAGAAAATCCAAAGAGGTTTTAACACGGTAGGTCCAGTATTTATTAATGCGGTTTCTCCATGTACAACGGAATGGAAATTCGATCCTGCTGACACAATGATGTTAACAGATCTTTCAACGGACTCTTTAGTATTCCCTTTATATGAGATTATTGACAACAAAGAACTTAACATTACGTATCGTCCTAAAAATGTTGTTCCTGTTATTGATTATCTTGGTGCTCAAGGGCGTTTCAAACACCTTTTCAAACCAGAAAATAAACATATTCTTGATGGTTGGCAAAAACGTGTTGATGACAACTGGGACTATCTACAACGCCGCGAAGAAGCACGAGTATAAAACTTTAGCTTCAAGCGCATCTTGCGTAAAAGTCTAGCTCTTGGTGTACTAATGTACACCTTCGGCTAGACATTTTCCCCAATCTACACTAAATCTAAAATTTTATGATTTTATGGATTTATGTTTCTTTCTTTTTTAAACTTAACTTCTTTCTTCTTTTAAATGACTAATTACACTTTAAAGCTAATCTGCTAATATACCTTAATTAATATACTAAGGAATTATATGCCATTATTAGATAGTTTTTGTGTTGACCACACTATAATGAAAGCACCTGCTGTTCGTCTTGCTAAGAAGATGAAAACACCTTCTGGTGATCCGATTACGGTTTATGACCTTCGTTTTTATGAGCCCAATAAAGATATGATGAATGAAACGGGTATTCATACTCTTGAGCATCTTTTTGCTGGTTTTATTCGTGAGCACTTAAACTCGGATACTACAGAAATTATTGATGTTTCGCCTATGGGTTGTCGTACTGGTTTTTACATGAGTACTATTGGTACACCGTCTGAAGAAGAGGTTGCTAAGGCATGGAAAGAGTCTATGCAAGATGTTAAAAAAGTTCAGAAACAGTCTGATATTCCTGAACTAAACATTTATCAATGTGGAACATATAAAATGCACTCATTAGAAGATGCAAAAAAGATTGCTGATGATATGTTGGCACAGCCTATAAGTGTTATGGATAATGATGCCATTACGCTTGATTTAGCGAAAGTAGACCCAGCATAATGTTATTACTTTTACCTATGGATACAGATGAGATTCAAGAGGCCTCTCTTGTTTCTATTGCAGATGTAAAAAAATGGGCTCTTCTTAGGGTAGAAGAGGGGCAGGTTGTTGAATACTCTCATTTTGACACGCATGAAGAGATAGAAGAATGGATTGACATTGTTGTTGTTGCTAATGATAAAGAGTATGTTTGGCCATTTATGGAAAAGCAGGTTATGGTTCTTGTCGCTTATATGCAAAGATCTGTGGATGATATAGTTGAAGCTTATCTGTTTAAAGAGTTAATGGACTTTCCCGACGCCTAATGAATAAAGCAACTATAGAGTTCTTAGAACTTATCCATCTTACTCCAGCAACACGAGTGTTAGAGATAAGTTCTCATGCTGATGCACTCTCCTTATCTCTTGCCCAACATTTAGAAACTGTGGGAGGTGAATTTCATCTTCAGTTATATCCAGGTGAACATACTGTTCCCAAGATGAATAATGTTAAATCAGCAGAGGTAAAGGACTTTAACTCTCCTTTTAGAGCGATTGCTAGAGAATATTCGGCAATTGTTTTGCGTGATGTTTTAGATGCCCATAAGTTTCCAGATAGAATTGTCAAAGCAACATATAAATCACTTCTGAATGCAACAGAACTTATTATTGTTCAAAAAAAAGGTTCAATGAGCATAGAGGTAATGAAAGAATTTTTAGACTCAAATGAGTTTAGAGCTGCTAATGAAATTGATATTTTTGAAGATTATCATGTGGTTGTGGGTAAAAAGATGCATATGTGGGGCAATGGGTTATAGGCTTAGTTTTTCAAACAGTTTAGTAAAATCTTTAATAAATATCTTTTTTCTTTTTACATCAATCACACCATCTTTTTTTAATGTCTGTAGACTTCTATTAACCACTTTTCTTACTGAACCCACCATAGAAGCAAGCTCTTCGTGACTAAGATTATCTATCACTCTTAATTCTGCTTTATCATTTTTAATATAGGTGAATTTTGAAAAAAGATGAAGAACACGCTGAAAAACATCATAAAAAGATAAGCTTAGGGCTAAGTCTTCCATAGATTTTAATTGATTAGCAAGGTAGATATAAAAAAACTGTCTAAATTTGTTGTCTATTTCAATCATCTCTTTTACATCATCAAGGGGTATTTGTATCACTTCACTCTCTTCAAGTACTTGTGAAATATGTCTATTTTGAGAACCATCAAGAAGAGAAACTACATCAAACATATCCCCTTGAGAGAGCATATATAGGGTCTGCTCTTTTGAACTGTTTAAATCTATTTGAAAAATCTTAACTTTACCACTTAAAATGAAATAAAAATATCTATCTGTATGGGTACTATTTAGAGGATCTTCTCCTTTTTTAAAAAGTAACTTTTTTTGACTTTTTAAAGCTTGGGGAAGTTTTTGTACCTCTTGTAAAACGAGTTCTTGAGAACTTAAGGCTACATTGTCATCTTTTTGCATAGTTTATATTACAGTAATTAAATTAAATAATTACTGTTTTTTTGGTATAACAATCTTTAAGATACCATCCTTATACATATATGTCATAGAAATATGGTCTGCATCTTTTGGCAGGGTGAAACTTCTTACAAATTTTTGCACATAACGCTCTTGTCTTATATAGTTTGTATTATTTATATCTTTGCTCTTTTGTGTACTGGCATTAACACTTAAGATATTATCATTTATTAATATTTTAATATCTTCTTTTTTTGCACCAGGAATACTCAGTTCTAATATGTAAGTATCTCCATTTTCTTTAAGGTCACTAAGTGGTAAGGTTCCTATATTTTGGTACATGTCTTTAAAAAATGGATCATCTTGAAAAACAGAATTAAATCGCGCGAAACTCTGTTGCATCTGTTCCTGCATCTTTTGCATCTGATCAAAGGGATCACTTGAACTTGCTTTAAAATTATTAAAAAATTGATTATCAAGAGCGCCTTTTACACGGCTGCTATCTTGTGCTTTAAGTTCATGTGAACTGCTTATCTCGTTTTTAAAATCATAAAGTAAAAAACTTTGAGTAAGAACGACTATTATTAAAAGAGAAATTAAAACATATAAGATATTTAGTCTGTTCTTTTTCATTTTTCTCTCCTTATTTTATAGATATTTTTTTCGGTTTGGCTTGTGAAGTTTTTTCAAGCTCAATACTTAATCTTCCATCATCTAAACTTGCATTAACACGTTTAGTATCAATATTTTCTGGAAGAACAAAACGTCTTTCTAATTTACCGTAAGAACTTTCACAAATATAATAATCATCACGACTAAGGGTATTGCTATAACTTCTTACTGCACTGACCGATAAGACGCCATCTTCTATATTAATAGAGATATCTTCTTTATTTACACCCGGTAGGTCTACTTCAATATAAAAATTACTATTATCTTTTTTGGCTAGATTTGAAAAAGGTAAATGTGAAACTATATTGTCAAAAGTTTTACTGGCTTTTTCTACAATAAGTTCTGCACCTTTTTCAATTTCATTTCCAATCTCTTTTGCACTTTTTACTAAATCCATAACAGCCTCCTTATTTAATTTCTATTTTTTTAATTTTTTGAACTTTTTCTTTTTCAAGTTTAGGAAGTACTACTTCTAAAACACCATTTTTGCTGTTGGCATGAATGTTTTCAACATCACAGTTTTCTGGTAAAGTAAATGATCTTGAAAAAGAACCAAAACTACTTTCTACCTTATAATAGTTCTCTTCTTTAATCTCATCTTTTAGATGTCGCTCTCCCGAGATGACAAGTTTGTTCTCTTCTACATTAATCTCTACATCTTCTTTTTTAATACCAGGAAGATCAACTTCAATGTGATAAGCAAACTCACCTTCTCTGGTATTGATTGAGGGTGAAAAATCACTTTTGGTATTATTGCTATACTCTTCATCAAGTAGTGAATTAAGAAGGTTCATCCCTCGTCTAAACTCTCTAACTTGTTTGTGTGGGTTATATCTAGTAACGAACATATTGGACTCCTTTATTTGTATTTATGAGAGAATTATTACCAATATTTTCAAGAATTTCTGCCCCTTAGGTAGCACTAATGTGTTACAATCATAAAAAATTAAACACAGTTGTAAAAATGCCTTTTGATTCTAATAAACATATTTCTGTTCAAAGTGAAGATGGTTCGTATACTGCTTATTCAAAAGAGTTTAATGAACACTACCACTCTACTAAAGATGGTGCCCTTCATGAGTCTCTTTCAAAACATGTGCTTCCGGCACTTAAACATACCCAAAATTTAGATGAAATTTTTATTTTAGATATCTGTTTTGGTTTGGGTTTTAATACACTGGCTACACTTCTTGCACTTAAGGGTAAAAAGAAAAAAATCACAATTTTATCACCTGAGTTTGATAAAGAACTGATTAAATCTTTAGTCGATTTTAACTATCCACAAGAATTTTATGAATTTCAAAATATTATCACTAGATTAAGTCAAACACAAAAATACGAGTCACAATATCTTAATATTTACATTTATTTAGGAGATGCACGCAAGTTTGTACGAGAAACAAACATGCAGTTTGATATTGTTTATCAAGATGCTTTTTCTCCCTCGTCTAATCCTCTTTTATGGACAGGTGAATATTTTTCAGATATCGCTGCTTTGATGAAACCAAAGGCAATATTAACAACATATTCTATCTCTTTACCAACGCGAATTGCCCTATACAAGAATGGTTTGCAGGTTTATTTACATTCAGGCGAGGGTGTTCGTTCTTCAACTTTAGCATCAAAAACTGATCTGTCTTATCCAAAGGTTGATGTTGCACATAAGATGAATTGCAACCCTAATGTAAGAGCATTACACGATAAGTAAAGAGAATATAGTTCAACTTTATATTCTTTTTATTATATCTCTAGCTTAAGACTGTTAACTAAACGTTAATAATCTGTTAACTGATGGTTAGAATTCTATTTATTAATCTTAATTATACTTTCTTCTTAGATTACATAAAGGAGAATAAATGAAATCTATTAAGTTGATATTTAATATATCTTTAAGTTTAGTGCTTAGTGGCCATTTAATGTTAGCAAGTGCTGATGATGACCATGATGATCATGATGATAAAAATAAGGTGTCTAAACTCAAAGGGAAACTTCAAGTCGAATCAAAGGTTGAAGCTTTTTGTGATAATGATGTTTATATTCAAACACAAACGGATAAAGATGATAAGTTCAAGATAGAACTTCCACAAAAAGAGAATTGTCGTCTTGTTATAACCAGTTATCCTGATGATTTTTCTAAACAAGTCATTGTACCGATTGCTTTTAAAGATAAGAAAGGCAAAGAAAGTATTGTTTTTGAGATGAAAAAAGATAAATACTCTTTAGATCATATTGATGTTCCAACATCTTTATCTGATATTGTTGATATTGAAGGTGATCGTGTAAAAGACACCCCTTATACTATTGATATCGGAGATACAGATAAGATAAAGGTAGTTGAGCTAGATAATGACCCTCTTGATAGTGATGGAGATGGGATTGTGAATGCTTATGACAATAATTATACACCACCAACACCAGATCCAACACCAACACCAGATCCAACACCAACACCA
>JAJRQV010000094.1 GCA_024280035.1 Campylobacterales bacterium
ATGCCCACTGCTGGGCGTTCATCCGAACGAAACCGTAGGTGTTGTGCCAAAGGCACCACCGAAGGCTTAACATAAAAAAGAGCGAAGCGATACAATTAGATAAATGAATGCCCACTGCTGGGCGTTCATCCGAACGAAACCACAAGTAATACCTATTAAATATTCATTTCTATGTGTCCACAGATTAAGCGGATTAGAAAATCTGTTTAATCCGCTTAATCTGTGGACAAGAGACAGTGTTTCTAATTTAAAATTCAAATATAGTATAATGTCAAACATAAAATGCAAGGAACTAAAATGACAAATGCAGAACAACTAATTAATATTTTAAATAAAGAGATTATCCCTGAAATTGACAATATTATTGATGATATGTGTGAACTTATTGCAGATAATAAAAATGCAACTGATGAAGATAAGGCAGAATTTAAAGAGGCTCAAGCAATGAAAAAAGAGTTTAAAGAGATGGCTTTTGAAGCAGAAACAGGGGAAATGGATGAAGAAGAGTGTTCTGAAAACTTGGTAGAATGTAAAGAGATTTTAGCAGAGATTCAAGCTCTTGGAGATGAATAAGCTCCCCCTTCATAATCTTTTTATTCCCTCCAAAATAGACTCCAATAAACTTATTATAATTTTACACGGGAGAGGGGACTCTTCTGAAGGGTTTCGTTTTTTTCCTCAAGAATTGGGTTTAAATGATGTAAACTACCTTCTTTTGGATGCTCCTTTTGTGTATTACACTGGTTTTTCTTGGTATGAACTTCCTCCTAATCAACTTCCTGGTATTGAGTACTCATCAAAGATTTTGACAGATATTTTAGATACGCTATTTAAAGACAGATATAAAGCTTCTCAAACCATTTTATTTGGATTTTCTCAAGGTTCTTTGTTGACTTTTGAATTTGGTGCACGCTATCACGAGGTCTTGGCAGGTTATATCGCTGTGAGTGGTTATATATATGATGCTAATAAACTTCTTTTAGAGATGAACCCTAAGGTCAATAAAGGCAACTGGTTATGTACACATGGATATGAAGATGATGTTTTACCTTTTCAAAAGAGCAGGGTACAAGTAGAAGTTCTCTTAGAAAATGGTTTTGAGATTGACTTTAGAGCCTATCATAAGACACATACCGTAGATATAGCTGAGTTTAAAGAAATTAAAAAATGGATTATTGAAAAGTTGAAGTAATAAAAAGCTTCAAGACCAAAACTCTTTGAATTAAGGTCTTGAAGTAAACCATAATCTCTTTGAGATTACAGACGAGATTCATAGCGTCTCATCATGAAAAGACGTTTAAGAATTTTCTTGCGAGTCGTAATTTTCTCTTTCTTGCGCTTGTCAGTTTCCGTTTCATGGAAACGTCTAGCACGTGCTTCAGTAACAATCAGATTTCTATCTGTTTGTTTCTTAAAGCGACGGTACGCAGCGTCTAAGTGATCATCAGATTTTAAGATAACACCAGGCATTGCATTCACCCTCTTTCTCTAATTATTATTAGATGCGAATTATAGCATAAATCATTAGACTTAGAAAGAGGGATTAGTTTTTACATTAAATTTTCACATCCATCGCCTTGACACATGAAAACACCCTGAAGTGGTGTACTACCGGTTTCAGCAGTTCTACTTACCTCTAATGTTTCTAAGTCAAGTTCATAAAAGATTCCACTGTCTGTAGCAAAAGCATAAAAATGATTCATATCAGGATGAACAAATGTTGAGTGTGACTGTAAAATAGCACCATTTGTCTGTTCTGGGCTTACCGTTACATTTTTAATTAATGTATGTGTCTTCGTATCTACAATAGAAATAAAAGTGTCTTTATGGTTAGTGACAACAGCAATATTTCTTTCAGGTACAAAAGTTGTGTGCCCTGCGCCAAGACCTGTAGGAATCTTTGTAATAATTTTCATAGTTTGCGTATCAAGAACATAAGTATTACCTTCTGTTGAACCAATATACATATGAACACCATCGGGGTGCATGTCTGCATGATGAGATCCCATTAAATAGATATCTTCTGCTACATCAGATAATGCTGCTTTGGATACAAAGTTTAATTTACCGTGTTGAAGTCTGTATTTTAAAACTGCGGGTGAAATTCCTTCTGCTGGAGCACCTTCAGATAGGGCATAATAAAAACCATCATTAATATCTCTTTTAACAAAATGATGCACAGCAGTTGGTGTTGCAATTGAACTCATAAGGTGTGTTTTTACACCACCGTTTTGTCCTCTGCCATGTCCTCTGCCGTGACCTCTTCCTTTTTTATTACCCATGCTAACTGCATACATATGAATCATGCGGTTTGGTCTGTCAATTAAGGCAAACTTGTTTTCATCAAACCAAAAAGGGTGACCTGTTGCATTAGATCCACCATAATCTGTTACAGAAAAAATCTCATTAATACCAACAGAAGCAACAACAGTATCAGTATTAACATCAATTAATGATGCCATAGGTTTGTCAACACCTGTAACAAGTTGCAAACCTAATTCTGCATTATAAGCTTCAGATGAGCGATGGTAGTGAGGTAATTCAATTAAACCTAGTTTTTCATAAGTATTTGAATCAATAACATCAATAGAGTTTGATCCTCGTGTAATAGCATAAACCTTATCTAAGGTACCTGCTTGATCAACAGGGTAAGGATCAACACCATCGGTATAGACCTCTTCTTTAAATGTCATGTTATCAACATCCATAATAACAACACGACCCATGGCTTTATCGCCATAAAATGCTGTAATACCCAAATCTTCTGCAGATACACTTTGTGCACCAACAGTTAATGAAAGTGTAGCCGCTAATAATAACGAACTGAAATGTTTAGTAATCATAATCTCTCTCCTTAAATGTTTAGAACAAAAAATGATATTATGAATTAGTAAATAAATCTTAAACAATATAATTAATTATTTTATGTAAAGTTATATGAAGAAAAATAGGAAAAAGGAAGCCAAGGCTAGAATATTATAATAACAGTGTTAAAAGATTGTTAATAGAAATTATTTTTAAAACATCTAAAAGGTATAAGATTATTTATGGGCTTGAATGAAGGCTTGAATCTCTTTTTCTTTGGGGATAAGCCATGATTTTACATCACCATCAATTTTAATACTAGGAATCATAGAAATACCAGCTTCTTTAAAGGCTTTTAGATTAGCGAGTATGTCGTAGTTTATAATTTCTAAGTCAGGGTTTTCACTTTTTAGTTTTTTAAGGACATTTGTAGCATAAGCACAACGTGGACATAAGGCAGATTTGTAAAGTTCAATAATCAAGTAATTCTTCTTTTTGTGTATTATAGCACTTGCCTTCTTTTATTGCTCTTTTAAAGACATCTCTTGATATGATTTTTCAATACTTACTAAATTTTTAGGGCTGATGGGTTTACGACTTGCAATATAACCAATTTTTTCACCTTCATTATTAAAGCGAGGTTCAATATATACATCTACCCAGTAAAATTTACCATCTTTACGCAGATTTTTTACATAACCATGCCACTCATTATTTTTTTTAATAATATTCCATAAGTTTGCAAAAGCAGAATGGGGCATATCCGGATGACGGTTAATGTTATGTGTAGCACCTAAAAGCTCTTGTTTCGTATAACCTGACATTTCACAAAATTTTCGATTTGCATAGGTAATAATGCCCGCGGTATCGGTTTCAGTTAGCATCGGTTTTCCATCATAAATAAGTTCTACACTACTTGGTGAGGGCAGGGTGATTTTTTCTTTTGTAATACTATTGATTATTGTTCTTTTCATATCTATCCTTAACAAAGTTAATGCTACATTAACATAGAATAACTATATTTACTAGGTTTTATGAAAGGAATATAAGTTTTTATAATAAAATGTGAAAAATTAGAAAAGAGGGGTACTTACTATATAACTTCTTATATAGTAAGTTATTAAATTAAATAATTGATTTAATAAATTCTTGCATTTGTGAAACGACTGTATCAATAGAAGGCTCACCAGAAATTTTTGTCAGAATATTCTTTTTTGTGTAAAAGGCTTGAATATCAGGCAGAGGTTCTTTGTAAACCTTCATTCTATTATTAAAAACAGTATGATTATCATCAGCCCCACGAGCACGTCCAAGAACCCTATTTCTTGCCGTCTCTTCACTAACTTCAACTTCAATAACGCTAATAAGTTCAATAGAGTCTTCTTCTTTAATATAAGTGTCTAAGGCGTTCATCTGTTCGTTTGAACGAGGGTAACCATCAATAATGATGGTATTTAAATCACTGTTTTTAATGGCAACAACAATTGTTTCAATAGCAATTTCAATAGGAACAATATCTCCTTGTGAGATAAAACTATCAATAACTTTTCCACGTTCAGATCCTGAGCTCACCTCTTCACGGAGTAAGTCCCCTGTTGAGTAGTGTTTAATACTGTCAGCATTTTGCGAGGCAATCAACTCTGCATCAGTAGTTTACCTGAACCAGGAGCACCTATAATAAGAATAAGTTTTTTGCTCAAACTTATGCCTCTTTCTTTGGTGTTTCTCTAAGGCGAATGTGTAAGTCACGAAGCTGAGCATTATCCACTGGGCTTGGTGCCTGTGTTAACAGACATGAGGCTTTTTGTGTTTTAGGAAAGGCAATAACATCACGAATAGAGCTTTGTCCTGTGAGCAACATAATAAGACGATCAAATCCAATAGCAAAACCACCATGTGGAGGCGCACCAAATTTAAGTGCATCCAGTAAGAAACCAAATTTAGCCTGTGCCTCTTCTTCTTCAATACCCATAAGTTCAAAGATTTTAGATTGAACATCTTCTTTATGAATACGAATAGAACCGCCACCAAGTTCAGTACCATTAAGTACGATATCATAAGCGATTGAGTCAATGTCTTCTAGATGTTCTTTATCTAAGTCTGCTGGCATAGTAAATGGGTGGTGCAGGGCTTTAACACGACCCTCTTCAATTTCAAACATTGGGAAGTCAATAACCCATGTAAAAGCAAACTCATTAGGATCAATAATATCCATTTTTTCATGTTCAGCTAAGAAAATACGGAAACGCCCCATATAATCCCAAACTACTTTTTTCTCCCCTGCACCAAAGAAGATGACATCACCAACACTCAGTTCACAACGTTTTACAAGTTCATCTATCTCAGACTGAGCAAAGAATTTAGTAAGAGGACCTTTAAGCCCCTCTTCTTTCATTTGGAAATAACCCAGACCTGCTGCACCAAACTTACGTACATAATCTTCAAAGCTTTTCATCTCACGTTTAGAGAAGATGGTATCACCTTGCGGAACTTTAAGGGCTTTGATACGATTGGTTTTAGGGTTAGCCGCAATCTTAGTAAAAATTTCATTATCACATTTTTCAAAAATATCAATAACATCAACCATCTCAAGGCCGTAACGTAGGTCAGGCTTATCTGAACCGTACTTTTCCATGGCATCTGAGTACTGCATACGTGGGAAAGGTGTTTGAACCTCACGTCCACAAGCAGAAAACATATCTTTTAAAAGTTTTTCTGCCGTAGCAATAACATCATCTTGATTACAAAAACTCATCTCTACATCTATCTGAGTAAATTCAGGCTGACGGTCAGCCCTTAGGTCTTCATCTCTAAAACAGCGTGCAATTTGGAAGTACTTATCAAAACCACCTACCATTAATAGCTGTTTAAAAAGCTGTGGTGATTGGGGAAGTGCATAAAACTCACCATCATGTACGCGAGAAGGAACAAGATAATCTCTTGCACCCTCAGGAGTAGATTTGGTAAGAATTGGTGTTTCAACTTCAAGGAAACCTAACTCATCTAAAGAGTTGCGTGCGGCAATGGCTGCCTTTGAACGTAGACGGAAAGTTTCATACGTTTTAGTGTTACGAAGTTCTAAATAACGGTATTTTAATTTAGTCTCTTCCCCAACCTTATCATCACCAATAACAAAAGGTGTAGGCTCAGAACGATTTTCAATAATAAGTTCATCTACAATTATTTCAATGGTTCCTGTTTTAAGACGTGGATTTGTTAACCCTTCACCACGGGCACGAACAGTACCCTTAGCAATTAGAACAAATTCATCTCTAACGCTATCGGCTGTTTCATGAGCTTGTTTGCTATCAGCAGGATCACAGGTAAGTTGAACCAAACCGCTTTTATCTCTTAAGTCAATAAAAATAATACCACCATGGTCTCTATGGCTATTTGCCCAACCCGCAACAGTAACTTCTTTGCCTATGTGGCTCTCGTTTAAATCAGTACAGTAATGTGTTCGCATGAACATCCTATTATGTAGACGTATGTCTATGTAGTTTTTCTAAAAAAACCTCAATTAAACAGAGGGGTTTTTCTAATTTTACTAAAGAAATATCTCTATAAAAGAGACTGTTTCTCTTGTTTTCGTGATTTTATCAAAAAAAAGCTTATATGCTACTAATACACTCTGTAAGTTCTTAAAGTTAGTTTACGTTAAACAAAGTTTTAAAGTTTATTGGTTTTTTTAAGTAATGACTCATTATAATTTCTCTAATTTCAAAGGATGTAACAATGATGCAACAAATTGACATGAGTTCTGATGAATTTTTAGAACAGATGGAAAAAACAAAAAAATTTACTGATAAAGTCAATAAACAGTTTGGATGGGTTTATAACCCTAATGAAGATGTTAATGAAGGTGTTACGATGGGACTCGCTCGTCATAAGATTCTTTATGGAAAACGCTTTTGTCCATGTTATATGGTTCTTGAAGAAGACGGTAAGCATGTAAGTGCAGATAATAGAGTTTGCCCTTGTCCTCAAGCCATTGAAAAAGAAGTACCTGAAGATGGAAAATGTCATTGTGGAATTTTCTGTACACCTGAGTACGCTGCTACACACGATCAATAGATCACTCTCTTAAATTATATGGCTGTGTGCCATATAAATTTCAAAAATACTACATTTTGCTATGATCTACACGAATAAGATATAATATAAAAAACTTAATAAATGAGTGACTACACATGACAAATGATTTTAATAATGAAAAACCCGAACAGATTAATAAAATAGGCGTTATTCTTCGTCCTTCATCACCTGAAATTAAAGATCAATTCCTTTTGGTTAAAAAAAGCTTTGAAAAATTTGGTATTGATGTCGTTTTAGATAATAATAGTGCTCAAATGATTGGTTTATTAGGGCAACCCTTTGATTTAGTATGTGAAAGTTCAGATGTTTTAGTTACTCTAGGGGGAGATGGAACACTTATCTCAGCCGTTAGGCGTTCACATGAATTTGATATTCCAGTCTTTGGTATTCATGCGGGTCGATTGGGTTTTTTAGCAGATGTAGACCTAGCAGAACTTGATGATTTTATTGAAAAGCTTGTTTCTAAAAATTATAGAATTGATAATAGGGCTGTGCTTCGTGCTGAAATTATTAATAAAAACGGAAGTACAAAACTGGTTGCTTTTAATGATATTGTAATGACCCGTTCATCTGTTTCAAAGATGATTCATTTAGATGCTTTTGTAGATGGAAAACCTTTTAATACTTATTATGGTGATGGGGTGATTATTTCTACGCCTACAGGTTCTACTGCTTACAATCTTTCTGCAGGAGGGCCTGTTCTTTTTCCCTTAACGCAGGTGTTTGCATTAACTCCTATTTCTCCACACTCCTTAACCCAACGTCCTGTTGTTCTTCCTGGGCATTTTACTATTGAAATTAAGACCACAGATGCTTCTGCTTTAGCCGTGATTGATGGTCAAGATATGCATGAATTTGGAAATGGAGATATTATACGTATTCGGCTCTCAGCTAAACCAGCACAGCTTATTCACCGTGAAGAGTTTAATTATTTTGAAGTTTTAAAAGAAAAATTAAGTTGGGGTGAATAAAGGAGGTCTTATGATAGAACGGTTTTATTTACGTGACTTTCTCTCTTTTAAAGAGGCAGAACTTGAGTTTAAAAAAGGTTTAGTGGTTTTCACGGGTCCAAGTGGTAGTGGAAAATCTATACTGATGAGTTCTATTTTAGCCTCTTTGGGTTTAGATGAAGCTAAGGCAGGTCTTAGTGAAGCAAGTATTAATTTTCCTATTAAACTAGAAGATATTGGTATTGAAGAAGATGATTTAACCATTTTTAAACAGATTAAAAAAGATAAGGTTCGTCATTTTATTAATAACCAAACTATTTCTAAAAAAGTACTTTTAAATCTTTATAAGACCTTTGTACGACACCTTAGTTTTAGAGATTATAATGATTTTAAAAATGAAAATCTTTTAGACCTTATTGATCTGTTTTGTAATGATACAGATGCTAAACATCTTCGCCTTATACAAGAGTATAAAACTCGTTTTACTGAGTTGAACCAGCTAAAAAAAGAGTTGTCTCAAATTATTGAAGAAGATAAAAAGGTCCTAGAGCTTCGAGAGTTTGCTCAGTTTGAAATTTCAAAAATAGATGCTATTTCACCTCTTGAAAATGAAGATGAAGAGCTGATGCAGATTAAGAAGGAACTCTCTAAAAAAGAGAAGATTGAAGAGGCTATTAGCCGGGCTGAAGAGCTGTTTAATTATGAAAATGATATCTCTAACGCTTTGGAACTGCTTGATATTAATAGCTCATTTTTTGATGACACCATGAATGAACTTAGGGCACATTTTGAGGCTTCCAAAGAGAGATTGGCTGAACTTGGTGAATGCAATATTGAGGAGATTTTAACACGAATAGAACAGATTTCTGAACTGAAACACCGTTATGGAAGTGTTGAAGAAGCTCTTAATTATAAGGTTCAAAGACAAAAAGAGTTAGAACATTATGAGAGTTTAGAAGAACAAAAAGAGACACTTTTTATAGAGATAAAAAGCATAGAGACTGAGCTTCTTATGCGAGCAGAAAAAATATCACTTAAACGTCAAAAGGCATTAAAGAAAATTGTACATTCATTTAATGACTTCTTAAAACAGCTCTACTTAAGACCAGCAAGTATTAAACTGCTAAAAGAGGAACTTTGTATCTTTGGTTTAGATAGGGTTGAAGTTGAATTAGATGGAACGGGTTTAGATAAGGTCTCATCTGGTGAATTCAATCGCTTAAGACTTGCTCTTTTAGCTGTAAAAAGTTTACAGGTTAATGAGGGTGGCATCTTAATGTTAGATGAAATTGATGCAAATCTAAGTGGAGAAGAGTCTATGTCTGTTGCTAAAGTACTTTCACATTTAGCCAAAGACTATCAAATCTTTGTTATTTCACATCAGCCACAATTAACCTCTCAAGCCGATCAACATTTTCTTATTAGTCGGGATAAGTTTTCTCAGGTTAAAGTCTTAGAAGATGAGGAAAGAGTCTCAGAAATTGCACGAATGATAAGTGGTGATAAAATTACCGAAGAGGCGATTCGTTTCGCACGTGGATTAATGGAAGAAAAATGTGTTTAGTTATTAGTATTCTTTTAACAATTTTAAGTATAAATTTTTATATGAATGGTTTTATTCCTCAATCGATTATGTCTGCTGTCTTAGCCCTTGTGCTTCTTTATTTCATGTATAAAAACATTAGCTGTAAAAAAGGTGGATGTGGGGTTAAAAAAAAGAGTTCTACTACAGATAAAAAAGAGAGTTCTGATGCTGTAAGTGAAACCCCTTCAGACTTGAATAAAGATGAAGAGAAATAAAGTTTTATTAGAAAATAAATTTTAGATTCTGGGTCTAACTAGCGGTATCTTGTTTTTGATGCTTTTAGATACAATATCATTATGATTATAGATACCCATATACACTTAGATAACAAACAATATATAGATGATGTAGAAGAGGTGATAAGCCGTGCTCAAGAAGCAGGAGTAGAAGCCTTTATTATACCGGGGGCTGACCCCTTAGACTTACCAAGAGCAAAGGCTTTAGCCGATAAACATAAAAATGTTTATTATGCTGTGGGTATGCACCCTTATGATATAAGCAATTATAGTGAAACACTTATTCAAAAACATTCAAAAGATAAAAAATGTATTGCCATAGGCGAGTGTGGGCTTGACTATTTTAGACTGCCTGAAGACGAGGATGAAAGAAAACTAGAAATTCAAGAGCAGAAAAGAGTTTTTAAAGAGCATATACGTCTTGCTAATGCCTTAAATAAACCCTTGATTGTACATATCAGAGATTCCAGTCATGATGCCCGTGTTATATTAGAAGAGGAGAACTCAAAAGGGGGAGTATTGCACTGTTTTAATGCCGATGAAGAACTTCTTATTTTGGCAAAGAGAGGCTTTTATTTTGGTATTGGAGGTGTAGTGACCTTTAAGAATGCAAAGAAGCTTATTAATGTGTTACCAAAAATCCCACTAGAGAAGTTACTAATTGAAACAGATGGACCTTATTTAACACCACATCCTTATCGTGGAAAACGTAATGAACCTCTTTATATCACCTTTGTAGCGGAGAAAATGTCAGAAAATTTAGAAATGGATATAGATAAACTCAAGACACTTACAACAGAAAATGCAAAAAGACTTTTTACAATTGATATTTAATAATATTAATGTGTTTTTTCTGTTTTTTATTTATAAATAATCATAAATATAGGCATGATTAGCTAAAATAGCTGTTTAAATAATATCAAAGTCTTACTGAAATGAAGTAGGGCGTTTGATTTTCCCGGGGTGCCTTTGAAACTATTTACACTACTTGTCTCATTACTTCTTTCTACTTCAGCCTTTGCTGTCATTAATTTTGCTCCTAATCATGCTAAAGAGTTAAAACTTTTACGCAGTTTTGATATACAACCCTCTTTTTTAAATGACACTCAACTTAATCGTATAAAAGAGCAAAAACGTTCACGCTATAAAAATAAATATTTCTTTAAAACAATGAATGATGCTTATATATTTATTCCTTTGGTCAAAAAAATCATTGCAGATTCAGAAGTCCCCAGTGAAATTCTTTATTTAGCGATGGCAGAATCAAACTTTTCAACACGAGCGTATTCAAAAAAGAAAGCCTCAGGAATGTGGCAGTTTATGCCTTATACTGGGCGTGTGTATGGGCTTAAGATTGATGAATATGTGGATGAAAGAAGAGACCTCGTAAAATCAACTGAAGCGGCAGTTAAATACCTTAATGCTCTGCATAAAAAGTTTGGTAAATGGTACCTTGCCGCTATTGCTTATAATTGTGGAGAAGGAAGATTAAGAAAGGCAATTAAAAAAGCAGGCACAGATGATTTAACTGTTCTTCTTAATCCTAAACGCAAGTATATTCCTAGAGAAAGCCGTAAATATATTCGTAAAATTATTGCCCTAGCACTTTTAGGTTATGATGAAGAATATATGATGGAAAATGAGTGTGATTATCTTCTTAATCGTGGAAATGCCTACTCTTTAGCAACGGTAAAAGTTCCCGCAGTAGAGAATATTAATCGTGTTGCTAAACTTATTTCAATGCCAAGTAAAGAGCTGAAAAAGCTTAATAGACACCTGAAATATGGATTTCTCCCCCCTTATGGTAAAAGTTACCATCTTTATATTCCTTATGTTAAATTAGCTGATTTTAGAAAGAATTATAAGCCTGCAGCACTTCAAACAATGTATTTAGTGCATACAGTAAGCTCTGGGGATAACCTCTCTTATTTGGGTAAAAGATACGGTATTCCCTATGGTCGTATCAAAGACTTTAATCACTTAAAATCTAATAGTCTCTTTTTGAAACAAAAACTGATTATTCCCGTAAGTAAATCCTACAAAAAAACAGCAAGTTTTTATACGGTTAAGAGCGGTGATACCTTAGACTCAATCTCTAAAAACTTTAAAGTCTCTATTGCTGACTTAAAAAAGAGGAATAGTCTTCGTTCTGATATGATTAAAATAGGAGATAAACTGAGTGTTAACTAGGCTTTTTATTACAGTTTTTGTTATTATATTATTAACAGGGTGTAGTCGTCGTCCTATTGACAGAACACGTTCGTCTTACCGTGCTCCTGTAGCGAACGCTTCAACCCCAAATAAACTACGTCATCCCACCATGCGCCCTTATACTGTTTTAGGAAAACGTTATTATCCAACAGTAGTAACAGTAGGAGAAACCTTTACTGGACGTGCCTCATGGTATGGTCCTGATTTTCATGGAAAAAAAACATCTAATGGTGAGACTTATAGTATGTGGCAAATGACGGCTGCTCATAAAACCTTACCTATGAACACTGTGGTTAGAGTAACAAATAAAAATAATGGTCGAAGTGTTGTTGTGCGTATTAATGATAGAGGTCCTTTTGTAAATACGCGGATTATTGATCTTTCCAAAAAAGCGGCAAATGCGTTAGATATGATTAAAACAGGAACCGCTCCAGTACGTCTTGAAATCTTAGGTTTTAATCGTAAAGGTCAGACAACAATCACATCAACATCAATACAAAAAAATGTAAAAGAGAAGGTAATTGGAAAATATGCTCTTCAAATCGGTTCATTTTCAAAGATTGATGGTGCAATTGCCTACCAAGAACGCTATAATAATGCATCAGGAAGATACAAAACAGTTATTAAAGATATAGATGATGGAAAATCACGTCTTTTTAAGGTTTTATTAACAGGTTTTGGCGGTGAAGAAGAGGCTAGAGAATACAAAGCAGAGCACTTTTCAGGCGCTTTTATAGTTAGGGAATAAGGAAAAATAGCAGATGATTAAAATTGAACGTAAAACTAAAGAGACAAACATTAAAATTGAGTTAAATATTTATGGTGAAGGTAAGAGTGAAATAGCAACTGGGGTAGCCTTTCTTGACCATATGTTGGAAAGTTTTTCTAAACACTCTTTAATGGATATTAATATTAGTTGTAAGGGTGATACGCATATTGATGATCACCACAGTGTTGAAGATATTGGTATTTCACTTGGGCAAGCCATTAAAAAAGCTATTTATCCTATCTCGAAGATTGAAAGATTTGGTTCAGCAGCAATTGTTATGGATGAGGCTTGTGTTGAGTGTGATGTAGACCTTAGTAATCGTCCATTTTTGGTTTATGAGGTAGAAGTCGATGGCAAGGTGGGTCGTTTTGACACCGAACTGGTAGAAGAATTTTTTCGTGCTATTACCTTTAATGCGGGTATTACTGCGCATATTATTATGAAACGTGGTAAAAACAAACACCATATTATTGAAGCTGCCTTTAAATCATTAGCCGTAGCACTTCGTCGTGCAACAACAGCTAATGAAAGAATGGGTGTTCCCAGTACAAAAGGCATATTATGATTGAACTTCTAGTTTTTGATGTAGATGGGTGTTTAACTGACGGCTCAATAACCTATAGTGAAAATGGAGATGAGATTAAATCTTTTAATGTTAAAGACGGCCTAGCCATTAGTACATGGATTCGTATGGGTAAAAAAGCAGCCATCATTACGGGTAGACGAAGTAAAATTGTTGAGAGACGTGCCAAAGAGTTAGGCATTAATTTTCTTTTTCAAGGTGTGCATAATAAAGATGAAGTTCTTGATAATATTCGTAAGGAATTAGGTATTAGCTACGCCAATATTGCTGCTATTGGAGATGATTTAAATGATTCTAAAATGCTTTCTAGTGTAGGTAAAAGTTTTACACCCGCAGATGGCTCACACTACATAAAAGATATTTGTAACACTGTTTTATCTGCACATGGTGGGCAAGGTGCTGTTCGTGAAATGATAGAATCTATTGTTAAAGACAATGGTACAGAAGAAGAGTTTATAAAGATCTGGAAATAAAAGACTAATAATGAAACTGACTCATTTTTTTGTAGTAATGCTTGTTTTAAGTCTTGCTCTTTTTGTCTTTTTAAAACCAGAAGCAAGTAGCATTACTACAGGCAAAGAGATAGCACAACTTGAGATAGAAGATTTTATTGTATATAAGATAGATAAAACTGGGGTGACGAGTGTAGTGAGTGGAACAGTAGGTAAACAGTTTAACTCGTATTATGAAGTGGAAAATGCACACTATATTGAAAATAAAAACAGATTAGGCGAACATCTTTACGCAGATTATGCAAGGTTTGAAAAAGATATCGCTTACTTAAGAGATAATGTCCGTTATTTTCGTGAAGATGGACTCTCTTTTGAGAGTGATAAAGCAGTTTATAATACCAAGGCAGAAAAACTTTATGTACCTAACAACTTTGTATTAACGCAAAATGAAAATGTTATTTATGGGAAAGAGTTACATTACAACTCAAAAACAGGAAAAATCAAAGCCGAAAAGATTGATGCAAGTTATTATATAGATGAAAAAAACAAAGTGATTTATAAAGGAAGCAAATGAAAAAAATATTAACAATTTTAAGTGTATGCACCGTTATGCTAATTGGCGAACAGGTAAAAATCATTGCAGATAAGTTTGATGGAAATGAGAAAAAAGGTATTACTGTTTTTCAGGGCCATGTAAAAATAACTAAGGGTAATGATGAGTTAAATGCTTCAAAAGTTACAGTTTTTACCGATAAAAATCGGAGTCCTTACCGTTATGAAGCAGAAGGGGAGGTCTCTTTTTATATTGACTTAAAAGAGAACAATGCTACCTATAAGGGTGATGCTGGTAAGGTTATCTACTTTCCCAATAAGAAAAAATATCAGTTTTATAAAAATGTACACCTTTATCAATTAGGAACAGATCGAAAGATATTTGGTGAAGAGGTTAAATTGGATGCCTTAGATGGAAATGCCCAAGCCATTGGTAAAGAGAAGGCTCCCGTGATTATTATTTTTAATGTAGAAGAGAAAAAATAGATATGATAGATATTATTAATGCAAAGTTTATTACTTCAGTACCAGATATTAAGCTAGCGCCTCCAGAAAATATACCAGAAGTGGCTTTTTTAGCACGCTCAAATGTAGGAAAGTCTTCTCTTCTTAACTCATTAGTAAAACATAAGGGCATGGCTAAGGTCTCTTCTACACCAGGTAAAACACAGTTGATTAACTTTTTTAACCTCGAGTTTAGACAGACCGAAACAGATAAAAGACAGAGTGCGCGTTTTGTTGACCTTCCTGGGTTTGGTTATGCAAAGGTATCTAAAAGTATTAAGTCTCAATGGCAACGCTCTTTAACGCAGTTTATTGCAGAAAGAGAGCAGATTAAGCTTTTTATTCATTTAATTGATGCCCGTCATCCTGACTTAGAGATTGACACCCAAGTGGATGAATATCTAAGTGAAATTGTTGAAGAAGATCAGGTTTTACTTCATGTTTTTACTAAAATGGACAAGTTAAATCAAAAAGAATTAAGCGCCTTGAGAAACAGGTTCCCTGGGGCTTTAATGGTCTCAAATTCTAAAAAGCGTGGAATTGACAAATTGACTAATGTTATTCACTCTATCTTATTTGATGATGAAACGGATGATACTAAAGAACAAGAGTCCTAATGATCAGTTACTGTAAAGCCAAACTCTCGCATGTAGCTCAGATGATGAATCTTGTTGACCCTTATGTCGAAGATGGGACTATTTTAATGCGTTCATCAGATGAAATCTCTACAAATATACGTTCTTATATGCTCGCTTTTGATGAAGATAAACTTATTGGGTTTACTGCCTTACATATTCATACAAATACTTTAGCGGAGATACGCTCACTAATTGTAAAAGAAGATTTTCAAGCTAAGGGCGTAGGTAAGGAATTGGTTTCATTAGCACTTAAAGAGGGAAAGGTTTTAGGTCTAGAAGAAGTTTTAGTATTAACCTATAAACAAGCATTTTTTGAAAAACTGGGATTTGTTGAAATCTTAAAAGAGTCTCTACCTGAACATAAAATTTGGGCAGATTGTATTAAATGTAAACACTTTCCTATATGCAACGAAGTTTCACTTATAAAAAAATATTAAAAGGCATAATTATTGCCATAGTCTTTGGTCTTTACCAGAGCCTCAGTAGCATCTACCTTCTTTTACCTCCACTTTTTGGTGTACTTTTTTTTTATTTTATTCATAGCCTTCAAAAAGAGAACCTTCCTGCCTTGGTGCTTATTATTGTTTTGCTTCTTATTTTTGAAGCAGAAAAAGATTTTTTACTTTTTTCTTCTTTAGTCTATTTTACCTTTGTTTATCGTTTTGTTATTCCACGGTTACGAGTGATGATATCATGTAGAATCTGTCTAAAGGTACTCTTAATGATACTTGCATACCCAGGTTTTATTCTTTACTCAATTGTTCTAAACCATGTTCTTTGGGTTGAAGTTCCTACAGCAGACTGGCATATTTTTTATTATATGTTTATAGAATTTTTTATGGTCTTGTCCTTATGAGAATTAAATTTGTGCTTGTTGTTTTTGTCTTAGTATGGATTTCTTTGCTAGTACGGGTATATTATATTTCTGTGCAATCCAATAATTATTATGAGACTCTTGCCAATAGAAATACCATTAAGTTTGAGTATATCCCTCCTATTAGGGGTGAGATTCTGGACAGAAATGGACGACCTTTTGCTATTAATAAACTGGGTTTTAAGCTTCAGATTGCCCCGCATATCTCCATAAAAAAAGGTGACTTAGATAAAGAGCTAGATATTATAATTTCAATGTTTCCTTTTATGGATAAAAAAGAACTGCTTAAAAACTATAAGAAAAAAGACTCGTATTATAACCATCACTTTATTAATGTTGTTGATTTTGTGAGTTATGAAGATGCTATTCCTGTTTACTCAAAAATGAACTTAAATGAAAACATTAAACTTCTTCCTGCACCTAAACGTTATTATCCAAATAAAAAACTGGCGGCTCATATTATTGGTTATGTTGCCAAATCAAATAAAAAAGATGTAGAAAACAGTCTGGTTGCAAAACTAACAGGAGCTACCGGTAAAAGTGGAATAGAGAAATTTTATAATACGTATCTACAGGGTGAACCTGGAGAAAGAGAGATTAAGGTTAGTGCATTCAATGAGGAGATGGAAGAGTTAAGTTTTAAACCACCTAAAGAGCATCGACAACTTGTTCTTAGTCTGGACTTACGTCTTCAAAAAGAGCTTGAACTTATGTTTAAAGACAAGGCAGGTGCTGTTATCGTTATGGATGTTAATGGTTCTATCTTAGCTGCGGGTTCGTATCCAGAATATGACCTGAATACCTTTGTGTCAGGTATCTCAATTAAAAGATGGAAAGAGTTAATTAATGATTTAGATAAACCCTTTACTAATAAGGTGGTTAATGGGCTTTATCCTCCTGGTTCTACCATTAAACCAGGGCTTGGTTTAGCCTATGTTAGCACAACAAAAATAAGCCCATGGACCTCTTTTGACTGTAATGGTACGATGACCTTGGGTAAAAATAATAGAAAGTTTAGATGTTGGAAACATGCAGGGCATCGTAAAACAGACCTAATTAAAGCCATACGTGAGTCTTGTGATATCTACTTTTATAAGGGGAGCTTACGTGTAGGTATTGAAGAGATGTCTAAGCAGCTTAAAAAATTTGGTCTGGGCAAAAAAACAGGAGTTGATTTACCTAATGAGTATTATGGAACGGTTCCTAATAAACAGTGGAAAATGGAAAAATATGGTAAACCTTGGTATATAGGCGAGACCCTGAACTCTTCTATTGGACAAGGAGACTTTTTAACAACACCAATGCAAATTGCTCAATTTACAGCTTTAATGGCAACAGGAAAACTTCCTCAACCACATTTTGTACATACTATTGCAGGAAAAAGAGTTCGTGATACTGTAATAGAAGGTGTTTTAAATGAGAAGCAGATGAAAAGACTTCCTTTGATTCAGCGTGCTATGCGTGATGTATGTAACCACCCTAAGGGTACGGCTACACACTACCTAAGCTCAAAGGTAAGGCTTGCGGGTAAAACAGGAACGGCTCAGGTTATTGGAATCTCACAAAAAACAAAGAAGCGTTTAAAAGAGCATGAACTTGCTTATTTTAAGCGTTCTCATGCTTGGTTTACAAGTTATGGACCTTATGAAAACCCTCAATATATTGTTACGGTATTGATTGAGCATGGGGGACATGGGGGGCAAGCAGCAGGACCTATTGTATCAGGGGTGTTTAACAAACTACTTGAATATGGATATATTAAAAAATAGTTTACTTTAAGTGCTGGGCATACATGATTTTTTGGCTTAAAAAGGGAATTATTTAATATGCCCATCTTTATCTCCTTATAAAATCATAATGCCTTAAAAGCATGTACACAAAGAGGGAGTTTAAAGACTCACCACGGCATGATTAATAAAAAGTGCTAATATAAGGAGTAAGAAAACAGCACCTGCTTTATTATAAAGTTTATTGGCTAATATAAGCAGTAAAGAGAGAGAAGCAGCTATCATAATACCGATATCAAAACTGTTTTGACTTAGACTAACGCTTAAGGGTGCAAGCAGTGATGCCCCACCAATTACCATAGAGAAGTTTGCCACATTAGAACCAATAATATTTCCAATACTTAAGTCAGCATTTCCTTTTTTAATGGCAACCAAAGAGACAACGAGTTCGGGTAAAGAGGTGCCTAATGAAATTAAGAAAAGACCAATAATCCATTCGCTAACACCAAACATTCTTGCAATATTACTACCGCTTTCAACAACAAAATCTGCCCCGCTTATGGTTAAGACAAAACCAATAATAAGTAAAACCAATGTCTTTAACCACTTAAACTTCTCCTTAACTAAGTCGTCATCGACTTCTAAGTCCTCTTTTGATGAGGAAAAAAGAAAAAGAATATAGGCTAACATCATAAACAGAAATAAGAAACCTTCAAATCTTGAAATGACACCATCATAACTCATAAGTAAAAAGATGATAACAGGCATCAAAATCCAAGCACTATCTTTAGCAAAAAGGTCACGTGTTGGATTCATTTTCTTTGCAATCATAAAAACAACACCTAATACAAGGGTGATATTAAAAGTAACACTTCCAATAACATTGGCTACGGCTAAATCACTTTTATGGTGGTAGGAAGCAATCATTGAAGCTGCCATCTCTGGTAATGAGGTTCCAAAAGCAACTAAGGTCGCACCAATAACAAAATGTGAAATATTAAAATGCAGAGCAATTCTTTCTGACTCTTTAATAATAAAACCTGCACCATAAATCAGTGCTGCCATTGCTACAAAAAATATTGCAAAATCCATGCTCTTGCTTCCTTTTATCTTACTCCAAAATAGGTGAAGCACTTCACCTTAGGAGATCTAAAATTATTTGACTTATAAAATTAAAATACCTTGCTTTTTTATAAGCGCTCTTGTGTTCTAACAATTAAACTCTGTGGAAGTTTAAAACTTCTAATTATCTCTTCTTCTTTGTCTCGCATTTCACCCTTGTCTACCTCATGGTCATATCCTAAAAGATGTAAAAGACCATGAATATATAAAAGACTAAATTCATTTTCAAGTGTATGCCCTAAGTTCTTGGCTACCATTTTAACGGCTTGTGTGTTAATAACAATAGTTCCTAAGGGAGCCATGGGAATGTTTTCTAGAGGAAAACTCAGTACATCTGTTGCCTTGTCTATGCCTCTATGTTCAGCATTAATGCTACGCATCTGCTCTTCGTTAACAACAAGAAGCTCAACATCATTTTGTGTAAGGCTATCTGTTATAGAAGTAAGGGTTTTAATAGGAAGGTTTACATCACTTTGATTGTCTATATCTATCATAAGTGCAATTGTAGCTAATTATAGTGCATTATTGTATAAAGAAAAAGGCTTTTAGCCTAAGAAGAACTTATCTATCACTAGGTTGTAATATCTAAACCCGTTCCTAGACCTGTAAGTAAAGCAGTTGATTCTTGAGCAGTTTCTTGAACTTTCTGATCTTGGCTTTGCACCTGTTGCGCATTATCTTCAAGAAGGCGTGAAACGTTTTGTGCTTGAATATTTTCAGCTTGTTTTAGAACATCTACCTGCGTTTGAATCGAAGTTGTGCTATTAATTTCCATTAGATATCCTTTACTCTAAGTTTAACACTGCTTATCTTATAAGTAACTATAATAAATTAGTTAAAAATATAGCTTTATACAACAGAAACTATACCGCCTTTATGTTAGAATACAGATATTATATAGCTTAAGGAATATATTTGAAAGATGCAACCCTTTCACGACGTCTGTTTATTGGAGGCTCTCTTGCTATAGGTGCTAGTGCCTTTGTCTTTTTGTCTAAAGATAAAAAAGAGATAGATGTGACGCTTTTTGCTAAAGATAAACAGGTTCTTTTACATGCCGCCTATCATCTCTTTCCTCAATCCAAACTCTCACCCAGTGCTGCGGATTTACATATCTCTTCGTATCTTGCCTTTGTTTTAAAAGATGAACGTATTTTAAAAGAAAATAGAGACTATCTTTTAAAAGGTGCTTATTGGTTAGAAGAGAGTTCTTTTGAGCAGTTTGAGAAAAGTTTTTTAAACCTAAATGCAGAAGAGAAAGAAGATCTTTTACAAGATGTTGTGACTTACCAATGGGGAGAAAACTTTGTATTTACAACGTTGACATATATTTTTGAGGCTATGGTGAGTGCACCTATTTATGGCTCAAACAGACAAGGAGAGGGATGGAAATGGTTAAACCATAACCCAGGCTTTCCTCTGCCTACAACAGTAAAAGAGATAAGCTATGATGTATGATATTTGTATAGTCGGAAGTGGTGCAGGGGCAGGTCCGGTTGCTTATGAACTTTCTAAGGCTGGATACAAGGTTTTAGTCTTAGAAAAAGGCCCTTGGTACAAGCGTGAAGATATGTTTAAAGATGAGATAGCTGTGGGAAGACGTTCAAGTTTTATTCCTAGACTTGATTAGGAACAGCATGTTTTAGAAGAGTTAGACGAGGGTGAATGGAAAGGGACTCCTACTCTTGAGTCGGGTTGGAACTTTTGGAATGGTAATATAGTCGGTGGTTCATCAAACCTAATGAGTGGTTATTTTCATCGTTTAAAACCTAAAGACTTTAAGTTAAAAAGTAGTTATGAAGAGATAAAAAACTCAAATATTGTGGATTGGCCTATCTCTTATGAAGATTTAGAACCTTATTATACAAAGGTTGAATCCATAGTAGGTGTATCAGGTTATGCTAAAAAACACCCTTTTTTAGAACCTCGTTCAACCCCAGACTTTCCTTATTCTGCCACAGATGAACATGTTGTCTCTTCATGGTTAGATAAGGCATGTGAAAGACTCTCTTTTAATGCTCTACCCACGCCAAGAGCTATACTCTCTAGAGATGAGAAAGATAGAAGAGGCTGTGAATATGCTGGTTACTGTGGCTCGTACGGCTGTGCTTCTGGTGCAAAAAGTAGTGCCAGAGAAGCACTGATTAATAGGGCAATTAAAACAGGAAACTGTACTGTTTTAGCAGACTCTTTTGTAAAAAGGCTCAATAGTAATGCTGAGGAGGTGACTGATATTGAATATATTGACAAAGAAAATAAGAGTCATTTTGTTCAAGCAAAGATATATGTACTTGCTGCACAGGCTATTGAAAGTTCTCGATTGCTTCTTAATTCTAAGAACGAATTCTTTAAAAATGGTCTTGCTAATAATTCTAATCAGGTAGGAAAGAATCTACTCTTTTCTGCAGGAGGGGTAGGAGAGGGTGCTTTTTATTATGAAGATTTTTCTCCAGAAGAAGCCCAAGAATTAACCGTTATAGGTCCTTTTGTAAATCGCTCCCTACAAGACTGGTATGAGTTAGATGAGGGGAAGAAAAAAGGAGCAACGATTGACTTCTTGTTTGAACATAATAATGCAGTAGCACGAGCCACCCAAGCAATGAGTCGAGGTGACTTAGTTTGGGGAGATACCCTAAGAAAAAAAGTTCTGCATGATTTTAAGAAAAGACGCATCTTTACCTTTGAAATTTTTGCTGATTGGACACCTCATAACAACTGTTTTGTAAGCCTTGATGATGAGGTAAAAGATAAATGGGGAATGCCCGTTGCAAAGGTACGCATAGGGGCACATCCTTATGATATTGAAGTGGGTAATGAGATAGCAAAACATGCTGAAAAGGTTTTAGAAGAGATGGGTGCACGAGAGGTGAGTTCTTCTATCTCCCCTTATCCACCACAGAACCTTCAAGCAGGAGGATGTAGTTTTGGAGACAATGCTAAGGAGTCTGTATTGGATAAAAACTGTAAAACACATGAGCTTAATAATCTGTATGTAACAGATGGAAGTTTTATGCCTACGGGAGGTTCTGTGCCTTTTACATGGACAATTTATGCTAACTCTTTTAGAGTAGCGGATGCAATAATAAAAGATTTACAAGGTTAAGCATGAGTGTAAAAAAAGCGGTATGTATTATGAGCGGAGGAATGGATTCTACCTTAGCTGCGTATATGATGAGAGATGAGGGTTATGAACTGATTGCACTTCATTTTAATTATGCCCAACGTACACAAAAAAAAGAGTTAGAATCTTTTCATAAAATTTGTAAAGCCTTAGATATTAAAGAACCTTATATTGTTAACCTTGACTTCTTTTCGCAGCTGGGTGACTCTGCTTTAACAGATAAAAGCATAAAAATTCCAACCCGTGGAATAGAAGAGGGCGTTCCTGTGACTTATGTGCCTTTTCGTAATGGTATCTTCATCTCTTTAGCAACGGCTATTGCAGAAAAAGAGGGAGCTGAAGCCTTAATCATTGGTGTTGTTGAAGAGGACAGCAGTGGTTATCCTGATTGTACACAAGAGTACATCTCCTCTATGCAAGGCAGTATTAATTTAGGAACAAAACAAGATACTATTTTAGAAATCAAGATGCCCTTGGTGCATTTTAAAAAGTCTGAAATTGTAAAAGAGGCTTTTAAACGTAAGGTTCCCCTAGAATTAACCTGGTCGTGTTATCAGAGTCAAGAGAAGGCTTGCGGTCTTTGTGATAGCTGTAGATTGCGTTTAAATGGTTTTAAACTTGCAGGGGAGATTGACCCAATACCTTATGTTTAAACGTTTTTTTAAACCTAAAGAGATTGAGTTAGGTGGTATAAACTTTATTATTAAGTACACTGTCCGTAAAAACATGAAAAGAATGCTACTTCGTGTAGAAAAAAAAGGGGAGATTAAAATATCACTTCCTCGGTCTCTATTTTTAAATGCAAACAGTTTTATTTTAGAACATCAAGAGTGGATTATAGAGCAACATACGCAATTAATAGAGCCTTTTGCAGAGGGTTCTGTTTTTTATTTTAAGGCAAAAAAGTATTTAATTTCTCACCACCGTAAACCTCTGTTTATTAAAAGTTCTACGGTTTTTTTAGATCCTTCTCGGGCAAAAAAACAAAGTAATGCTTTTTATACACAAAAAGCAAAGGCGTATCTTCCTAAACGTTTAGAATATTTTAGACAGAAAATGCAAGTGGAGTTTTCAGAGCTTCGTTTTTATTCATGTAAACGTAAGTGGGGTTCTTGTACGTCACAAAAGCGTATTACACTAAACCCTTATATGATGAAACTTAATGATGAGATGATTGATTATATTCTTGTTCATGAATTGGCTCACTTAAAACATATGAGTCACTCAAAAGATTTTTATGCGTATGTCCAAGAGTTTATACCTGAGTATAAACGTATTCAAAAAGAGATAACTACACTCTCCTCAATTTTTTAAGGTATTTTAATTAAGTCGGGCATACCTTCATATCTACCACATTTTTCCAGACTGTCTTTGGAACTACACAGTACTGGATAAGGACGAGAGCTGTCTTGAAGACCCTTAGAACTAAAACGACTCGAAGGGTTCCATAATAACCATCCGCTACACTGTGCGTCTTGTGCCCCTCTGATCTGCTCCGAAATTTCTTTAGAACGAAAAAACTTTCTATCAAAACCATAATCTTTAAAAGATTGTAACCATGGTCTAAAACGATAAGGGGAAATATTATCTTTAGTTAGAGCAACTTTAATACTCTCATTAATAATCTCATAAGAGTGATTGGTAGGATTTTTATAACCCATAATCCCTGCACCAAAACCTGAGGGGTAAAGCATAGGTGAAATATAATCACTGTATTGCGCTAAAGATTTGATGGTATGTCCAATATTTGTATCATGCTTATTCCAACAAACATAACCATAGGTGTCAACAGAGGTGTAAACATTATAAGGTTTTAATGCCTTATTAGCTGTTTGTAAAAAAGCAGAAATGGCTTTGATACGATTGGTCTGATTGATGGGCTCCTTATAGACAAGACCTTTTTTAAGGGGAAAACGCACATAATCAAAGTTGATCTCATCAAAACCCCTAGAAGCAGCATCAGCAGCAATAGAAGCAACATAATCATGAACCTTTGTTTCAAAAGGGTCTACCCATGCAAGATTTTCTCTATTTCTCCATACCGTCGCATTTGTATCTTTAAGTGCATAATTATTAAATTTTCGAGCGAGTCTGTCATCTTTAAAAACAACAATTCTAGCAATAACATAAAGATTATGTTTTTTTAACTCTTGAACAAAGGCTTCAATATTAAAAATAGTTCTCTCATTATGTGCACCAATAAACTTTGCCATCTTCACATTAGTCTTATAAGAGATGCTTCCAAATTCATTTTTTACATCAACAATAACAGTATTGATTTCTGTGGACTCTGCAAGTTTTATGATTTTTTTCATATATTTACTAGAACCAGCAGCCCAAAAAGAGATATATAGTGCCTTGGAAATAAAAGGCTCTAATAAAACAATCCTTGTAGAAGGGGAAACATTTTTTGGTCTGTAACCATAGGCTTTTACAAAAAGATCTTTGTGCTGCGCATCAATAGAAGCAGTTCCTTTCTTGTTTGTAGTGACCCTGTTGTTGGCACTGCTAACAATAGCCCCCTGTATGGGAAGGAAGGTTTTTTGATTAAGAATGCGTATATTCTTAACTTCAGCAGACAAAGTGATGGCTATAAAAATAATAAATAAAAGTTTCATAAAATTTCTCGTTACAATATATTATAATACGTATATAAATGTTAGCAAATTCTGTACCCTTTAGACTACAATCGGTAGAAAAAAGTATTTTTAAAATATATGATATAATTCGTGAAATTGTACCAAGATATTAGGGGTTTATTTAGTGAATCGAAGATTTTTTTTAAAATTTGGCACATCCTCATTAGCGATAGGCTCAAAAGAGTTACTTTTTGCCATGCCAGAGCCTTATCTTGACACGAATATAAAAGATCATTTAGTCTTAAATCATAAGCAGTGCAAAGAGTTTGCTGCGGATGCCTTACATAAAAAAGCCATTATCGCTTCTGCTAATGAACGTAAACTTCTGCATTGCATCTCATTAAAACTTAAAAAGACTCAAAAACATGTGGGTTATGGGTACTTTAATCTTTTAAACTTTGATGCTCTTTTATATATTGCTAGAAATACACCTAAAATTGGAGCATTTTCAAAACAAGAGTTAGACTATATAGAAAATATTTTTTATACACAAGCGGCTGATTATGGTTTTTTTGGTGAAAAAGTTACCTATAAACTTAGTGATAAAATTGCAAAAAAAGAGACAATCAAGGTTCCTTATACGGGGCATTATCTTTACCAAGGTAAACCTTTAGTCTTGTATGAACGTCTTAAGCGTGAGATAGGACCCTCTGTTATCTTAACCTCGGGTGTTCGTTCTGTTGTAAAACAGCTGGATCTTTTTTTATATAAGGCATCAAAACTTGAGGGTAACTACTCTTTAGCGGCGCACTCTTTAGCCCCTCCTGGGTACTCTTTTCATGGAGTTAGTGATTTTGATGTTGGAAAAGTAGGTTATGGATATAAAAATTTCACCTCTGCCTTTGCACACACAAAAGAGTATGAGAATTTACAGAAGTTAGGTTATATTAATATAAGGTATCCTAAAAATAATCCTTTTGGTGTGCGGTTTGAGCCTTGGCATATTAAAGTCTAAGCAAACACAAAAAAGCATCTAGCAAACTTCTTAATCAAAAAGAGTTTTACCTAGGGCTTCCGTTTCACTTCTGAGCCTTGGCATATTAAAGTCTAAGCAAAAACAAAAAAGCATAATGTATTGATAAGAAGGGAATTATTCGGAGTTAGGGATATGCCTTTTAATGGGGTCACTATTAAATTACTTTTTGACCTTATTTCTTTTATTCTCATACATTAAAGAATCAGCTATCTCTAAGATGTCTCTAAAGTCAGCTCCCTTCTCAAAACGTGTTAAACCGTAGGAAAAAGCGATATACAGAAGTTCTCCATTAGAAGCTTTTAGCTTTTTATTTAAAAGATCTTCTTGAAGTTTTTTTAATTGGGTATAACAATCTTCCATTTTTAGTTTTTTAGAAACCACTAAGAATTCATCACCTGCGTAACGAACAACTTCCATGTCTTTTAGGTTTGCATTTAAAAATGAGGCTATATATTGAAGCACCTTATCGCCAATAACATGACCATGATTATCATTAATCTTTTTGAAATTATCTAAGTCAATAAATGCTAAGATGCCTTCATTAAGAAACTTTCCATCAAGAAGAAGATTTTCTATTAACCATTTTCTATTATGTGCTTTTGTTAAGGTGTCAGTGTGAAGTTGTGCCTTTAAATCACCTAATGAGCTTTTAAGGCTGTTTATCTCATTTATTACTTGTGCAAGTTGTTGAAGGTCTTGACTCTGTATAGCCAGTCTGGCATGTTCTGTTGTCTCTTGTAAGTCATCTATATTACATGAGGTCTTATTCATTAGCTCTGAAGCAGTATTAAACTCTTTTTGAGCTATGCTTTCCATCATAGCCTCATAATTTAGGTCTATATTCATATCACGAGCATGGGTTTCAAAATGTTCTTTGTAGGGGGAGGGTAAGATAACTTGATTCTTGATGACATCTTTTAAGACTCGATCAGTTAACTCTATAAGATTGTCCGCCATAATAAACCTTTAGACATAGGTTTTTGTAGTTTCAAATAAACCTATTATTTTCTATTATAGTTAACGTATATTTAAATATCTCTTTAATGAGACATCTGTGAAGCTACTTGAAGATTTTAAAAAGTTTTCGGCACTATTGTAAACACTTTTAAAATCCTTACTTTTTGCACTTTGCTCAATGATGACTTTTTGAAGCCCTTGTTTAGCAGACTTTATAACATCATCAGGAACAGAGCGAAATTGAACATTCAAGTCCTGAAGTTTTTGCATAGCAAAGGCATTTTCAGCTTGAAACTTGTACAACATCTTTGAATTCATGGTTTCTGCTGCCAAATGTATAATTTCTTGATGCTCAATAGAGAGTTTTTTCCAACTTTGATGATTAAAACTTAGCTCTAAGATACTTCCAGGTTCGTGCCAACCCGAATAATAATAAGGTGCAACCTTATAAAATCCCATCATCATATCAAGTGCAGGCCCAACCCACTCTGTTGCATCAATCACTCCACGCTCAAGAGCCGTATAAATCTCTCCCGCAGGCAGTAAAATTGGGTTTACACCAAGAGTAGAAAAAACTTCTCCTCCAAGACCAGGAACACGCATTTTCAGACCCTTAAGATCATCAAGAGAATTAATCTCTTTTCTAAACCATCCCCCCATTTGGATATTGGTGTTTCCCCCTAAGAAGGGGTAGAGGTTATAAGGGGCATACATTTCTCGCCAAAGTTCATACCCTCCACCATAATGCATCCAAGCATTAATCTCTGTTGCAGTCATGCCAAAAGGCATACCTGAGAAAAGAGAGAAGGCAGTATTTTTACCCTTCCAATAATAAGGACCAGAATGAAAGATGTCGATTTCACCTGAACTTGCAGCATCAAATACGGCAAGGGCAGGAATAAGGGTGTTTTTAGGATAAAGTTTTATCTCTATACTCCCAGCACTTGCTCTATTTACAGACTCAACAAATTCTTCAACACCTGTTCCCATAATTGGAAAGTGTGCTGGCCAAGAGGTAGCAAGTTTTAATTTGACTTTTTTGTTTTTATTAATATTTATAGACTTCTGTTTAGCTAATTTTTTCTCTTTTACCTTAGAATAGTCTATGGCTTGTCTATTGCTCTCATTACAGCCAACCAGTAAAGAACCCGCCGCAATAGTAGAACTGGTTTTTAAAAAGTCTCTTCGTTTCATTAGGTAAGTCTCCTTAAAATAAACTCGGTTGTTCTATTTTTGGGCTAAACACATCAGCATTTAAAATCTCTGCATCTTGTTCTGCTATAAGAGCAAAATGAAATTTCTCGTTTTTTAATGTTTGCATAATGTCCCATGCTGAATCATAAGCAAAGATATTTTCAATAATATCCAGTTCTTCAATCCTAGAACTTGGAATCAGATAAATAATTTTTGCCCAGTTTGCCTTAGCATCTAAGAATTCAATCTGCTTTTTTATGAGTTTAAAGTCAGATTCAAAAATAAGAACCTTGTCGCTTTGTCCAAACTCTTTTACCTGAAAGTGTACATTCGTAAAAACAGGCTGAAAATGTTTTATAGGTTTAAAGTCACGCATTTGGTATTTAACATCAACTTGTTTGAAAAATTGTAAAACAGACTCAAGATAAGGCATGAAAAAAGGTGAAAGAAGTTGTCTTTCATAATAAGTATCATCATAAATAAAGGAGGTCTCAAAAAGAGTCTGTTCAACAATAGTAATTGAGCTCTTAGTGATTTTACTTAAGGCTTTAACATCAATAAAAAGTGAAGGGTCAATCTGTTCATCGTTAAAAAGAATAATACTTTCTTTTTCTAAGTTATATAAATCTTGAATATGCTCACGAAGGTTTTTATTTAAAACAATTAGATTATTTGAGGTGATAATCTGTGGAGCAAGTTTTATGGAGATGGAGTCACAAGAGTAGACCTGTGGAGATTTTTCCATAATACGAAAACGAAGTAAACGAAGAAGTGCCTTATCAATACAATCAACCTTTATCCATGCAATCTCTTGATCACTAATTTGGGTAGGTTTATCAAATAAAATACCATAAGCACCATTTAAAACAGCAGTCTCAATATCATTATGATTAAGGGCAACAAAAAGATCTCCACGTTTAACCTTGTGCACTTCAAAGCTCACATCTTCAAAAGAGGTAATGCTGGGAGAATTAGAGAGTTTCCCCTCTACTAAAGCGCTTAGGTTGCTTAGATTAATCCTACCGATGAACCTGCTTTGCGTGGTGCTTCTGGGCGCATTAAGGAAAGACCTTCTTTATCTTTAGCAGCCAGTAACATACCCTCAGATAAAAAGCCCATTAGTTTGGCAGGTTTTAAGTTATTGACGACACATACTTGTGTGTCGACTAAAGACTCTGCTGAGTAATACTCTTTAATCCCTGCCACAATTTGACGAGGCTCTTTTTCGCCCACATCCACCTTAAGTAAAAGAAGTTTTTTACTTTTAGGTACCTCAAGTGCTTCTAATATGGTTCCAATACGAAGTGAGGTTTCAAAAAATTGATCAATAGTAATAAGGTTATCTTCTTCAACAGTAGACTCTTTTTTACCCTTAAGTTTTTTAGGTTTTTCTGGCTCTGTTGGCTCTTCTTTAGGCTCAGGTTGTCCCATTAATGGCTCTTCAACACGAGGAAAAAGAGGTGGCACTTTTTTAATAACAAAGGTCTTAAGAAGGTTCTTCTCTAAGATTAAATCCTTATATGACTCGGTATTGATTTCAAAGTTTAAGGCATCAGCAATCGTACTTGTTGTAGTTGGCATAATACAGTTAAGCATTAATGATGCCTTGGCTAAAATATTAGCAATCAGAGCAACTGTTGCAAGGGCTTGGTCTTCTTGATTGTTTTTCATCTTCACCCAAGGAGCATGCTCTTCAATGGCTTTGTTCCCAATACTAAAAAGTTTCCATAACTCTTCTAAATAACGGTGGGTTTGTAAATTATCAAAAAATGGCTCTAAATTTGCAATAACAGCGCTCATCTCATTAAGTTCTTTTGCATGGTACTTTTGTACATCAACTGAGTTGATTTCAAAGTTAGAATATTTTCCACTCATACCAATAACACGGTTAAGTAAGTTTCCAAGATCATTTGAAAGGTCAGAATTAATACGGTCAATAAAAGCACGTTGTGAAAAATCCCCATCTTGTCCAAAAGGCACTTCTCTTAGCATGAAATAACGAAGATTTTCTAGACCATAAGCATCCGCAACCTCTTTAGGTAAAACAACATTACCCTTAGATTTTGACATCTTCTCACCATCACGTGTCCACCAGCCATGTGCACCAATGTGTTTAGGAAGAGGAAGATCTAAAGACATTAAAAATGCTGGCCAATAAATAGCATGGAAACGTAAAATGTCTTTTCCTACCATATGAATATTTGCAGGCCAAAAGTCCATGTTCTTCTCATCTTTTCCGTAACCAAGTGCGGTGATGTAGTTAAGAAGGGCATCTAACCAAACATACATAACATGTTTACCATCATCAAGACCCTCAGGAAGTTTTACACCCCATTCAAAGGTTGTTCTTGTGATAGAAAGGTCATGCAGACCCCCTTTAACAAAGTTAATAACCTCATTTCTACGTGATTTGGGAAGAATAAAGTCTTGGTGTTCTTCATAATATGCCAGAAGCTTATCTTCATATTTAGAGAGTTTAAAAAAGAAAGACTCCTCTTTTACAACATTCGTGGCTTTACCACAATCAGGACAGAACTCACCATCAATTAACTGGGTTTCAGGGAAGAAGGTTTCACAAGAGATACAATAATGACCCTCATAATTCCCTTTATAAATATCACTCTTATCATACATAGTCTGAAATGCTTTTTGTACACCTTTTTTATGGTCCTCATCTGTTGTTCTAATAAAATAATCATAAGAGATTCCAAACTCATCCCAAAGGTCTTTAAAGGTTTTAGAAATTTCATCAGCAAACTCTTGGGTGGGTTTATTGAATTTTTTAGCTGACTCTTCAATTTTTTGACCATGTTCATCTGTTCCTGTTAAAAAGAAGGTTTCATTTCCTTTAAGACGTGAGTGACGTGCAACCGCGTCAGCAATAAAAGTTGTATAAGCATGCCCAATGTGAGCTTCGCCGTTTACATAATAGATAGGTGTAGTAATATAGTTTTTCATTTTCTCTCTTTTTAATTAATGATATTGTAAAGAAACTTCCTAAGAAGCATAATGTCTTGGCTCATTTTAAAACTCAAATCCACCAATTTCACCCTTAGACATGCTCTCGTAGGTGACTTGGACATACTGCTTACGTAATTCACAACCGATAAGTTTCTCACACTTCAGGCATGAGTTATGACCCTTATCTTTTTGACACTGTTGAAGCTCGTTTATCATTTTTGTTAGACGCTCTTCAAAGGCGCTGGTCTCATTAGACATTTGCATAAACTTCTTTAACTCTGTTTATTTCATAATTTGAACCAAAAAAACATGGGCTTGTATCATGTACATGTCTTGGAGACTGCTCTAAAACTCTGTTTTTACCATCAATTGCGCCACCACCTGCGTATTCAAAAATCATAGCAAATGGGAAAACCTCAAACACTTGACGAAGTTTACCTTCGGGTTTATCTGAAGTAGCTGGATAAGAAAAAAGCCCACCACCTTTAAGAAGGATTTGATGAAGGTCTGGAACCATTCCACCTGAATAACGCAGACGGTAACCCTCTTGAAAAAGCCCATCAACCATAGCCTTATGGTAAGGTTCCCAGTTCTGTTGTGTTCCACCTGGTGCGTTTAACTTACCTTTTTCATTAAGTTTAATCTCTTTTACATATTCAAACTCTCCACCTTGAAGTAAATAAAGTCTAACCTGACCCTCAAAGGCAAATACAAGTTCAACACGAGGACCATAAACTACATAACACGAGGCTAACATGCTTTTAGCCTCAAAATCATTAGTATAAATTCCAAAAATAGAACCCACACTCAGATTAACATCAACTAAAGAAGAACCATCTAGAGGATCAAAACCAATAAGATACTTGCCATCTGCGTGAACTGCCATGGCATCTTCTTTCTCTTCAGAAGCGAGAGTGTGTACTGAAGGAACATGTGAAAGCTCTTCTTCAATAATCATGTCACATTGGATATCAAGTTGAAGTTGTGTTTCACCTGAACTATTTTCTTGTTGTGAATACCCAATATCTTTAACATCAATTGCAACTTTTATACGTTTTGCAGACTTCATAATAGCTTCTAATAGGGGTTTCATCTCTTTCATATCTTGCATGTGTTTACACTTCCTTTGCGTTGTTTAGTACCCAGTCAATGACTTGGTCGGTGTTGTTTAAATCAAGTAGGTCTATATTTTCTGGTATCTCTTCATGTTCAGGATTAATAGTCTCATCAATTGCAAGTGCATTCATATAAGAAATGTACTCATAATCTATCTCATTTCTGAAAATACTGATACGTGGTAGAGGAAGGTTTTTAAGCCCCTCTACAAGCAAAATGTCAAAGTCACCAAACATTTTTATGATTTCATCTAAATCTTTATGCCGACGTGAAAGCAGGGTGGTTTTATTTGGAGAGGTGACAACAACCTCAGCGCCTGTTTCACAAAATTTATAAGAATCTTTTCCTTCTGTATCAAAACGTGCCTTATCTTTAGGATCATTTTTAATGATACACACTTTTTTCCCACTCTTAATTAAAGAGTGTGCAACCTTTGTTATAAGTGTTGTTTTACCACTGTTTGATGGACCAGTAAAAGCAACTGCTAGCCTTTTTTTCACGCGACAAACACCTTTGTTGAAATTAATGAGATTATATCTAATCAATTCTCAAAGATAGATTATGTATAATACAATAATAGATTTGCTTGTAAAATTTCTTGCAAGAATTCTACATGATAAATTTTGATACAAAAGATCTTAATAATGAATAAATTTTTTCTTTCTACATTTCTTGGCTCTTTACTATTTCTTACGGGATGCTCTAAAACAACAGCCTTTGACTTCTTCTCTACAGACTCCTATTATGAAAAATCAGTTTCAAATATGAGAACAGCTTCTTTAATAAAAGATGGCGAAACAAAGGCGATTTTACATGCGGTTTATCTTAATAATATTGATGACAAAGAGTTCCATACTCAAGAATACTTTTTTATTGCTATTCATATTATTGATGAGAAACATCTTTCTGATAATGAAGGTCTAAATAATCCCGATTATTCTTTGAAAATGATAGAAAAAGTAAATATTGGTACTCATAAAACCGTAGAGGCTCGTGCTATTTCAGTAAAAAGACTTAAAGAAGATAGCCGTATTCTTCGTAATATGCCTATTAAAAATAAGTGGAGTTATTTTTATCTTGTGAAGTTTGCAGAAGTTAACCAAGATATTTTAACTCTCTCTTTTCAGAGTAAAGAATATGGAAAGTCAAATATCACTTTTGCCAAAAAAGAGATTATTTTAAAAAACAAAGGAGGGCTTTTTTAAGTAGCCCTACTTTTTCACCCTGTACTTAGGTCTAAACTTATCTGTTTCAAGTGGATTTGTAAGTTGATTAAAGAGCGAAATTATGCTGACCTCTTCACCTAAAATCTTTTTATAAACAACATAATTAGCCAGAACCTTTTTCCCGTATTCACGACTTTCTGTATTAGACATTAACTCCATACTTAAAAATGGTTCAAAACTTCCTTTGGTAAAACTTCCTGTTTCTAAATGTCTACGGGTAAAGCCCATCCCGCCATTATAAGCATAAGCAATAAAAAGAGGATGATAAAGACTTTTTTGAATCCATTTGATATGCTTTTTAGAATAACTAATGTTTTTATAAGGGTTAAACATCTCATTTAAAGCGACCTTCTCTTTTTTCTGTTTAGCTAAGGAATCCACTAAAAAAGGCATCATCTGCATAACACCTAAGGCATATGAACGAGAAAGTGCTGAAGGTATAAACTGACTCTCTTGTTTAGCTAAGGCATATATAAGAGCCTTGTCATCGTTACTAAGTTCTTTAGTAACTTTTTTATAAGGCATAATATAATTATGTTTTTCATATTTAAGTGAACGGGCATAAATAAAAGCATTTAAGGCTTCATCTTCTTTACTATTAAACTTTTCTAGCATGCCTTGAAGTTGTGTCGCATTAGCCTCGCGTACCTCATTAAGGGCTTTTTCCCAGACATAAGGATTGTTTAGATTAATACACGACTCTTTATCTTTTAAATCACGTTTGCAAAAATAATTTTTCACTTCTATATGCAGTTTTTCATTCGCATAAAGCGTATACATATTAATATCACTACTTAAAGAGAGCGCTTTTAAGTACTTTTTATCCTTACTAATAATATACATCCAAAATACTGACTTGTCTTGATCCATTTTTAAATAAGCTTTTTTGTGTGCAAGTTCAAGATAAAACATAGCCTTGTTAGTTGCTTTAAAGTGCAAGGCATTAAGGGCTAAAAAAAAGTAAGACTTATCATTAAGTTCATTATGGGAAAGCCCTAAAAGAGAGGCTTGCATTCTAAACATCATTTTATCTAAAACAATATATTGAACCATACGATTAAAGCCCTTTGCCTTAGCTAACTCATTAATACGTTCAGGGGGCAGTTTAATGTTAAAGTAACGGTGCCTATACTTACTACCAACATGATTAAAAAGTTGTACATAATTTTCATTTCCACTTTGTAATACAGAAAGAATAAAAGGTTTTTTATTCATTAAAGAAATACGTTCAGATTTTTTAGGATAAGCTTTTTGAAGTTTAACAGAGAGTTTTTCTCTTTGTGCCTTTGTTAAACCCATTGCTCTTGAGTATGAAAGTGCTGTACTAATACAGCTTGCATTATTTTCTTGAAGAAGGGCAGATGTTTTAAGATGTGAACAACGCTCTTTTTCTAAGGCTTTTTTATTTTTTGTTTTTTTAATATAAAGCTTGTGGATTTTATAATTATATTTATCCATAAGCCCATAAGCTATCTCTGCATCTGCAGCACTAATCTCACCTTGCATATACTGCCAGATATGAAAATTACGCACATGCCCCTTAGGGCTTTTTTGAAGCTCATCTAAGGTGATTTGTGCAGATAAAAGAAGGGAAAAGAGTAAAAGAAGAACTACTCTCATAAAAGAGAACGCATTATCGCTGTAATAAAGAGCTGGACAACTTGCAGACCAATAATAATTACTAAAGGCGCTAAGTCAATTCCATTAAACGAGGTAGGCATTATGCGTCTAACCAGTGCATAAGCAGGTTGTGTTAATCTGTAAAGTACTTGTACAATTGGATTATAAGGATCAGGTTTAACCCAAGAGAGTAAGGCGGCAATAATAATCACCCACATATATAACCAAATTAGCCCATTAAAAATTTGTAATAATCCAATAATTAGTTCATTTGTTGCATTCATTTAACAATCTCCGTCATATAGTTTTTAATAAAAGGGTACATCTTCGCTAAGTCAGGACCCTCTTTTTCTCCCGATAAAAGAAGACGAAGTGTTTTAGAAAATTCGTCTCCTTTTAGCCCTGACTCTTTTATAAGGTAGGCGGTAAACTCATCAAAATTTTCAAAGAAAGGTGCCTGTATTAAAACATCTTTCAGCACTAAAGATGTTTCTTTAAATAGCTCAGGAATAGTTTTTTCAGAAAAAATTCCAGCAATTTTAGCCTTTAACTCTTTTGTTGTTGAAAGCTCTTGTAAATAAAGTTTAGCCAATTTACCAATATCACCATCTGCAAAACCCACATAACGATAAAGTTCAATATCATCAAGATTTTTTAGGTGCTGTGCATTAATAAAACGAAGTTTCTTAATGTCAAGTTTAAGAGGAGTCTTTGAAATTTTAGAAAGGTCTAAAAACACCAATGCCTCTTTGAATGAGAAGATCTCTTTAGGCGTTTTGTTTCCAATAAGAATTAAATAATTAATGATTGCCTCAGGAACAAAACCTTCTTCAAGTAAGTGTTTAATATTAGCAAAAGTATCGTTTTCACTTATCTTCTTACCTGATTCATTTAAAAGAGTGGGAATGTGCGCGTATTGAATCTGTTTTGTGTAGTTGAGTGCTGCACGTACCGCAATCTGTTTGGGTGTGTCTAAAAGATAATCTTCTTCACGAATAATCATAGAGATGTCAGAAAGCATATCATCAACCGCACAGGCAAAGTTATAAGTAGGGTTTTTATCTGCACGCAAAATAACAAAACTGTCAATATCTGTAGGTGAAAAAGAGATCTTATTTTGGATGATGTCAGTAAACTCAACATCAACATTAGGCTTACGAAGACGAACAGTAAAGGAGGACTCATTATCAATAGTTGCTTCGGGGCTTAAAGAGAGACAGGCATCATCATAATGGTAATCCTTTTTATCTTTAATTGCTTGTTCACGCTTAGCTTCTAGGGTTTCTGGTGTACAAAAACAGTTAAAAGCAATTTTTTCATGAAGAAGCTGAAGTGCCATAGAACGATGATACTTTAGATTAGAACTTTGATAAGTTATATCTTGGTACCTAATACCAAAGAGATCCAAAAGACCAATGATTTCTTTATCTTTACCTTCAATATTAGATGCTTTGTCTTCAATACGAATAACAAGACCCTCATTTTTTTGAACAGAAAGAATATAATTAAAAAGAGCGATACGGAGGTTTCCGATGTGCATATCGCCTGTAGGGCTTGGCGCAAAACGTAACATTAAAATTCCTAAAATATTTTCTAAAATTTTAACATAATTGCTTTAAAGTAAGGACTGAAATATAGGCAAAGAAGCCTTTATGCGCTAGAAAACTCTTTTTATATAGGTGTATATTTAAAATAGTCCTTTATTTAACTAAAGGATGTCTTTTGTATTACCACTAAAATAAAGTTGTATCTTTAAAGTATTTTTTGTAAAAACCTCAAAAAAACCACTCTTATTCAGAAGACTCAATGACTTCAAAATACTCTTTTCCTGAACCACAACCAGGGCACTTCCACTTTTCAGGCAAATCTTCAAACGAAGTCCCAGGAGGAATTCCACTTTTTTCATCTCCTAAGTCGGGGTCATACACATATCCACAAAAGACACATTTGTGCTTTTTTAGCTTTGACATTTCCAATCCTTGTATTTATTTGAATAAACGATTTTACCTGAGTGCTCTCATCTGTAATAAGCAGAAGTATCTTATTGGTTATAATAGTAACGTGCCCATTATAATGATGAGCTTGTTTAATTGAATTAGCATCATATTTAAGTTTAAATATAAGCAATAGATTCACCTCAAGTTTTTTAAAGAAATGCTACAACGCTTAAACAACTAGCCTTAAGGACAGACAATGACAAGAAAAATGGTTCAATTAAAAATTAAAAAAGTAAGATTAGAAGTCAGGATAGCTGAACTCCAGGCTGCTTTATTAAGACAGAAACAAAAATAAAGCCTGGCTTGTAAATTTATTGCTATAATCCAGAAATAAATTTTCTATATAGGATTACGGTATTGAGTCTAAAAAAGATTGTTATTCATAAAAAATATTATGGAGATGTTGAACTCCCTAAAATAAAAAATGCTTATAATATCTTCATTAATATCATTAAAGCCTTTAAAACAAATGCAAATTTCAATTTGAATCTTTTGTACTCAAATGAAAAAATAAAAAGTTTTGATCATTACCAAAAAGGCTCTTGTGAAAAAGAGCTTCAAGAGTTACAGATGTATATTGAAATGTGCAGACTCTTCAATAAACCCAGTTCTGACGCACGTGAATTAAAACAGCATATTGAATTTGTTAATGATAATGCTTATGTTAATCTAAACATATCAAAACAACTCCATCTTAGTAATAAAAAACATGCCTCCCCAACAAACACAAGTTATCTCTTTTGGGATATAGAAAACTTCTCAAATGTCTCACCTATGTTTTCTCACATCATAGAACCTTTTGAAATTGATGATGAAAACATTTATGTAGCCTGTAACCCTGATTCACTTTATCTTTTTAAGGCAGAATGGGAAGCAGACTTATATGACTTTTCAAAAACACTAAATTCTTTTAACTTTACCAAGTGTGACCATGGAAAAAATGTGGCTGATGGTATTTTACTTCAAAATTTCAAAGACTTAAACCTAAAAAACTCCACGGTGTATATTATTACCTATGATAGAGAACTGAAGAGCTTGTTTAATGAAGCCTGCGATAAGAGCAATAATCTTTACATTTTAGAAAGAAAAATTCTTTAGACTTAGTCTGTTTTGTTCCCTACTGCTCGAAACTGCAACTCTCTTTCAGACATGGGGCTTGAACATCCTAGCAGTCCCATTTTCATCAGTTTTATTTTATTCCACTTATTGAATTCATATAACTCATTTAAGCAAATTTCCATTGTAGTTTTAGAGTAAGCCTGAACCATACAATAGGGATCATAAGGATTGTCCTTAAAGATGGCAGGTACTTTAAGCTTTTTTCTGCATTTTCGGGCATCATTAGTGGATGAGCTTCTCTTCATTTCAACAGTACAATTTACCATTTCAATATTAGACTCTATATACGCCTCATTTTCACCTGAACTAAAACGAGCCTCCATCCATTCAACATCACCCTCGCTGCAAGGGCTGTATTGTGTAGGTGAAGCTTTTTCATCTACAGCAAGGGTGTAATTAACACCATCTGGAAGCAAATACGCCTGATCTTGGTGAAAAACCACATGGGTGTTATTAGGATTAAAACGAGAGCATCCATTAAACAATAAAGATAAAAAAATGAGGGATAAAACAAAATAATATTTTTGCATAATAAGCCTTTAAATGATAGTTGCTAATTTTACAATAAAAAAAGTAACTTTCATCATTAGTTTGACTTTAAATTCATAAAAGCGGTTTTCGTTTAGAGTGGTATTTGTTCTACGAGTATAAGAAGAAAGCCGAACGTAAAACTATTATTAATACATCATAATGGTTTACTTAGGGCTTTGGAAAATATTTGCTTAGGGTTGTGTGATTTAGTGTGAACAACCTTTCCAAAAACAGCCGTGAGAAGGTTCTATGAAGGAACGGGTAAGAGTACCCCACTAATGAAAAGTATTGCAAGATAATTAATATTGCAAAAATATCTTTTTTAATTTCACCTTTACCTATCCTTATAAAATAGTACACACTGAAAGTAATACCTACCATCCCAATGACTACATCACTAAGATCATAATGCCCTTGAGTATAAGTGACAATGAGTACTAATGCCAGTACAGTTATTAAAGTTCCATAGTGGTTCAAAATCACTTCTTCTATCAATCATATATGAGCCTTTTCTAAGTTAGTATATTTCTAAAAAAAATACTTTTATTTATTCTAATCATTTTTACCTTACAAGCTAAACATATTCACTACTGGAATTGATTAACAACAAAGAATAAAGAAAAAAGAATATACTAGGTAAAGAGAAGAAACTTGTTTCATAACTATTTTGTCTTTAGTCGCGGCGGAAATCAATGAAGTGTAGTTCACTACTGGAATTGATTGACAACAAAGAATAAAGAAAAAAGAGTTATGAAATGGTGACCCCAAGGAGATTTGAACTCCTATGGCATGGATGAAAACCATGAATCCTAACCATTAGATGATGGGGCCATTATTAAAAAGTGTGCAACTAAATTGTTGTGGCGGAATTATACAAATCATTTCCTTAATTAATCTTAAAAATAGATAGAAATATTCATTGTTTTTTTAAATATAATTATATGAATTATTAAGATATAATAGTTAGATGAAACAACTTGATTATATTTATTCCGATACAAATAACTTAAAAAGGTACATGGAAGAGAACTTTAAGGAGACAAAACTTCTTGTTCAACTCTTTTGTTCAGAAAAAATACAGGGTAATGTGATTGCTCAAGAAATACATGCTAACTGCACAAACACTTCAGTAAACATAATAATTTCTCCCTCTTGCTCTCAAACAAGACTGCAGTTTACTGTTTTAGCCGATGATACGGTTTTAGTATCAGAACTTGCACCTATGGAGTTTGACTTTTTTAATTCTGGTCCTGTTGTAATTTTTAAAAGAGAGCCTAAAGACGACTGTTGGATAGTTACACACGTAACCAGCAGTGTCTCTCAATGGGGATACGAACCCTCTTTCTTTTTAGATAATGAGGATGCTGTTAAAGAGGTCTTTCATAAAGAAGATATGCAGCGCGTAAGAGATGACTTAACCTTGGCGGTTAAAGAGGGTAGAAATCAAATTAATCAGCAGTACAGAATCTATAAAACAGACGGTACTATTGCTTGGGTGTCAGACTATACCCAAGTCATTCGTAATCCCCAAAATGAACCTGTTGAACTTATCGGTTATCTTGTAGATATTACTCAAGATAAAAAACATGAGGCGCTTTATGCTGGTATTATTAATACAACGGCAGAAGGTTTTTGGTTACTTGACGCAGATTTGAAAATCATTGATGTGAACTACTCCTTATGTGCCATGATCGGGTACAGAAAAGATGAAAGGATTGGGAAGTCCCCTTATGATTTTATTGCTGAGCAAGATTATAACCTCTGTCAAGAACAAGCAGACTCTATAGACGAACTTTCAAGTCGTACTTATGAGATTACCTTGAGGCTTAAAGAGGCTGGTGAGATTCATACCCTTGCTAATGCAACCACCATGTATGACCAATTTGGTACGATGCGTACTTTTGCATTTATGACAGATATTAGTTCACAAAAAAAGATTGAAGAAGACCTTCGTAAACGACAAGAATCTATAGAAAATTTAAATAACTCTTTGGAGTCTAGAATTAGACAAGAGGTTGAAAAAAACCGTGAAAAAGACCAGATGATGTATCAGCAATCTAGACTGGCTTCAATGGGTGAAATGATAGGTAATATTGCTCATCAATGGCGTCAACCCTTAAATATCATGGCTCTTGTTATGCAAGATATTTATATTTCAGACCAGTTAGGTAACCTAACGAGTAAAAAAGTAGAAGAGTCATATGAAAAGTCAAATAATCTTTTACAATATATGTCCCAAACTATTGATGATTTTAGAAACTTCTTTAAACAAAACGATGAATCTGCAAAGTTCAGCATAAAAGAAGCGGTTGAAACAGTATATAATCTAGTCAATACGAATCTGAGTTATAATCAAATTGAGTGTATTATAGACGTACGACATGACTCAGAGGTTTATGGGGGTCTTAATGAGTTTAAACAGGTTCTTATTAATATTATAAACAATGCTCAAGAGGCTATTGAATGTAATCATATTAAAGATAATAAAAAGATTCATATTCTAATTACGCAAAAAAACAATAATGCCTTGGTTTCTATTGCTGATATGGGGGGTGGAATATCTAAGGGTGTAATGGAGAAAATCTTTGATCCGTACTTTACTACTAAAGAACAAACTCAAGGAACTGGTTTAGGTCTGTATATGTCAAAACAGATTATTGAAAATTCAATGTGTGGTTCACTCAGTGCTAAAAATATAGATAATGGTGCAGAGTTTATTATTACACTTCCTTTAAAAAAGTGTGAAGAAGAGTAGGGTGGAAATAGATGAGGCAACGCCTCACCGATGTTACTGATCGTAAAAAGAACGAAGTGCGCGAATAATTACCGCATTTTTAGAGATACTCTCTGACTTAGCGTTTTCATCCACTAGTTCATATAAGTTTAATGGAAGTGAGATAGAAAAGGTTTTTGTCTCAATCTTTTTCTTTTTACTAATAAGTGCAGTTACATTACTTAAAAGTTCAATGATTTTTTTCGTATCAATTGGTTTTTGAATAAAACTGTTTACACCAATTTCAATTGATTCAGAAATTTTCTGAATATCATTTGATGCAGAAATTACAATAATAATCTGGTTTGGGTTCATTTCACGTAATTTACGAGAAAGCTCAATACCATCCATTTCAGGCATAACGATATCAACAAAGATAATGTCTGGCTCAATACGCTCAAACATCTCTAATGCTTCTTTACCATTGAATGCAGACGTTACGTCTGAGAAAAAGTTTTTAAATGTAGAGCTTAAAAGTTCGTTTGCAACGCCTTCATCTTCTACAACCATAGCTGTAAGTTTTTTAGTCTGTTCTGTTAGTTGTACTAAGTCAACATTTGCCATTAAATCTCCTGTTACATTTTTATATAATTATACATTGTTGTTCTCTATTAAAATTAAACATACTAATCTAATCCATACCGTTAAATTAGGCTTAAGTAAGAAATAACATTGTTATAAAGTGTTGAAATTATATTTTGTTAAACTTAAAGTAGAGTAAAATTAATATTTATTATAAATTAGTCACATAAATATGATGAATCTAAAATCAATTCTCTTTCTTAAAGCTTAGCAACCACTCTTTATCATCAAGATGGTGTTTTTTACTCTCAAGTAAAGAGAGTTTGATGGCTTTTAAATCTTCTTCAGCTAAAAATTCTAGAACACTAGGGTTAATACTGGAACCCGAACCATACTCATTTAATAAGTCTGTAATCTCTTGCAGTAGCTCTTTTTCATTCATTTGTAAATACTCTTTTATAGTTTTTTATTAACAGGTCCTGTATAACGTTGTCTTGGTCGTGCAATTTTCATCTCTTTATCATGTTTAAGCTCAATCCACTGTGTAATCCAACCTACAGAACGTCCAATAACGAAGATTATCGTAAATAAGCTTTTTGGTATTTTAAGTGCTGTTAAAATTAAGCCTGAATAAAAATCAATATTTGGATAAAGTTTACGTTCAATAAAATATTCATCAGTTAAAGCAACCTCTTCAATTTTTTTTGCCACCTCTAGAAGTTCACTATTGATACCCAAATCATCTTTAAGTTCATCCAGAAGTTGTTTAAGAATTTTTGCACGGGGATCAAAGTTTTTATAGACTCTATGCCCAAAACCCATTAATCTAAAGTCATCATTAGCGTCTTTTGCTTTTTTAATAAATTCATCAACCTTATCCACACTACCAATCATCTCCAGTTGTGCAATAACAGATTCATTTGCACCTCCATGAGCACGTCCCCATAAGGCATTAATTCCTGCCGACATAGCCGCATAAGGGTGAGCCCCCGTTGACGCAACTCCACGCACTGTTGATGTAGATGCATTTTGTTCATGTTCTGCATGCAGGGTAAAAATAGTATCTAAGGCTTTAATTTCAACATCTTTAATTACAGTGTCAGCCGAAGGATAAGCCCGCATCATGTATAAAAAGTTTTCTATAAAAGAACGTTCAATATCAGGATAAATAAAAGGAATACCTAAACTTCTACGGTAGGATAGGGCGGCTAGGGTAGGGATTTTGGCAAGAATACGACGTGCCATAACCTGATACTGTGTATCTGTTGTAATATTCAGGTGCTCATAATGAAATGCTGAAAGGGCTGAAACAGCAGAAGACATCATCGCCATAGGATGCGCATTATCAGGAAAAGAGTAGAAAAGATTTTTTAATCCTTCATGAACAAATGAACGTTTTCTTATCTCTAAATCAAAGGCAGTTAGTTCCGTACGAGAGGGCAGATGTCCTACTAAAAGAAGATTACAGGTATCAAGATAACTTCTTTTTGTTGCTAAATCTTTAATATTATAACCACGATACCGTAACTCACCTTTTTCTCCATTAATATAGGTAATATCAGAGCTACAACTTGCGGTAGAGGTAAAACCCGGATCGTACGTAAACATCCCTGTTTGTTGATAAAAAGAGCGAATATCTACAACATCTGGACCCACACTAGGGCTTAAAATATCAAATTCATAGCTTTTGCCATTTCTACCGTCTGTTAAAGTTACCGTTGCCATAATTTATCCTTGTTTAGACTCTTTGATTACTTGAATAAAAGTTACATATCATCACTATATGTTATATAACTTTAATCTACTATTAAAACAATACTTTAATTTTAAGAACGTGTATAGCTGTGATATAATTAAATATGCAAATTTCATCTTCAAATACTTACGCATCGGCACAGCAACAGGTGCTCCCTTCAACATCCAAGAAGAATACCCAGACTTTAGAGACTGCAACGCAAACTAATAATAAAGAGATAACCAAAGAAGATAAGCAATCCCAAGAAAGCACTAAGGCAATTAAAACCAATACTGAACTGACTACAAGTGAGCAACAACAAGTTAGTGAACTAAGTCAGATAGATTCTCAAGTAAGAGCCCATGAAGCCGCTCATATTGCAGCAGGGGGCTCAGTAGTTAGTGGCGGGGCAAGTTATACTTACCAAAAAGGTCCTGATGGTCAACTTTACGCCATAGGGGGTGAAGTACCTATTAGCTCAGCCGGAGCTTCAAGCCCTGAGGCGAAAATAGCGATTGCAAAAGAGATGCAAGCTGCTGCTCTTGCTCCAGCAAATCCTAGCCTCCAAGATTTAAAAGTTGCTGCCTCAGCTACACAGATGGAAGCACAAGCCCGACAAGAACTTAATCTAGAAAAAAGTGAAGAGCAAAAAGTGAAAGAGATTAGGACTTACAGTAATAATCAAAATGAAATAAATGAAGACAAAACAAGGCTAGGTGTCAATCTAAGTGCATAATACTAAACAATATTAACTAGCAGGGGATCTCCATTTCTATATACATGGTATATAACAATCCTTTGTA
>JAJRQV010000095.1 GCA_024280035.1 Campylobacterales bacterium
AAAATGCAAAAAGCGATTCGTGACAAGTTATCTACTATGTCAGGTCCTCTTGCAGAGATTATGCCTCATGATTTAATTAACTCTAAGATGATTACATCAACTATCATGGAATTCTTTTCTGATGGTCAACTGTCTCAGTTTATGGATCAAACGAATCCACTTTCTGAGGTTACTCACAAACGTCGTTTATCGGCTTTAGGTGAGGGTGGTCTTGTTAAAGAACGTGCAGGCTTTGAAGTGCGTGATGTTCACCCAACTCACTACGGTCGTATCTGTCCAATTGAGACTCCAGAGGGGCAAAATATTGGTCTTATTAATACTCTTGCTACTTACTCAAAAGTAAATGAGCATGGTTTTATTGAAGCACCATATAATCCTGTTGTAGATGGTAAGGTTTCTGATGAAGTTGTGTATTTAACAGCGACACAAGAAGAGGGTAAAATTATCGCTTCTGCGGTTTCGCCTATTAATGATGATGGTTCTTTCCCTGATGATTTAGTTGAATCTCGTCAAGATGGTGAAATCATGTTGAGAAAAGCGTCTGATTGTGTACTTCGTGACCTTTCTGCGCACATGGTAATTGGGGTTGCGGCTTCACTTATTCCATTCTTAGAACATGATGATGCCAATAGAGCACTTATGGGTTCTAATATGCAACGTCAGGCTTGTCCTTTACTTAAAGCGGAAGCGCCAATGGTAGGAACAGGTATGGAAGCAATTGTTGCTCGTGATGCTTGGGAAGCTATTAAGGCTGACCGTGCTGGTACTATTGAAAAAATTGATAGTAAACATATTTATGTAATGGGTGAAGATAAAGATGGAACATTCACTGATTATTACTCTTTACAAAAAAATATGCGTACCAATCAAAATACGACTTTCTCTCAAGTGCCAATTGCTAAAGTAGGTGCAAAAGTTCAAGCGGGTCAAGTTATTGCTGATGGTCCAAATATGGATCAAGGTGAGCTTGCTTTAGGCGTTAATGCACAGGTTGCATTTATGCCTTGGAATGGTTACAACTATGAAGATGCAATTGTTATTTCTGAGCGTATGATTCGTGAAGATGCCTTCACTTCTGTACACGTTTATGAAAAAGAGTGTGAAGCTCGTGAACTTAAACATGGTGTTGAAGAGGTGACGCGTGATATTCCTAACGTTAGAGATGAAGATTTAGCACACCTTGATGATTCAGGTATTGTTAAAATCGGTACTCATGTTGAAGGTGGTATGATTCTAGTTGGTAAAGTTTCTCCAAAAGGTGAAGTTAAACCAACTCCAGAAGAACGTCTTTTACGTGCAATCTTTGGTGAAAAAGCAGGTCATGTTGTAAATAAATCTCTTTACTGTGCACCTTCTATGGAAGGTGTCATTGTTGATGTTAAGGTTTTCACTAAGAAAGGTTATGACAAAGACGCACGTACTTTAGAATTTGAAAAATCTGAAAGAGATGAGTTAGGACGTGAGCATTATGATCGTCTTTTAATGATTGATAAAGAAGAGATGCTTCGTATTTCTGCTCTGTTAACAACATCGGCATTAGCTTCTGATGTTTCAGTAAATGGAAATGATTACAAGCAGGGTTCTAACATTACGGCAGTTGACTTAGCCTCTGCTAACCGTTTTGCAATGAACTCAATTGTAAAAGCTTTCGAAGATGATATTCAGACTAAATATGATGGCATTAAAAACCATTTCCAAAAACAGAAGAAAAAATTCCGTGATGAACATGAAGAGAAACTAGATATTCTTGAAAAAGATGACATCCTTCCTAATGGTGTTGTTAAGTTCGTAAAAGTTTATATTGCAACAAAACGTAAGTTAAAAGTTGGTGATAAAATGGCGGGTCGTCACGGTAATAAAGGTATTGTATCAATTATCGTTCCTGAAGTCGATATGCCTTACCGTAAAGACGGACGTGCTGTAGATGTTGTTCTTAATCCACTAGGGGTGCCTTCTCGTATGAATATTGGACAGATTCTTGAAATGCATCTTGGTATGGTAGGTAAAGAGCTTGGTAATCAGATACAAGAGATATTTGATGCTAAACAAACTGACTTTATTGCACAACTTAGAACTAAGATGATTGATATTGCAAGTATTGCCTCACTTATGGATGCTAAGAACTTCTTAACAGCATTGTCAGATGAAGAACTTCTTAAATATGCTAGAGACTGGTCAAAAGGTGTGCGTTTTGCAACTCCAATGTTTGAAGGTGTTAATCCAGATGAGTTTGCTAAACTTTTTGACTTAGCAAAAATGGATATGGATGGAAAAGTTGTATTGTTTGATGGTAAAACAGGTGAGCAAGTTAAAGAACGTGTAAACGTTGGTTATATGTACATCTTAAAACTACATCACTTAGTTGACGAAAAAGTTCATGCTCGTTCAACTGGACCATATTCTTTAGTTACTCAACAGCCAGTTGGGGGTAAAGCCTTATTTGGTGGTCAGAGATTTGGAGAAATGGAAGTATGGGCTCTTGAAGCTTATGGCGCGAGTGCGGTTCTAAAAGAGATGTTAACGATTAAATCAGATGATGTTGATGGTCGTGTACGTGCTTATAAAGCATTAACAAGAGGAGAGGCAGTTCCACCATCTGGAATTCCTGAAACTCTATTTGTATTAACGAAAGAGCTTCAAGCTCTTGCTCTTAATGTAGAAATTTTTGACGAGGAGGTAACTGATGAAATTAGTGCCGATTGAGATTAAAGAGGACAACCGTCCTAAAGATATTAAACAACTTAAATTTTCTCTAGCAAGCCCTGAACAAGTCCTTAAATGGTCTCATGGTGAAGTAAAGAAGCCTGAAACAATTAACTACCGTACCCTTAAGCCGGAACGAGATGGTCTTTTTTGTGCAAAGATTTTTGGTCCAGTACGTGACTACGAATGTCTTTGTGGTAAATATAAAAAGATGCGTTATAAAGGCGTAGTATGTGAAAAATGTGGTGTTGAAGTTACAACAACTAAGGTTCGTCGTACACGTATGGGTCATATTGATTTAGTGACTCCTGTTGCGCATATCTGGTACGTAAGTTCATTGCCTTCACGTATTGGTACACTTCTTGGTGTAAAAATGAAAGACTTAGAACGCGTGCTTTATTATGAAGCCTATATTGTTGAATCTGGCGGAGAAGCGTGTTATGATGGTGAGCAGACTGTCCCTGTTGTTAAGTATGATGTACTTAATGAAGAACAGTACCAAACACTTATGTCTCGTTACTCTGAGTCAGGATTTAAAGCACGTATGGGTGGAGAAGTTGTTAAAGATCTTCTTAATGATATGGACCTAGTTGAAATGTTCCAAGGTCTTAAAGAAGATATTGAAAAAACAAACTCAGAAGCGAAACGTAAGACTATAATTAAACGTCTTAAGGTTATTGAGTCATTCCTTAACTCGGGTAATAATCCTGCTTGGATGATGCTTGAGCAACTTCCAGTTTTACCACCTGATTTACGTCCACTAGTATCTCTTGATGGTGGTAAGTTTGCGGTTTCTGATGTTAATGATTTATACCGTCGTGTTATTAACCGTAATCAACGTCTTAAGCGTCTAATTGAACTTGATGCTCCTGAGATTATTGTTCGTAATGAGAAACGTATGCTTCAAGAGTCTGTAGATGCACTGTTTGATAATGGTCGTCGTGCGAATGCTGTTAAGGGTGCTAATAAGCGTCCACTTAAATCACTTTCAGAAGCGATTAAAGGTAAGCAAGGGCGTTTCCGTCAGAATCTTCTTGGTAAGCGTGTTGATTTCTCTGGACGTTCTGTAATTGTTGTTGGACCATCTCTTAAGATGGATCAGTGTGGTCTTCCTAAGAAGATGGCACTTGAGTTGTTTAAGCCACACTTAATTGCAAAACTTGAAGAAAAAGGTTACGCAACTACAGTTAAACAAGCGAAAAAACTGATTGAAGACAAAACAAACGAAGTTTGGGAATGTCTTGCTGAAATTGTTGATGGTTACCCAATTCTTCTGAATCGTGCACCAACACTTCACAAACTTTCAATTCAGGCATTCCACCCGAAACTTATTGATGGTAAGGCTATTCAGCTTCACCCTCTTGTATGTGCGGCGTTTAATGCGGATTTTGATGGGGACCAGATGGCAGTGCATATTCCACTTTCTTCAGCAGCAATTGCTGAAGCAAAAGTACTTATGCTTTCGTCTTTAAATATTCTTCTTCCTGCTTCAGGAAAAGCGATTGCTACACCTTCACAGGATATGGTTCTTGGTATTTATTATATCTCTTTAGAGAAAAATGGTGTAAAAGGTCAAAATAAACTTTTTGCTAATGTTGAAGAAGTTGTGATTGCTCTTGAGCATGGTGCACTTGATTTACATGCAAAAATTCGTACACGTGTTGATGGTCGTATGATTTATACAACAGCGGGTAGAATGTTAATTAAAGCAATTCTTCCAGACTTTGTTCCTGTTGAAATGTGGAATCAAAATATGAAGAAAAAAGTGATTAATGCTATTGTTGATTATGTTAATAAACATGGTGGTATGGCAATTACAGCATCATTCCTTGATGATCTTAAAGACTTAGGTTTTAAACATGCTACTGAAGCCGGTGTTTCTATCTCTGCTGCGGATATTATTATTCCAGAAGATAAGGTAGCTAAAGTAACAGAGTCTAAACAAAAAGTTAAAGAGATTCAAAAGCAGTTTGATGCGGGTCTTTTAACGGAACAAGAACGTTACAATAAAATCATTGATGTTTGGACAGATACCAACAACACGCTTGCAGGCGGAATGATGAAACTTGTTGAAGAAGATAAAGATGGTTTTAACTCAATCTTTATGATGGCTGACTCGGGTGCGCGTGGTTCTGCTGCACAAATCCGTCAGCTAGCAGGTATGCGTGGGCTTATGGCGAAACCAGATGGTTCAATTATCGAGACACCAATTACCTCAAACTTTAAAGAGGGTCTGAACGTACTTGAGTACTTTATTTCAACTCACGGTGCTCGTAAAGGTCTTGCCGATACTGCACTTAAAACAGCAAATGCGGGTTACCTTACGCGTAAGCTTGTTGATGTTGCTCAAAATGTTAAGATTGTTGTGGATGATTGTGGTACGCACGAAGGTATCGAAATTACAGATATCTCTATTGGTAATGAGCTTATTGAGCCATTAGCCGATCGTGTTGAAGGTCGTGTACTTGCAGAAGATGCAATTGACCCAATTACAAATGAGATTTTATTTGCTGAAGGTCAACTAATTGATGAAGAGATGGCAGCGGTTATCTCTGAAGCAGGTATCAAGTCACTTCACATTAGAACACCAACAACATGTAAGGCTGAAGATGGTGTTTGTGCACTTTGTTACGGTCTTGACCTTGGTCATGGCGGTCTTGTTAAGAAGGGTGAAGCTGTTGGTATTATTGCTGCTCAGTCAATTGGTGAGCCAGGTACTCAGCTTACACTTCGTACTTTCCACGTTGGTGGTACAGCTTCTAGTACACGTGAGGAACGTCAAGTTATTGCAACTAAAGAAGGTTTCATTCGTTATTACAACCTTAAGACGTATGAGTCAAAAGAGAAGAAACAAATTGTTGCCAATCGTCGTAATGCGGCGGTACTTCTTGTTGAGCCTAAAATTAAGGCACCTTTTGATGGTAAACTAGAAATTCAGACTATTCATGATGAAATTCTTGTTTCAGTTGTGGGTGCTAAAGAGACGACACGTTATACGTTACGTAAGAAAGAGGTTGCAAAACCTAATGAACTTGCAGGTGTTTCTGGTAAAATCGAAGGTAAATTCTATTTACCATATGAAAACGGTGCAGATGTTAAAGCAGATGAGTCTATTGTTGAGACGATTAAAGATGGTTGGAATATTCCAAACCGTATCCCTTATGCATCTGAACTATTAGTTAAAGATGGTGAGCCAATTACGCAAAAAATCACAGCCCAAGAGACTGGAAATGTTAAATACTTCTTACTCAAGGGTGATTATTTAGAGCGTCATGAAGAGGTTAAAAAAGGTTACAAGGTAGAAGAAAAAGGTCTTTTCGCAGTTGTAATTGATGGAGAGTCTCGTGAAGCAATTCGTCACTATATTGCACGTGGTTCTGTTATTGAGATAGATGATGATGCTACGGTTGAAGCAACAACATTACTGGCTTCTCCAGCACAAGCAGAACAGACTGCAGTAGCAGAATGGGATCCATATTCAAATCCTATCATCTCTGAAGCAGCAGGTACAGTAAGTTTCGAAGACATCATTCCAGGTGTTACGGCTTCTGAACAGTTTGATGAATTAACAGGGCAAACACGTCTAATGATTAATGAACATATCTCTTCTGAGTATAAACCTACCATTGTTCTTGCAACTCAAGACGGTGAGCTTATTCGTTATCAAGTTGAGCCAAAAACTGCGGTTTATGCTCAAGATGGTGGAGACGTTAAAGTAGCTGATATCTTAGCTAAGACACCAAAAGCACTTCAAAAATCATCAGATATTACGGGGGGTCTTCCGAGAGTATCTGAACTATTTGAAGCGCGGCGTCCTAAAGCAATTGCACTTATTGCTGAAGTCGATGGTGTGGTTTCATTTGGTAAACCTTTACGGGGTAAACAACGTTTAATTATCTCTTCTGATAATAATATTATCAAAGAGTACTTTGTAGATAAACAACTGACTGCTCAAGTAACAACAGGTGAGTTTGTTCACGCAGGTGAGCGTTTGACTGATGGTCAAATTTCTTCACATGAGTTATTACGTATTATGGGTGTTAAAGCACTTTATAACTACCTAGTATCTGAAGTTCAACAAGTGTACCGTCGTCAAGGGGTAAACATTGCAGATAAACATATTGAGGTTATCTTCACTCAGATGTTACGTCAGATTAAAATTATCACTTCGGGTGATACTAAGTTTATTCAGGGTGATCTAATTTCTCAGAAGAAATTTAAAATTGAGAATGCTAAGATTATGAAACTAGGTGGAGAGCCAGCTATTGCTGAGCCTTTCCTTGTAGGTATTACAAGAGCAGCAGTGTCTGCTGACTCTATCATCTCAGCAGCATCTTTCCAAGATACTACTAAAGTTCTTACGGAAGCGGCAGTATCGGCTAAGATTGATGATCTTACAGACCTTAAAGAAAACGTTATTATCGGTCGTACAATCCCAGTTGGTACTGGTGTTTACAATAACCAAGAAATTATTCTTGAGTCAGAAGAAGCGTAAGCTTCTTCTTTTTAAGAGAGTAGTCCACAGATTAAACTGATTACACAGATTGGTAAAGATACAAAAGCTCTGCTTTTGCTCTAATCAACTTAATCGGTTAAATCTGTGGACAATTATGCTCTTTTTTTGTGTCTTCTTTTCTCTTTATATAAACACATTTAAAACTTCCTTAAAAAATAAAGCCATTCTTAAACAAATTTCAGCTATTATTTCGCACCATTTGGTAATCCCTAAAATCTATTGCATAGATTTTCATCCCTCTAATGATGGATAAAAGTCAACCTGCGGAGACTCAGGATGGTTGAAATTATTCAACCTGCAATAGATTTTCTCAGCTAAAGCTGAGGAAATTTAAATTTTGGGAAAATTCTACTGGAACATTTTGAAAAAGGAGATTATAGTGCCTACTATTAATCAACTGGTCCGTAACGGACGCAAAAGAGTAGTTAAGAAATCAAAATCTGCTGCTCTAGTATCATGCCCACAACGTCGTGGTGTATGTACTCGTGTTTATACTACAACACCAAAGAAACCTAACTCGGCTCTACGTAAAGTAGCTAAGGTTCGTTTAACTTCTGGTTTTGAAGTAATTTCATACATTGGTGGTGAGGGTCATAACCTTCAAGAACACTCTATCGTACTTGTACGTGGTGGTCGTGTAAAAGATTTACCGGGTGTTAAATACCATATCGTTCGTGGTGCACTAGATACTGCTGGTGTTGCTAACAGAACTGTTGCACGTTCTAAATACGGTACAAAACGTCCAAAAAAATAATAAATTATTTTTTCGGAGCCTAGACATTTAATAGAACGTAAAACGAGCAGAAGACCGATTTACTACGCTAATGCTGAGTTTGCTTTAACAGCAGGTTCAAAATGACTTGTCATTTTTAGGTTGAGTTTAGAAATTGTTAGAACATAAAGTTCATTGAGTATCAACTTTTAAGTTGAGAAGAATCACAGAAGTTATTTATGACTTTTGAGTAAATTATATTATTGAAGGTAACACAATGAGAAGAAGAAAAGCTCCTGTCCGTCCTGTTATGCCGGATCCAGTTTATGGAAGTAAAATCTTAACAAAATTCATCAACAAAGTAATGTTAGATGGAAAAAAATCAACTGCAGAGAAAATTCTTTATTCTGCAATTGATCTTATCTCTTCACGTGGTGAAGAAAAAGGTATCGAAATTTTTGATAAAGCTATCGAAAATATCAAACCAGTAATTGAAGTAAAGTCACGCCGTGTTGGTGGTGCTACTTACCAAGTTCCAGTAGAAGTACGCCCAGTACGTCAACTTTCACTAGCAATCCGCTGGTTAGTTGATGCTGCTCGTAGTCGTAATGAACGTACTATGGCAGAAAGACTAGCAAACGAATTAATGGACGCAGCAACTGATAAAGGTTCTGCATTCAAGAAAAAAGAGGACACTTACCGTATGGCTGAAGCTAATAAAGCTTTTGCTCATTACCGTTGGTAAGATTCATCTTTTAAGGATGAAGGAAGTCGTTCCTTCATCTACGCTAATGCTGAGTTTGACTCAGCGTCAGGCTCACGTGCAGTTAAACGGCACTTGATATACCCCTGTAACCTTATTTAGATAAGTTACATTTTGAAATTGACGCGGGAAGCGGTAAGAAGATTTTGGTCTTATTACCGATTTCCGGCTCTCTTTCTACTAAACAATTATTAGGACATAAAAACTATGGCAAGATCACATAAATTAAATGATGTAAGAAATATCGGTATTGCTGCTCACATTGATGCAGGTAAAACAACTACAACTGAGAGAATTTTATTCTACACAGGTGTTGAACACAAGATTGGTGAGGTACATGATGGTGCTGCAACAATGGACTGGATGGAACAAGAGCAAGAACGTGGTATTACCATTACTTCTGCAGCAACTACTTGTGAGTGGAACGGTAAACAGATTAATATTATTGATACTCCGGGACACGTTGACTTCACAATTGAAGTTGAGCGTTCTATGCGTGTACTTGATGGTGCAGTTTCAGTTTTTTGTGCAGTTGGTGGTGTTCAGCCTCAGTCTGAAACAGTATGGCGTCAACGTAACCGTTATAAGGTTCCTTCAATTGTTTTTGTTAACAAAATGGACAGAACAGGTGCAGATTTCTACGAAGTAGAGAAACAAATTAGAGAACGTCTTAAGGGTAACCCAATGCCTATTCAACTTCCAATTGGTGCGGAAGCTGAATTTGAGGGTGTTGTTGATTTAGTTACGATGAAAGAAATTGTATGGGACCAAGATGCAGCAATGGGTTCTAACTACCATGTTCAAGATATTCGTGAGTCTCTTCAAGAAATCGCTGAAGAGTATAAAGAAAAAATGATGGAAACGCTTGCAGAAGTTGATGGAAATGATGATTTCGCTGAAAAATTCTTAGATGGTGGAGAATTCACTGAAGAAGAAGTAGTTGCTGCAATTAAAGCTGCTACTCTTGGTATGGCAGTTGTTCCAATGACTCCAGGTACTGCATTTAAAAACAAGGGTGTTCAGACTTTACTTGACGCTGTTGTTGCTTACCTTCCTTCTCCTGTTGAATCAGAAGCAATCGTGGGTACATTAATGGATGATGAAGAAGTTGAAGTAGCCGTTCCATCTACTGATGATGGTGACTTTGCAGCACTAGCATTTAAGATTATGACGGATCCATTTGTAGGTGTTCTTACATTTATCCGTGTTTATCGTGGTTCATTAGAAGCAGGTTCATTCGTACATAACTCGACTAAAGATAAAAAAGAGAGAATTGGACGTATTGTTAAGATGCACGCTATTAAACGTGAAGAAGTAAAAGAGATTTATGCAGGTGAAATCGGTGCAGTTGTTGGTCTTAAGGCTACAACTACAGGTGATACCTTATGTCAAGGTGATGAAAAAGTTGTTCTTGAAAGAATGGACTTCCCAGAACCAGTAATCTCTGTTGCAGTTGAGCCTAAAACTAAAGCGGATCAAGAAAAAATGGGTATTGCTCTTTCTAAACTTGCTGCTGAAGATCCTTCATTCCGTGTTCACACAGATGAAGAAACAGGTCAAACAATTATCTCAGGAATGGGTGAGCTTCACCTAGAAATTCTTGTTGACCGTATGAGACGTGAGTTTAACGTTGAAGCAGAAGTTGGTGCTCCGCAGGTTTCTTACCGTGAGTCAATCAAAGATGCTGTCGACCAAGAATACAAGTACGCTAAACAATCTGGTGGTCGTGGTCAGTTTGGTCATGTTTACCTTAGAATTAAACCAGGTGAGGCAGGTTCAGGTTTCGTATTTAATAACGAAATTAAGGGTGGTGCAGTTCCTCGTGAATACATCCCAGCTGTTGAAAAAGGTTGTCAAGAAGCAACACAAAATGGTGTACTTGCGGGTTACCCAATCGAAGATATCGAAGTTACTTTATACGACGGTTCTTACCATGATGTGGATTCAAATGAAATGGCATTTAAGCTTGCTGCTTCTATGGGATTCAAAGAGGGTTGTCGTAAAGCATCTCCATCAATCCTTGAGCCAATGATGAAAGTTGAAGTTGAAGTACCTGAAGATTACATGGGTGACGTTATCGGTGACCTTAACCGTCGCCGTGGTCAAGTTAATAATATGGGTGACCGTTCAGGTAACAAAATTGTTGACGCTTTCGTACCACTTTCAGAGATGTTTGGTTACTCAACTGACCTTCGTTCATCGACTCAAGGTCGTGCGACATACTCTATGGAATTCGATCATTACGAAGAAGTTCCACGTAATGTTGCTGAAGAGATTATCAAAAAACGTAACGGCTAGTCCTTACAAAACTCTTCTTTTCGGACATTTACTAAAGAAACATTGCTAAGGCAAAACCTTGGCTTGTTTTGCCCGAAACTTTCCTTCTTTTTTTCCAATCGATTACTACTATTGCAATTTCTTACCAGAAATTAAAAACTCACTAATTTTAAAACTTTGGTAGAAGTTTTCCATCGCACTAATCGATTGGCATTAAGCCCTTTTCTATTATGTAACAATTTAATCATATTTTTTTTGAAGATCCATAGATTAAATAGATTAAGCCACTCAATCATCTTAATCTGTGGACCACCCTCTCTTACTCTTTCTTATGTTATAATCATAAAAAAATAAGGTTATCTATGGGCGCTTTAGCATTAGAAGATTTACCTCATTATACTTATGATGACTACAAAACATGGGAAGGTAATTGGGAGCTTTTTTATGGTGTTCCTTATGCAATGTCACCGGCTCCTATCAATAAGCATCAGCTACTAAATGGAAAAATTTTCAGAGAACTTGATGAGGCTTTGGATGATTGTAAAGCATGTTTAGCTATTGTAGAAGCCGACTGGAAACTAAGTAACGAAACTGTTTTTAGACCTGATACAGCAGTTATATGTTACGAACCAGAAGACTATTTAACTAAAGCTCCTGAAATTATTTTTGAAGTACTGTCTCCTGCAACGGCAAAACGAGATGAAACCTTGAAATTTCAAGCCTATGAGCAAGAAGGCGTAAAATATTATTGCTTAGTTTATCCTGATATGTTGTTAGCCAAACTATATAAGTTACAAAATGGAAAGTACATAAAAGTTGGTGACTATGACGAAGAAAAATATATCTTTGAAACAAAAAAATGTAAAATTGAGTTTGATTTCTTGAATGTGTTTAAAAAGTTTAAAAAATAAATGACCAAAAATTTTGCCTTAATAGGTGCTGCAGGTTATATTGCACCAAGACATATGAAAGCAATATCTGAAATAGGTCACGAACTTGTTGCTGCCTTGGATAAAAATGACAGTATCGGTATTATAGATAGCTATTTTCCAGAAGCTAGTTTTTTTACTGAGTTTGAACGTTTTGACCGTTTTGTAGATAAGTGGCGAAGAGACAGCGGTAAAAAAATTGATTATGTTTCCATATGTTCACCAAACTATTTACATGATTCACACATACGTTTTGCACTTAAGAGTGGAGCCGATGCCATTTGTGAAAAACCTCTTGTTCTTAATCCTCATAATATTGACCAACTTAAAATAATTGAAAAAGAGACAGGGCAAAAAGTTTATAATATATTACAACTTCGTTTGCATCCTTCTATTATTGCCTTAAAAGAAAAAGTAGCGAAAGAGCTAAAAAAGAATCCAAATAAGAGGTATGATATTGATTTAACCTATCTCACCTCAAGAGGTAAATGGTACTTTATTTCATGGAAGGGTGATGAAGCAAAATCAGGTGGTATAGCTTCAAATATAGGCGTGCATTTTTATGATATGCTCTCTTGGATTTTTGGGGATGTAGAAGAAAACACAGTTCATTTAAAAACATCTGATACCAATGCAGGAAGTTTTAAACTTAAAAATGCAAATGTAAAATGGTTCCTTTCCGTCAACAGTGATTATCTCCCTTGTGAAGTAAAAGAGACAGGACAAAGAACTTATCGTTCCATTACTGTGGATGGTGAAGAGTTAGAGTTCAGCGGAGGTTTTACAGACCTGCATACCCGTTCTTATGAAGAGATTTTAAAAGGTAATGGTTTTGGTCTTGATGAAGCGTACAGTTCGATTAACATAGTCTCTGATATTAGAAAACAAGAGGCTATTGGAGTTACGTCAACTGCGCATCCTTTTTGTAGAAAAGTGTTAAGCTAGAAGCTAGAAGTTGTAAGATAAGAGGTATAAGATTTGGCAAACTATAAAGAGTTGAATGTATGGCAGAAGTCTATGGACTTAGTTGTAGATGTTTATATAACTATAGACAGTCTACCGCAAGTTGAGCGATTTGCTCTTTTGGATCAAATAAGAAGATGGAGTGTTTCTATCCCTTCCAATATTGCTGAAGGAGCTGGACGAAACCATAAGAAAGAGTTTATTCAATTTTTATCTATATCTCTTGGTTCACTTTATGAACTACAAACACAACTTGAAATTGCTAAACGTGTGGGTTATATATCGAATATCTTTGTATTAGATAATAAAACACTAGAAATTGAAAAAATGCTCAATGCACTTATAACATCAATAAAGAAAACAATATGAACACTTCCAACTTAGAACTTCCAACTTCCAACTACTATGCCCATGAATCCTCCTTCATAGATGCCAATGTTACCATCTGAGATAAGACAAAAATTTGGCATTTTTCACATATATTAAGTGGTACAACTATTGGCAAGAACTGTTCATTCGGACAAAACTGTGCAGTGGGTCCTAAGGTTAAAATTGGTAACGGGGTGAAGGTTCAAAACAATGTCTCTATTTATGAAGGGGTGGAAGTAGAAGATGATGTTTTCCTTGGTCCTTCTATGGTTTTTACGAATGTTGTTAATCCAAGAGCTTTTATTATTAGACGAGAAGAATTTCAAAAAACTTTATTAAAAAATGGATGTTCTATAGGTGCTAATGCGACGATAATCTGTGGTATTACTATTGGGGAGTATGCACTTATTGGCTCTGGTGCGGTTGTTAACAAAGATGTACAACCTTATGCACTTATGGTAGGCGTTCCTGCAAAACAGATTGGCTGGGTAGGTATCTCTGGAAACACACTTAAATTCGTGGATAACAGAGCAGAAGATGAATTTGCTATTTATAAACTGACTGATGATAGTTTAAAAGTAGAGAAAATATAATGCTAAAAACTAAAAAACAGAAGCAAAGCGGACTTTCCGAAAAACTAAAAACCAAAATAGATTTTGCAAACTTACAATACCAATACCAGTTATATAAACAGGAGATAGACGAAGCCATCCATAAGGTCTTAGATAAATCAAATTATATTATGGGCGAAGAAGTTACTCAGTTAGAACGTTCTTTAGAAGTATTTACAGGTGCCTCACAGGCTATAACTTGTTCTTCGGGTACAGATGCTCTTCTTTTAGCAATGATGGCGTTAGACATTAGGCCAGGAGATGAAATCATTACCACCCCTTTTACTTTTATAGCTACAGCAGAAGCCATAGCCTTTTTAGGAGCCAAACCAGTTTTTGTAGATATTGATGAACAAACTTATAACATTGACCCCTCTAAAATAGAAGCAGCAATAACTAAAAAAACAAGAGCAATCATTCCTGTTAGTCTTTTTGGACAACCCGCAGATATAGATGCAATCCAGGAAATAGTGGACAAGTTTGAAGAGAGAAGTATAAAGTCGGAAGAATTAAAACTTACAGATTGTAACTTACCACTTACCACTTCTGACTTAAATAAGATTTATATTATAATAGACGGTGCCCAATCCTTTGGCTCAACGTACAAAGGCAAAACAGATTCAAATCTTGGAGATATCTCAATCACCTCTTTTTTCCCAGCAAAACCCCTAGGATGTTTTGGAGATGGGGGAGCTATCTTTACTAATAATGAAAAACTAGCCAGTAAAATCCGCTCTTTAAGAGTACACGGTCAGTCAAAACGATATCATCATAAGTATGTTGGAATGGGTGGAAGAATGGACACTATTCAAGCTGCTGTTTTAAATGTTAAACTTAAGTATTATGAAAAAGACTTAAAACTTCGTCAAGAAGTGGCAGAGATGTACTCTAAAGTTTTAAGTGAGAAGTCAGGAGTTTCAAGTACCATAGATAAAGAACTTCCAACTTTCAACTTTCAACTTCCAACTCTCCTTTCTGATACTACCTCGGCATGGGCACAATATTCGGTAAGAGTAAAATCTTCAGACTCAGCCAGAAGTGAGCGGCAAGTAAAACTAAAGGATGCCGGAATTCCAACGGCAATACATTACCCAGTCTCCTTACACTTACAAGAGTGTTTTCAACACCTTAGCTATAAAAAAGGCTCTTTTCCTGTTTCTGAAATGATTTCTGAAGAGATCCTCTCTTTGCCTATGAATCCTTATTTACAAGATGATGAGATTTCTTATATTGTTAATGCCTTATTGAGTTAAAATGAAAAGGTATGTAAAACATATTGTAATACCTATAGTTTTAATCGTTATGGCTTTGTTATTAAAAACAGTTGTTGAACGGTACTATGTAGCTCAAGATAATATTAATAAAGAAAAAACAATGTACATAAAAGAACAATTAGATGTCTTTTATTTACCTTTAAAACAGACCCTGCATCAATCTAAGGTTTCATGGAGTGATTATAAAAAACAGTATGGAAATGAGAATGTGTATGAACAGATAAATAAGGGTATAGATAATCCACATACTCGTAAATGGCAACACTATATGCTAAAAGTCTTCCGTCCTCTTCATAAAGAGTTGGCAAAAATTCTTAAACGAAGAGATCTACTCATTAAAAACACTCAACTAAGAGAAAAATTAGATCTTTTACAAACCCATATAAACCAATACCAAATAATTTTTGCACAATGGGATAATAAAAATAGATCTGAAAACATAGCAATTTTACATTTCCCAGAGAAATTGGAAGAGGAACTAAATACGGAGATTAAAACTTTATTACAAAAAAGAGATAGTTTGTAACTTATAGTATGTGTTGTGCAGTTGTTATTTAGAATGATGAATGCTATTAACGTTCCTTTAACCAGGCTTTTACTAGAATATCACAATAAATAATA
>JAJRQV010000096.1 GCA_024280035.1 Campylobacterales bacterium
CGAGACCGACTTATTTAGCAGAGTTTTGGAAGCATATTAACTGGGATTTTGCCGTGCAAACATTTGAAAAAATAGATAATGATGTATTTATAGGAATAGAGGCATGTAATGATATTTATGACCCCTTTTGTCAGCTTTTAGGTGATCTGCAAAACACAGACAGGGTCACAAGCTAAAAAGTTAGATAGCTTTGAGTACAGCCTCAAAGTCTGGGCGCTCTTTAATTTCTGGAACCAGTTGTTTATACGTAACTTTTCCATCTTTTACAATGAAAATCACACGCGCTTCAATACCTTTTAATGGACCTTCACCCATCATTGTTCCGTATGAAAATCCAAAGTTTCTGTCTTGAAAGTCAGATACAACTTGAATATTATTAATTCCATGAGCGGCACAATAACGTTTACCGGCAAAAGGTAAGTCCATAGAGATAACATAAATTTTTACGTTTTTCATTTGACTTGCTTCTTTGTTAAACGTACGTGCTTCTAAATCACAAATTGGTGTATCAATACTTGGAACAACTACGAAAACCTGAGTCTCTTTCGTTTTTCCACCAACCACTACTTCTTTAAAATCATTATCTATTAATTTTATTTGTGGAGCATTATCACCCACATTAACCTTTGTTCCACTAAGTGTTACCTTTGTACCGCCTAAGGTAACACTCTCATCTGTTGCTGCATGAGCAAGGCTCATACTTAATACACAAACTAATAGTAATTTAAAAAACATCATTGTAATCCTTAATATAATTTAATAGAAGTTTAACCAAGAAGTCTAAACAAAAGACCCGTTGTTTAAATTAAAGTACTTGAAACAGAAGCCCTTTAAGATACAAAGAGTTTGGCATATTTAAAAGATAAGGATGATCTTTGTCTTGGTACATATGTTCAAGTACCTTTAACTGTTTTCCTGTGTCTCTTGAAGCATCTAAACTAATCTCAATAAGCTCATCCATACCCACATGATACGAACATGAGAACAGGGCAATAATTCCACCAGGTTTACACACTCTAATTCCATTTAAAATCAGATGTTTAAAACCCGAAACCGCACCCTTAGCACCTTCTCTTGTTTTTGCAAACGAAGGGGGATCAAGAACAACAATATCATACGTCTCTTTTTTATCGGCTAAGTCTTTAATGTAGTCCATTGCATTAGCTGTAACACAGGTTGTTCGTCCGTCATCTTCAAAATCATTTAGAGAAATATTACTCACAACCTGTTCCATCGCTACCGCAGAAGAATCCACAAAGGTAACATGTTTTGCTTGTGCATTAAGTGCATGCATTCCAAAACCACCCACATTACAAAACAGGTCAAGCATAGTGGCTTCTTCATCTACATATTCTGTTAAAATTCCATGATTAAAACGTTGGTCCAGATAAAAACCTGTTTTTTGAGCACTTTTTAGCTCCAATCCAAATTGACAGCCAAACTCAACCACTTCGATAAAATCAGGAACCTTTCCATAAATCACACCCTCGGTAGTTTCTAAACCCTCTTTTTCACGAACGCTCGCATCAGATTTCTCATAAATACCTTCAGGTTTAATAATGTCAATCAAAGCACCAACAATCTCTTTTCTAAGTCTTTCCATTCCTGCTGTGTTAATAGCAACGGTTAAAACACCATCATAAAAATCAACAATTAGACCCGCAAGACCATCTGCTTCAGAATGTACTAAACGACATGAGTTTGAGTGTTCTAAAATTGAATTACGTGATGCAATGGCAATATTAAGTCTCTCTTTAATCCACTTTCCATTAATTGCTTCTTGTTTAAAGCTGAGCATACGTAAGGTAATGACTGATTTAACATTAGTATAACCCACACCAAAGTGATTTCCTTTTAAATCAACAACATCAACACATTCACCCTCTTCAAGACCTTCAGGAAGCATAGCAATTTCATTTTGATAAACCCAAGGGTTAAACAGACGTAGTTTTTTTGCAGCAGAACTTTTAACAACAAGTTTCTTTAGATTAGACATAATTTTCCATTTTTTATAAGTATGAAATTGTATCCAATTAGATATACTTTCATCATTAAAAAACTAAGGATATTTTTGAAGTAATCCTTGCTTAATTAAAGCATTACTTTTAAGTAAAATAACCTAAAGGATTCCCTTATGGAACTTTGTGTAGCCCTTGACCTTCCCACAAAAGAAGAGAACCTAGCCCTAGTAGAAAAGATAAAAGATTATGATGTATGGATTAAAGTGGGTTTTCGCTCTTTTATTCGTGATGGAAAAGGGTTTATTCAAGCTATTAAAGCCATTAATCCTGATTTTAAAATCTTTTTAGACCTTAAACTGTATGACATCCCTAACACGATGGCTGATGCTGCTGAGTCAATTATGGATTTAGGTGTGGATATGTTTAATGTTCACGCAAGTGCAGGAAAAGTGGCAATGCAGACCGTTATGCAAAGACTTCAAAAGTACGAAAAACGCCCTCTTGTTCTTGCTGTAACTGCACTTACCTCTTTTGATGAAGAGAACTTCAAAGCCATTTACAACCAAGATATTGCATCTAAGGCTGACCAATTTGCAAAAGATACTTATGAAGCAGGTATGGATGGGGTGGTCTGTTCTGCCTTTGAATCGAAGTCTATTAAAAACATCACCTCTGAAAAATTTTCAACCTTATGCCCTGGAATTCGCCCTTTTGGTGAAGATGCAGGTGATCAAAAAAGAGTTGCAGACATTACAACAGCACAAACCCAACAGGTTGACTTTATTGTGGTCGGTCGTCCTATCTATCAAGCAGAAAACCCTACTCTCATTGTAGAGCAGATCCTTTCTCATATTTAAATTAGAAATAGTGGAACACCCCTTGCTATCTAATTCCTAAATAAAAGGAGCTCTTATGAAAGTAATGGAAACAGTAGACGTAGTCGTTAAACTCAAAGAAAAAATTGCAGATGCGCAGGCAAATAATGTAGCCTTAGCAAACCAGTTACAGAAACTTCTTGATGCAATTCTAAGTAAACCTCAGAGTAAACACTCAATTTAAGTAAAAAATTCGACTTTTTAAGTCAGAGTTTATCTCTGTTAGTTATAATCTCACTCCTAAAACAAATTTACATTTGGAGAAGTGGGTGAGTTGGCTGAAACCACATCCCTGCTAAGGATGCGTACCCTCACGGGTACCGAGAGTTCGAATCTCTTCTTCTCCTCCAGTAA
>JAJRQV010000097.1 GCA_024280035.1 Campylobacterales bacterium
GATATTTATAATGGCTCTATGTATGTTAAAGTTGACGGTATTGGAGATGAGTGGTCTGACTTCTTAGATGATACCACCTTCTTTGTATCGGGGTCTATGTCAAGAACTCATCCGGATGATATAACTGATATATTTGGACAGCAAAAACAGATGTTAGGCTCAACAGATATGGAGAATGATTACTCTTACTGGGTAGGTTTACAGATGCCATCTCTTATCTCTGAAGATGGGCGTTTTGGTGTAGAGTTTAATCACGGTTCAAAATACTGGAGACCACTCACCTATGCAGAAGACACCTTAGTAGGTTCTAAAATTGCAACGCGTGGTGATGCTTATGAAGTTTACTTTACTGAGCCACTACTGGATGATGTTTTAAGTTTACAAATCCGTTATACCTACTTAGACTATGCGTACACTGGTTCTAATGGATTCTTTGGAGCAGCTTCAGGTACACCAATTTCAATTGATGATATCGCTCAAAGTTCTAATTCAGGTATTTTTGTTGATACCGCACAAGATATCCGTGTTTACCTAAGATATCGTTACTAAAACTAGCGGTAGCGATTTTACTTAGTAAAAAGTTTCTTTAGAAAAGCACTCCCGCTTAGGGGGGGGGGACTGTTCTTCTAGATTTATACAACTCTTTATAAGTCTTCTATACTAAAGAAACTCACTTCTAACTCTTTTTTATTTTCTAAAACAGCAAAACTCATAAGACATTCTTCTTGAGTATAAAAGAGTCCATAAAAACTATTTTCACCTTTAAGATATAACTCTTTTTCAAATGCATCTAAATCTTGAAAATTCACCTCTTTAGGTGAGAGACTAAGCCCTCTTCCCAAGGCTTTTAAATGGGCTTCTTTTAATGTCCAATAAGCAAAAAATAGTTTCTTTTTATTTGAAGCCTTCTTAAATATTTTCTCTTCTTCTTCAGACAAAACCATTTTAAGAAGTTCAGGGCTATACTCAAGCTCATTTAACTCTTCAACATCAATGCCACATAAGGGGAAACTCGAACAGATGATGTAGGCTCGTTTCGTACTATGAGAGAGATTAAAATAAAAACTTATCTTATGTTTTAAGGAGAGTTCGGGTCTGCCATAGGCATTAAGAGTAAATACCCACTCCTCTTGTTTAACCCAAGGAAAATAGTGTGTAAGTATCTGTCGCAGATAAATATGAGAAAAGATGTAATTTTCTCTATCTTTATCTTTGAAAAAATTGTTTGCTTTTGTTTTTTCTTCTTGCGATAAACTTTCTAAAGAGCCGGCATCAAAAGATAAGTTTTCAAAAGGAATGTGCCAAATATCAAGCTTATACGACTTCATTCAAACTGCATTTATAATGTAAAAAGTCTTCTTTATCAAAAATGTCATGATTAAGACCATCATAATATGAACATATTTTCAAACTTAACTCTTCTACATTTTCAGCAGCTAAAATAGAGTAATGATCTCCATTTGACTCATAAAGCTTAATATTACTGTTTAAAAGTTCATTCCAATCATAATCATCAGCTACCCTTAGATCTCTTAACGAAGCACGTATAAGAGCTATATTGATTCTTTCTGGTACAGAACTTGGTGCATAATTTTGCATACATAAAATATTATTTTTATATACTTTCACAAAAACTTCAAACTGTTCTGCGGTAAACTCTATTTCATTTTGGGCTAAAGACTGCACAATAAAAGCCAATTGCTCATCTTCCTCAACTTCAGATAAGACTTCTAAACTCAAGGTACTTTTAAACTTATACGTATCTATAATCAATTGATAAAGCTCATATATATATTTTGTCTTAGCCTGCTTATCAGTTCTGTCTATAATTGTTTTTAAAGACGAAGGGGCATGAGAATCAAGTAGAATAACTTTGGTCTCTTCATCTTTTAACTGTCTGCACATTTCATAAGCAATAACACCACCAATAGAATGACCAATTAAATGATAAGGACCTTCATTTTGAATCTTTTTCATCTCTTGTATATTTTGTGTAGCAATCTCTTCGATGCTTTCAGGCAGTGGACTCACCCCATCTAAACCAATAGACTGAAGCCCATAAAAAGGCTGTTCCTTTCCAAATACTCGAGAAAGAGGCTCAAACATAGCCACATTTCCTCCCGCTCCGGGAATAGCAAAAAGAGGTAGTCTGTCCCCCTTGGTTTGAATAGCAACAGTAATTTCAAAGTTATGCCCATTTTCATTTGTAAGCATTATTGCTAACTCTTCAATCGTAGAAAATTTAAATAAAGCCGCAACAGTCAAAGCCGTATCAAACTTTTTATTAATCTTAGAGACTAAACTTACAGCTAATAAAGAGTGACCACCTAAGTCAAAAAAGTTATCATGTACACCTACTTTTTCAATACTAAGCAGTTCAGAAAACAGTGTTGCCAACTTCTCTTCAACTTGGTTTCTTGGAGCAAGATAAGCTTGATTTGACTCTATTACCTGTTCAAGTTTTTCTAAAACTTTTTTATCTACCTTACCGTTTGAGGTTAATGGCATTGTTTCTACTTTAATAAAAGCGACAGGAATCATATATTCAGGAAGGTCTTGAGATAAAACTTGTTTAATATTTTTTTGATTTAATTCTTGATTATCTATCATGATAAGGTAAGCCACTAAACTTTTATCACCCTCTGCATTTTCTTTGACTAAAACAGTGCTTTCTTTAATAGTATTAATCTTAAGTAGATTCTGTTCTATCTCACCTAACTCAATTCTAAAACCTCTTATCTTAACTTGTTCATCAATACGACCTAAGTATTCTAAGTTACCCGCATCTGTGTATCGGACTAAGTCTCCCGTTTTATACATTTTTGTATCGGCTTTAAAAGGATTACCAACAAACTTCTCTTGTGTTAATTCTTTTTGATTTAAATACCCTCGAGCTAAACCTTCTCCTGAAACATGTAACTCACCAGGAAGACCCATAGGCACAAGATTTTCATTTGCATCTAAGACATAAGCACTAAGGTCATCTAAGACACTTCCAATAAGACTCTTCTCTTGTCTAATATCTTCTTTTTTGAATACATTATAGGTCACATGCACCGTTGTTTCAGTAATACCATACATATTAATTAACTCAGGGCTTGTATTACTGTACTTCTCATACCAAGGTTTTAAAAGTTTAAAATTAAGTTTTTCTCCTCCAAAAATAACCTTTCTTAAACTCTGTAACTTCTCAGTTTTTTGTCTGTCTATATATATCAGTTGCTGAAATGCAGATGGTGTCTGATTTAAAATAGTTACACCCTCTTTGTGAAGTAAGCTAAAAAAATCTTCTGTAGAACGTGTCACATCGGAAGGAACAATAATCAATTTTCCTCCATGCAATAAAGCACCCCAAATTTCCCATACAGCAAAATCAAAAGCAAAAGAGTGAAAAAGAGTCCGAACATCTTTTTCATTAAAAGCAAAGTTCTTTTCACTTGATTTAAACAATCTTTCTACATTTTTATGCTCAACCATCACACCCTTAGGTTTACCTGTTGAACCAGAGGTATAAATAACATAAGCTAAATTATCGACTTGAGATTGTGTACTGATATCTCTCTTCTGATACGAGTCTAGATTAACTAAATCAATAAGAACTTCTTGCGCTTTTGTATTTGGCATTTTCTTTTGTAATGTACTATCTGTAATAAATAGACGCGCTTGTGAGTCATTAAGTATATACGCAACTCTATCACTTGGATAAGACGCATCAATGGGAACATAGGCTCCACCTGATTTAAGTACAGCCAATAAAGCGACTATCATATCTAATGAACGCTCTAAACATATCGCCACTAAAGAGTCTGACTTGACCCCTAAATCAACAAGATGATAGGCTAATTGATTGGCTTTTTCATTTAACTCTTTATAAGTTAAGGACTTATCCCCACACACAATAGCTGTATGGTTCTGTCTACTTTTAGCCTTCTGTTCAAAAAGCTGGTGTACTGTTTTTTCTTGAGTATATTGAACCTGAGTCTGATTGAGTTTTTCTAACTGAAGTTCTCTCTCTTGCTGATTTAAAAAGTCAATATCGACTATTTTCACTCTTGAACTTTCTAATAAACTTTGAACCACTAAACTGAATTTTTCTCGTATATCTATCCCATTAAAAATATTTTCTGGATAGATAAATCTAATCGTATAAGGATTACCATTAACAATATTTAATTGAAACTCATTACTAGGAATAGTATCCATAGATTCACCATGCATCTTACTTAGCCTTGGCATAAAGTTTGTACTAAAGGCAATCTTAGAATTTTTTATAAGTTTTGACTGAGCTTGCATGCTTATAAGGTCGGTTTTATTCTCTTGAAAATCTTGAATTTTTTGTGCTAAATCAACAAGACTAAAGTTTTGTCTAAACCACTCTTTTTTAATAACAATAGGGCGTACGTCTGCATACACACCAAAACTAAATTCTTTTAAAGACTTACGCCCAGAAAGGGTTTCATACAAAATAAAATCATCTGTAATATTAAAGAGTCTATATAAAACACTCACATATACAGCATTAATAAGAGAAAGTAAGGAGATGTCATTATCCCTTTTAATCTTATTTAATGTAGTTATTGTTGCCTTATCTAAAAAAGATCTTCAAGTTTTTGTTGACCTAAGTTTAATGTGTTAAAAACAGGAATATCATTCACTCCACTTAGGGTCTCTCTCCACAATTCACTCTGCTGTTTGTGCTTGTACTTTTTAATAAGTGCAGATATTTCTTGAGTAGATGTTTTGACATCTATCTTAATAAACGCTTTTTCCTTCATATAGTTTTTATAAGCCTTATCTACTAAGGCTCTAAAATATACCATTGAAACACCATCTAAAATCACATGATGTGCCATATAACTTATATGTGTTAATTTAGAATTTTTATAAACAAAAATTGCCTTAATAAGAGCTTCTTTTTCAAAACTAATAGAGGCATCTGAAGCACTAAAAACTGCAGATCGAGCATCCTCATCTTCTTTACATTCTACCCTTACCATTAAACCTTCATTATTATCATTAACATAAAGTTGGTATAACTGTCCAGCATACTCTGATACACGTAAATTCAGTGTCTCTATCTGGCTAACTACATAAAACACAGCTTTCTCAAAAACATCCAACTGAAGATCTTCTTCTACCTCATAAATAAGACCCATAAAGTACCTATTTTGAAAATGCATTTGACCTTGTAGATAAAGATCAATTTGCATCTGTGTTAAAGGATAAACACGCTTGACTTGCTTTTGTGTATAGGGGCTATGTGTAATAACATCTTGATTAAAAATAGGTGCTAAAATTGGTAAATTATCAGCATTATTACAAAATTCTTCAATGAGTTGAGAATAATGAGATAAGAACTTCTGTATTTTCACATCAGATAAAAGAGAACTTTTATAAGTTAGTGAAAACTCAATACTATTTTCTTTAACATTAAGAGTTAGGTTTATTAATGTTTTTGCACTGTCTACACCAACATCATAAGCTTCATAACGTAAGTCAGTAAGCCCATCTTTTGAAAAACTGTTTTCTTCAAGACTGTTAAAGGCAAATTGAATATCTTCAACATCTAAGGCACTCTCTTTTAAACGAAGTCGCTCTACAATATTTTGTAAAGGTGCATCTTGATGTTCTAATGCAGATAAAAGCTTTGACCTTGTCTGATTCGTTATATCTGCATAAGAACTTGAATCCTCAAGATCTAGTCTAATTAACATTGTATTAATAAAAAAGCCAAGAATATCTTGTGTCTCTTTAAGTGGTCTATTCGCATTAGGTACGGCTATAATGATAGAATCTTGCTGAGTATATCTATAAATCAAGGCAGCATAAAGGGCTAGTAATATCTGATTAACTGTCCAAGAATTTTTTATTCTTATATGATTTATTTTATCTAACTGTTCTTGATTAATAGAACTGAAAATTGTTTTTACATCTGTTGTAGGTTCTATTACATTTTTCTCTTTTAAAAGAGAAAGGTTTAACTGACGAGGAAAAGGGCTTAACTCATTTTCCCAATATTTTAGATGTTTTTCAAGTTTTCCCTCTTCTTCTAAACATTCTCTCTGCCAAAATGTATAATCAATATATTGAAACTTTAAGTCAGGAAGCTTAACTTCTTTTCCTGAACTAAGAGCATTCATAAATAGAGAAAACTCTTTAATAAGAACTGACATAGAGTGACCATCACTAATAATATGATGGGTATTTATTAATAAAACATGTTCATCATCTTTTAAAATAATCACAGTAACACGAATTAAGGGACCTTGGCTTAAATCAAAGGGTGTTCTTACCTCATCTTGACATAAGTCTTTGAGTTTAGACTCAATAGCGTTCTCCTGAGTACGAAGATCAAAAGTCTTGACTTTAAAATCAAGACTTTTTAGAACCTTCTGTTGTGCAGATGATTCAACACTTGGAAAAACTGTACGTAAGTTTTCATGACGTTCAATAATAAGATTAAAACTTTCTTCTACTTGACTAATATCTAAGTCACCAAAAATCCTAAGAGCTTCAAAAGCATTATAATCTGCACTTCCTGTTTCAAGCTGATCAATAAACCATAATCTCTCCTGAGCAAAAGAGAGGGGTGCTTTATCTCTTTTATTTTGAACAACACAACTTAATACGGTTTTTCTTTTCACAAGAGACAAACTGTTTAACTCCTGTTTGTCCAGACTTTTTTTAAGCGTATTCAGAAGATTTTCTACACTTTTTAGTTCAAATAATAGTTCTAAATTCATCTCTAAAAAATAGACTGTTTGAAGTTCAGCAAGAAGTTGGGTCATACGTAAAGAGTCTAAACCTAAGGCTAATAAATTTTGATTCACGTGTATGTTTTGAGCAGAAATATTACTCAATTGAGAAAGGCTTGCTTTAAGATGTAAGCTTAGATATTGTATTTTCTTACTTTCAGGAAGTGTTTGATATTCTTGTAAAGAAAAATCTTCTATCAGTTCATCTGTACCAACACACTCTTCTTGATAACTTGCAAGTACCTTAAAACTTTGAGATTCATAAGCCTTTTTATTTGCCTGTCTTTGTATTTTTCCACTTGAAGTTTTAAGTAGTTGCCCCGGTCTTAAAAGAATAATATCTGAAACTTGCAACTCAAGTGCCGCTGAGACATTCATTCTGATCTCAGAAAATATCTTTTGCGCATCTATTTGACGAACATATGTTCTTTTTATTTATTGTACAATAATAAGTTGTTCTTGATTATCAACGGTAACACTAAAAACAGCACAAGCATTCGCAGACAATGCCTCATTAGAGTCTGAAACAAGTTCTTCAATATCTTGAGGATAATAATTTCTTCCACGAATAATAATAAGGTCTTTAACCCGTCCACAGATAAAAAGTTGTTCCTCATAAAAAAAGCCCAAGTCACCCGTACGAAGAAAAGGTCCCTCTCGACTCTCTTTTACGTATGCATTAAAAGTCGTATCAGTTTTTTCTTTATCTCTCCAATATCCCAAGGCAACACTCTCTCCTCTTGCCCATATCTCTCCTACTGCACCCTTTTCAACCTCTGTATGGGTTTGTGTATCTACAATAAGTGTTTCATGACCTAGCCACGAGTATCCACTAGAAATCATCTCTTGAGATAGGTCTGAATTTTTTTCTATTTTAATAGAACCTTCTTGTAAGGCTTCTTGGTTTACATTTAAAATAACAGGTGCTTCTTCTGTCTTACCCCCAGCAATGATTAAGGTTGTTTCTGCCATCCCATAACAAGGATAATGGGAGTCAGCCTTAAAACCACAGACCTCAAATTTCTTTGAAAACTTACTTAGGGTATTGGCATGAATAGGTTCTGCACCATTAAATGCAACCTTCCATGAACTTACATCTAAGGCTTGTAGCTCTTCATCTTTAATTGTATCGGTACACAAATCATAGGCAAAATTGGGTCCCCCACTTACTGTTGCCTTGTACTTAGAAATTATTTCTAACCAACGTAATGGTTTTTGTAAAAAATATACTGGTGACATTAATGTTGTCGAGAAACCACCATATAAAGGAGAAAGGACTCCTCCAATAAGACCCATATCATGAAAGGTTGGTAACCATGAAACAAAAACAGTCTCATCACTATAAGAAAATGATTGATAAATAAACTCCATATTACTCATAATATTGCCATGCGTTACCATCACTCCCTTAGGTTCACCTGTAGAACCTGAGGTGTATTGTAAAAAGGCAATGTCATCAGATTTAAGTTTGACATTAATCGCTAAAGGTTCTTTCAAATTTTTAGCATCAGTTTCAAACCATGGTAATTTTGCAAGTTCTGCATCTTCATTAAAAAGTGGTTTAGCAATTAAAGCAGACTTTTCAACTGTTAAAATAATAGAAGCTTGGGCATCATTAATAATTTTTTCTAAACGTTTGATTTTTTGATTTTTTCGAGGAGGATAGGCAGGAACAGCGATAACACCCGCATATAAACAACCTAAAAAAGCAGTAATAAATTCAATCCCTGCAGGATACAGAAGTAAGGCTCTCTCACCTTTTTTACAAGTTTGTAAAAGTTCACTTGCTATAGCTTTTGCTGCATAATCTACCTCAGAAAAACTCATCTCTTGTGCAGGTGAGTCCCCATCTTCAATAAAGCGATAAAGAAGTTCATTCTTTTTTGTAATTGCATGGTGATGTAATACATCAACTAAGGTCGTGTGTTTGTTCATCTATTCCCCTATTTACCTACGTAAATAGTATGACATTCTTTAGCAAATAGAGGGACTTCAACTTAATTTTGTTCTCGTGTTTAACAAACATCTTGAAAATTTAGAAGTTTAAGGAGGAGCCAAAATATCCTTATTCTACTTCTTTTTATTGAATCTACGTGTACTTGAAAATGTAATACTTTATAACTTGATATCTTTAGCAGTAGTATAGTAAAAGATTATAAATACAAAAGTAACCAAAGTGACATTTAGTAAAGGAATAGAGCCAAGAGTTTCAAATATTCACAAATACTTTCTGTTATTAACAGTTGTTTGTGAACTTTGACTTTCTTCTCTTAGGATTGTAACTCTTTTAAAGCTTCTTTCACCTCTTCAACATGAACAATCTCAAACTCTTTTCCATCTTTTTTCTTTTTCTGACGTACACGTACCTTATCCCAAGCTGCAGCGATTTCACCTTTTGGGTTTAAGATGTATGTTGTACGAACGATTCCCATATACTCTTTTCCATAATTCTTTTTAAGTTGCCAAACACCATACTCTTGCATCACTGAAGTTTCCTCATCTGAAAGCAGTGTGATTTGTAAATTATGTTTTTTTATAAAGTTTTGATGTTTTTTCATTCCATCTGCACTCACCCCTAAAATCACTGCATCTAAAGAGTCAAACTCCGCTTCTTTTTCTGTAAAGTCACAGGCCTGTGTTGTACATCCTGGGGTATTATCTTTAGGATAAAAATACAAAATTATCCATTTTCCTTTTAAGTCTCTTGAACAAATTTCTACACCATCTTGGTTAGGTAAACAGAACTCTGGAGCTTTTTTTCCAACTTCTAACATATCTTTTCCTTTTATTTTATAATTAATTAAATCGGCTTAATCTGTGGACTCTTATTTATCCACAAATTAAACAGATTAGGTGGATTCATTAACATTATGTTCATCCACTATATTTATCTTTGGGTATTTTTCTTTTAAGTACGACGCAGCTATTCCATCATCATACATAAGTACTCTTCTGTCTTCATTCAAAATAGGTGTTGTACCTAAACCACAAGAAGGAGACTTGGACTTTAAAACAATCATCTCTAAATCAGGATGATGTTTTACTTGTAAATCCACCTGCTCTTTGATTAAAGCGGTAACATCTTTATTTGTCTCATCTGTTACGACTTTATACTCTTTATCTTTAAAAAGTACAGAAATTCTCTCTCTTGGTGTTCCCAGCACAGGAGCCTCTGGGCAAAAAGAGATAATCTCATAATCTTTAAAGGCTTCTATAACTGTTTTATCTTCTTTAGTAGCCCCATCATATCGACAGTATTCACCTAATAAACACCCCGAAATTAAAACTTTTTTTTTCACTAACAGATGACTACCGATTTAATTTCTGTAAATTCTTCAATAGCAAACCTAGGACCTTCACGTCCTACTCCACTCAGTTTGACACCTCCATAAGGCTGAATATCAAAACGTAATGTTGGCATATCATTAATTACAATTCCCCCCGCATCTAACTCTGAGATAGCGCGTTGTGTTAGTTTAAGGTCATTTGTAAAAACAGAGAACTGAAGCCCATAAGGTGAGTTATTCATCTTAGGTTTTGCCTCATCAAAATCTTTTACTTTTACAAGTGAAACAATAGGCGCAAAAACTTCTTCACATACAATAGCCATATCATCGCGAACATCTGCCATAACACAAGGATAAAACATTTTTCCCTCGCACTTTACTTTTGTAATCGCCTTAGCACCCTCATCAATTGCTGATTGAACCCATCCCATAGCTCTTTTTGCAGCCTCATCATCAATTACAGGACCCATAAATGTATTTTCATCATAAGGTGAACCGACAACAAGTTTTGAAGTCTCTTCTGCCATCTTTTGAGCAAAGTCCTCATAAATATCTTCATGTACATAAATTCTTTGTAAAGAGATACATACCTGTCCTGAATTCACAAAAGCACCTAAGGCACAACGATTAGCAGCAATATCTAAGTCTGCTGACTTATCAATAAAGGTTGCGGCATTACCACCAAGTTCAAGAGATATTTTTTTAATTCCTGCTGATTTTGTAATAATGTTTCCGACTGGAACTGAACCCGTAAAAGAGATAACTCGAGGAATCTCATGTTCAACTAAAGTAGAGCCTACTTCAACATCTCCATATACTACACAAAGGGCATCTTTAACCGCAAACTCACTCTCAATAAAAAGTTTTGCAAACTTATAAGCGGTAAGAGGGGCTTCAGGTGTAGGTTTTAGTACTACACAGTTTCCAGAAACAAGAGCAGGCGCAAGTTTATGCGCAACTAAATTTAGTGGAAAGTTAAAGGGGGTAATGGCTGAAATAACACCAACAGGTTCTCTAAAAAAATATGAGATTGTTTTTTTACCCGAAGCCATAGCATCGGTATTAATGGTTTCACCATGCATTGTTCGCATAGTCTCTGCACTCAGCCTTACTGTTTCAATAGCACGACTGACTTCAATACGAGAAAACATAAGTGGTTTTACCACCTCATCGGTAATAGTTAAGGCTAAGTCTTCTAAGTTTTCATGCATCTTCTCAGCCACATCTAAAAGCCATGAACAACGTTGTGAAAGCGTTGATGCCTTCGCTCCTGCTCTTGCATTTTCCGCAATTTTCAGTGCTTTAACTGTATCATCTGCAGTACAGACAGGTGCTGATGAAACTACTCTATTATCAAACGGGGACAAGCGTTCACTCATCTCAGATTTTGTTGCTTCATTGCTTCCAAAAAATATTTTAGCTTCCATAGTTATAACCCTGATATAGATTTATTTATCTAATTATACCTTTACTAATTTAAATAAAATTTCTAATCTATTTTGTTTAACAAATATTTTATATTTATCCTTATTTACTCATAAAATTTTAAAGAGCTTTAAGGGCACCTCTAAAAACCATATATTCACTCAGCGATACAATAAATTTACTCTTACTTTGTTAGATACAATTGAAGCTACTCATAGCTCCTTCACTTATCTGCCTCGTAATAGCAAACTTCTTGTATCGCTGAGTGAATATAGGGTTTTTTAGAGGTGCCCTTAAGTTAATAAATTATATCATTCATCATAAGTGACCGACAGTCGGTCACTAATCAAAAGAGCTAAGGTTTTGTATGGCAATTATTGTAGATAAGGTTCAAAAAAGAAGAGATATTGCACTTTCTTGTGTCAAACTCTTTGTTCAAGGAGGTATTGGACATCTCACTATCTCCGAAGTAGCAAAAAAAGCAGGCATTGGCAAGGGTACATTTTATGATTATTTTAAAAATAAAGAGGCCATTGTATTTGAAATTTTAAATATATTACTTGAAGAACATAGCAAAGGTAAAGAGCTTAAAATATCTCAGGCATCGTCTACTCGAGAAAAGGTCAAAATGTTTTTTGATTTTTATTCTAATAATGAAGATAAAGAGCTTAGACAGATTTATAAAGAGTACATATCTATCTCTTTAAGTAACCCCAATAAAGAGATGGTTGATTTTCAAAGTAAATGTTTTAATACTTATTCATCATGGCTGAAAAATATTATTCAAGATGGCATTGAAAATAAAGAGATTATTCCTGAAGCACTTAACCTTTCAAAAGGGCTTTACTACTTTGGAGATGGGCTTTTCTTTAATTTTTCTACCACCAATGTTATTGGCGATATTAAAAAAGAGATTCATTTTTATGTGGACTCTCTTTTTGATCTAATTGAGGTTAAAAAATGAAATTTTTGCTTCTTCTTAGCCTTCCCCTCTTTCTTTATGCCAGCAGTTTAAAATCTTTATTAGAGTATGCCATTGATAACAATAATCTCGTGCTTTCTCGAAGCCTAAATCAGCAAGCAAAACAGGCAGAAGTAGACTCAAAACACAGTGCCTACTACCCTACCCTTGATGTTGGAGCTAATTACCAAAGCCTAAATGGAAGAACACCTTTTTACCCAGGAGACATATATGGTGCGGGGGCAACCTTAGGTCTTGATATTTATGATGGAGGAAGAAAGTCTTCTCAATTATAACAGAAAAAAAATGAACTTAAGGCAAGTAGTTTTGACACCCAAGCAATAAAAACAAGTATCAGTCTACAAATTGTACAAGACTTCTACAGCATAAAAAGTCTAGAAGCAACACTCTCCTCACGGTTGAATGCAAAAAAATCCCTTCAGGCACAACTTGAACGTATGAAAAAATTCTATGATGCTAAACTTGCCACGATAGATGATGTTGATCGACTGCAATCTGCTTTTGATACTAATATTTATCAAATTGAATCAATTAAGTTTGACATTCTTGCTACTAAACGTTCATTAGAATTAAAAATAGGAAAAAAAATACTTAATCTGGACGACTCAAAATTTAAACGGCCTTATGATGAAAGCTACGAATTGGTAGACAGTACAAAATCTTTAATGGCGCAAGAAGAGGCAATTATTAAAAGTTCAGAATCCATTGAAAATATTTATTACCCTAATATCCGCGTAGAAGAGAGCTATACTATTTATAAATATGACCGAACAGATGCCTTCCATCCTGAAGGAGCAGAAAAACAGAATAAAATCTTAGTCAGTTTAAATATGAGACTTTTTGATGGGGGAACAATTAAACAAGACAAACAAGCTATTTTACTCAATTCACAAGCCCTTAATCAAAAAGTTCTTTATAAAAAACAAGAACAAAAAATTCAATATGATCTGGCACTTTCACGTATTCAAACCAGTAAAATTAAAATTAAAAGTGCAAAAAGTGCTCTTGTTTCTGCTAAAAGTAGTTTTAAGACCATAGAAGAAAAATATAATGCAGGTATTGTTGATAATATTGTTTATCTTGATGCCTTAAGTACTCAAACCTCAGCAGAAGCACTTTACAAAAGTTCACTTAATGACTTAGAAATTGCTTATGCTATGTATTATTACTACGCTGGAAAAAATATAGGAGATTATTTATGAAAATATTACTAAGTATTATGACACTGTTATTAAGTCTATATGCCCAAGAGATTTACGCAACCTTTAAGGTTAAAGCCCTAGAACATGCTGACTTAGCCTTTGATGCTGGGGGTATTATTGATAAGGTTTATGTTGATATTTCTCAAAAAGTGAAGAAGGGAGAGCTTCTTGCAAAATTGCGAAATGATGACATAAAAGCTTCTTTAAACATTGCAAAATCAGAACTTCTTAATGCTGAAGTAACTCTAAAATTTGCCCAACGAGATTATGCCCGTCAAACGAAGGTGAAACATCTTATTGATGAAGCACGTTATGATGTTTATGCCCTTGCCTTAGAAAAAGCAAAGGTTGGTGTTAAACAAGCACAATCAAAACTGGCTTACCAGCAAGCACTTTTAGATAAAACTATATTACGAGCACCTTTTAATGGAGTTATCTTTGAAAAAAGTATTGAAGTTGGAGATGTGGTCAGCGGTATGATGCTAAGGACTGTCTTTAAAATACAAAATATTAATAAACGTAAACTTATTGTCTCTTTTGATCAAAAGTATTGGAAAGATGTAAAAATAGGACAAACTTACCAATACAGCGTTGATGGAGACAAGACTCTGTATAAGGCAAAAATAAAAAGAATTTATCCTTCTGCTAATCTAGAAAATCGAAAGATACAAGCAGAAGTCCATGCCAATGGTTTTATTGTTGGGCTTATTGGTGATGGGTATATACTCATCAATAACAAACAGTAGGTTCAGATGTATAAGTTAGCTATTAAAAGACCCATCACCACTTTAATGTATGTGCTTACCCTTGTTATTTTTGGGCTTATGAGTTTTAAGTCTATGCCTTCAGCACTCTTTCCTAATATTGATTTTCCTATTGTAACGATTAAAACCATCTATCAAGGCGCTGAATCAAGTACCATTGAATCTCAAATCACTGATAAGATTGAAGAAGCTGTTTCACGTATTGGAGGTATTGATTCTATCACCTCAACCAGCAGTGAAGGGGTTAGTGTTGTGACCGTTAAATTCTTCTTAGAAAGAGATATTAATGAGGCAACTAATGATGTAAGAGACAAGGTTTCAGCTGTAAAACTTCCTAAAGATGCCGAGTCCCCTTTAGTCAGTAAGCTTGATATTGGAGGTGCGCCTATTATTAATATCTTTTTAACTGCAAACCATAATAATATCCAAGAACTTATGCTTTTTGCAGATGAAAAAGTCAAACCCATACTTGAAAAAATCAATGGGGTGGGTGCTATTAATATTTTAGGGTATAAAGACAGAGAGATAAAGATTTTTCCTGACCCTAAACTCCTTAATAAGTTTGGTATCACCATAAGTGAACTGAATGCAATTGTTGCAAGAGAAAATGTGAAAATTGATGGTGGAAAACTTATCTCAGACAAAAAAGAGTATATTTTAAAAACAGAGGCAGATGCCCTTACTGTCTTAGACTTAAAAAATATCAAAATCAAAAATAATATCAAACTTCAAGATATTGCCCTCGTCACTGACAACTTAAGTGATGCCAAAACCTATGCCTCTTACAACGGTAAAGAAGGGGTTATGCTTGAGATTCAAAAGATTTCAGGTACTAATACTATTGATATTATAAAAAAAGTAAAGAAAACAATTCCTGTACTAAGATCATTAGCCGGAGAAAATTTTAGCGTTGAGACACTTAATGACACTTCTACTTATATTATTATCTCTTTAGAACATGTTAAATTCGACCTTATTTACGGTGCTTTTCTTGCTGTTATTATCGTCTTTTTCTTCCTAAGAAACATGACCATTACTCTGGTTTCAGCTCTTTCTATTCCAGCTTCTATTTATGGAACCTTCGCCCTAATGGATTATATGGGCTTTGACCTTAATAAGATGACCTTAATTGGGCTTACCTTAGCCATTGGTATTATTATCGATGATGCTATTGTAGTGATTGAAAACATCTATAAAAAGATGGAATCAGGTATGGATAAATGGGAGGCTTCTATTGAAGGAACCAAAGAGATGGCATTTACTATTTTAGCCATCTCTGCAATGCTTTTGGCTGTTTTTATTCCTGTCTCTTTTATGAGTGGTATTGTGGGAAAATTCTTTGAATCTTTTGCCATGACTGTTGGGTTTGCTATTATCATCTCCTACACTGTTGCCCTAAGTTTTATTCCCAGTTTAAGTTCACGAGTTTTAGATAAAAATGAAAGCCGATTTTATAATTTCACAGAACCTTTCTTTATCCGTCTTGAAAGCATGTATGAAAAAATCTTAAAAACTGTTCTTAGATTTAAACTCAGTACCTTGTTTCTTGTATTTCTTCTATTTTTTGCTTCTTTAAGCCTTTTTCCTCGTATTGGAATGGATTTTATACCTAAAGAAGATATGGCAGAATTTGAGATAAAAGTAAAGGCACCTGCAGATATTTCACTTCAAGAGATGATACAAAGATCTAAAGAGGTGGAAGCTTTAATTTCTAAGAATAAAAATGTGTTATATACAACTTTAAATGTAGGTTATAACAGTGTTCATGAGAAAAACAAGTCTCTTATTTATGTTAAACTTTCTGAAAAAGAGAAAAGAAAACTTAAGCAAGAAGAGATTATTCAAAACTTTAGAACAGGTATAAAAGGCAAGTTTAAAGATCTTTTTATCACCGCAGCAGCCGTTCCTGTTATTAAGGGTGCAGGCGTTTCTGTTCCTTATCAAATTGTTTTAAAATCAGATTCTTTTAAAGACCTACAAGAGGGAACAAAAGAACTCACCCATTACCTTTCACAGAAAAAGGGTTTTGTTGATATCGACACCAACTTAGATGATGGAAAACCTCAAATAAATATCAATATTATACGAAGTAATGCTAACCGTCTTGGAATTTCAGCAAGCGATATTGCCCAAGCTATTGCTATCGCCTTTTCTAGTGATTTAGAAATCTCTTATTTTGAAGAAGATGGAAAACAGTACAACATCACGCTACGTTTTGATGATAAAAATAGAGTAGAACTTGAGGATATTAAAAAGATCCAATTACGCACACAAGAGGGAGACTTAGTCTATCTTGATGGTTTAGTTGATTTTACAAAAAGCCAATCTCTTGCTTCTATCTACCATTTTGACAGACAAAGACAGGTCACAATTTATGCTGATCTTTTTGGTTTAGACTTAGGGGGTGCACTGAGTTATACACGAGAAAAAATTGATAAACTTTTACCTAAAAATGTTAGTTATAGATTTACAGGTTTTGCAGAAGAGATGGAAAAAACAGCCAAGGCATTTGGTGTGGCTATTGGGTTATCTGTTATTTTAATGTTTATCATCTTAGCTATCTTATATGAGTCTTTAGTTCAACCTATTATTATTATGATGGCACTGCCTCTTAGTATTATTGGGGTTATGCTGGCTCTGTTTATTAGTGGTGAACACTTCAGTCTGTTTGTGATGATTGGATTTATGCTCTTAATGGGAATGGTAGGGAAAAATGCTGTCTTACTCGTTGACTTTGCTAATGATGCCATCCATAAAGGTAAAAATGCGGATGAGGCGCTTATAGAAGCAGGTGAAAAAAGACTACGACCTATCTTAATGACAACGGTTGCTATGGTCTTTGCTATGTTACCTCTTGCCTTAGGAAATGGAGCAGGGAGTGAGGTTAAAGCACCTATGGCAATTTCAATTATTGGTGGGCTTTTGAGTTCAATGATATTAACCCTATTAATTGTGCCTGTAATGTATAAATTAATTAATCCTTTGGACAGATGGTTACGTCAATGGTATGAACATTAAACAGCTGTTAAAAGTGTATTGAGCTTAAGAGATTAATACAATTTGTTTAACTTACTTTTTACTTTCATACCTTACCATTGCAAAAAGTTTGAAGTGCTCTCAAAATACAGACACTTCATCTCATTTTGAAGGAAACACATTGAACTTATTTACAACACCCGGGAAATTCGGGGTAAGACCTCCTGTGACAAAACCAAACCCTGAATTTTTACAAGAACTGACTGAAGAGGGTTTTAGAGAACTGGTTAGCAATCATTATGAACTTTTAAAAGAGAGTGATATTGCACATCTTTTTCCTGTTAATGATGAAAAAGAGTTTGCAGATGCCAAAAAACATGCTGCAGATTTTATGATTCAAATTTGTGGGGGACCAAGACATTTTGAAGCATCAAGAGGAGCACCTAGAATGGTCGGAAGACATGAACCTTTTGCCATTACAGAAAGTGCACGTTTACGCTGGTTAGAGTGTTATGCGATGCTTCTTCCAGGGCTATCAAATAAGGTATCTAATGAAAACATTCAATCCTTTTGGGATTACCTTAATGTTTTTTCTCAATGGATGGTGAACACCCAAGGATTTACTGCAAAACAGTAAAATGCTACTAAAAGAGTCTCTAAACTAAGAAAGTAAGCCTTAATTAAAATGCTCTTCTTCTTTAGACTCTACTCTTTATATAAGAGCTTGAAACAGAGCTTGTCTTCATGATAAAAAAGAGCTCAACTCTTTTTTATCCCTTTTTGGATAATATATCTAACTTTTTAATAAACTATTTTAGGAATACTAAATGAACGAAGCCAAATATATTTGGAAAAATGGCGAAATGTTGCCTTGGTTTGAAGCACAAACCCATGTTTTATCACACACCTTACACTATGGAAACGGTGTAATTGAAGGAACTAAGGCTTATAAAACAGCTAAGGGTTATGCAATTTTTAGACTTCAAGAACATACTGAACGTCTTTTAGAATCTGCGAAGATGACACTTATTGACATCCCTTACTCCGTAGAAGAATTGAATAAGGCTCAAATCAACCTACTAAAAGCAAATAAATTTGAAGGTGATAATGTTTATATTCGTCCTTTCTCTTACTTAGGTTACGGGCAGATGGGAATTTATCATAAAGAAGCTCCTGTTGACACGGTGATTGCATCTTGGGAATGGGGTGCATACCTTGGTGAAGAAGGGCTTAAAAGTGGCATCCGTCTAAAGGTAGCTTCAATGACAAGACCTGCAAATACTTCGAGCATGGGTAAGGCAAAAGCAACAGCAAATTACCTTAACTCTCAAATGGCAAAGTTTGAAGCCATTGACTGTGGTTATGATGAGGCACTGCTTCTTGATGACCAAGGGTATGTAGCTGAAGCAAGTGGCGCTTGTTTTTTTATGGTTTATAAGGGACAGTTGATTTCTCCTCCTAATGATAACTCTTTAGAATCAATTACACAAAAAACAGTCATTGAACTGGCTAATGATATGGGTATGGAAGTGGTACGTCGTCGTATCACTAGAGAAGAGATTTATATTGCAGACGAAGCTTTTTTAACAGGAACTGCGGCTGAGATTACACCTATTCGTGAGATTGACGCACGTGTAATTGGTTGTGGTTCACGTGGACCAATAACGGAAAAAATTCAAAGTACTTACTTTGACGTTGTTTTTGGACGTAACACAAAATACGAACATTATCTAACATATATAGACGCCTAAGGAGCAAAAGCCCCTCAGGCTGCGCTAACACTCAGTTCACCTCAACGGTGTGCTCAAACGCCTCGGCGTTTAACTTAATTTAATAAGGAAATTAAAATGGCAACAGATATGAATGACTACTTCAACAAAAAGAAAAAAACTGGTGGTAATGGTGGCGGTGGTTTTCCACCAAAGGGTCCAAAAGCTCCAAACTTTGACTTTAACTTCAAAGGTTCAGGCTTTGTTTACTTTATTGTAGGTTTAGTTGTTCTTTTAATGTTAGCAAAACCTTTTACAATTGTTGAAGAGGGTCAACGTGGTATCCTTTCAACTAATGGTAAATATGAGGCCAATGCACTTCTACCAGGGCTTCACTTTATTGTTCCTATTATTCAAAGAGTTTATTTGGTAGATACAAAGGTACGTATTATTAATTATGCCGACAGAATTGAACGTTCTTCAGTAACAGGCGAAGGTCTTACTGTTAAACCAGCAATTACTGTTCTTGATAAACGTGGTCTTCCTGTTGGAATTGAGATGACTGTGCAGTATAGACTAAATGCAATGAATGCAGCACAAACAATCTCTAACTGGGGTTTTACATGGGAAGAGAAAATTGTTAATCCTGTTGTTCGTGATGTTGTTCGTAATGTTGTAGGTAAATATGATGCTGAGTCACTACCTACTAAACGTAATGAGATTGCAGATGCTATTGAAGTTGGTATTTCAAAAAGTATTGATGGACTTGAAAATTCACCAGCACAACTTGAATCAGTTCAACTTAGAGAAATTATTCTTCCTGTAAAAGTTAAAGAACAAATTGAGAGAGTTCAGTTAGCTAAACAACAGGTTGAGCAAGCACAACAAGAAGTTGAACGTGCTAAACAAGATGCTTTCAAACGTGAAGAGACAGAACGTGGTAAGGCAAATGCTATTAAAATTGAAGCCGAAGGTGCAGCCGCAGCAATCACAATTAAAGCAAAAGCACAAGCAGCTGCTAATAAAGTTATCTCACAATCGCTTACCACTAAACTTATTCAGTTAGAACAAATTAAGATTCAAGGTAAGTTTAATGATGCACTTCGTGAAAACAAAGATGCAAAAATCTTCTTAACACCTGGTGGGTCAACACCAAATATCTGGGTTGATATGAAAGATAAACAACAGCGTACTACAGCTCAATAATATACTGTAGTGTGAAGGGGTAATAGGACACTCGTTTCACTCGCTAAGGGTGAATGCACAGAGGCAGAGCCTTGTCGCTTTGCGATAAAATAGTACGCTGTTAACATGACTGATTAAATAAGGTAATGAACTTAGTCACGGGGGCATAACTTTAATTTTCAATGCTGAGCATTAAAAATTTAAGCTGTGTTCCCCTTCATCTAAACTACCAAATTTCCAAATTAAAAGAAAACAATATGCAAAATACACTAAATAAAATAGACTGGGAAAAGTCTGAACTCCTCCCCGTAATTGTCCAAGAGATCGAAACAAATGAAGTTTTGATGATGGCTTACATGAATAAAGAAGCACTTGAACTCTCATTAACTACAAAAATAGCACACTATTTCTCACGCTCTAAACAACGTATTTGGAAAAAAGGTGAAACTTCTGGTCATACCCAAGATATCTCTGAATTCCTACTCGATTGTGATAATGACACCCTTCTGATTAAAGTTAAACAAGAGGGTGTTGCTTGTCATACCGGTCGTAAATCATGTTTTTTTACTAATATTGAAACAGGTAAAGCAATCTCTAAAATTGAAGTCAACTCGGCAGAAATGTACGGTGTTATTGATGAACTTTACCATATCATACTTGAACGTAAGAGTGCAGACCCTGAAATCTCATGGACAGCTAAGCTTTTTTCAAAGGGTGAAAATACTATCCTTAAAAAGATTGTTGAAGAGGCAGGTGAATTCTGTTTTGCTGTCAAAGATGATGATGAAAAAGAGATTATTTATGAAGCCGCTGATATGGTTTATCATACTATGGTTGCCTTAGCTCTTAAAAATATCTCGCCCGATAGAATCAAACAAGAGTTAGCCAGACGTTTTAATATGAGTGGTATTAGTGAAAAGAATGCTCGCAAGGATTAAAAGCTAAGGCTTCCTTCGTGAAGCTTTTTTCTATCAATTTCCCTATTTTTGGAACTATTTTTGCTTAAAGAAAAGCAATAAAGGTAGTATATGAACGGTATTAAAGCATCATTTCAATCATTTATTGCCACACTCCATACCTATGATTACATTATTTTTGCTATCTCTGGTGGACTTTTTTTACTTTTACTTCTTTTGGCAATTTTATTACGTGGAAAAGTTTTTCTCTCTTTAATTTTCGTTTTTTTAGGTTTTAGCATTCTTGTAGCCGGTCCAATTTTTGGATATAACTATATACATACACTTCTTTATAAAACTGAAATTAGTGATTTACAAATCAAAAGACTTGAATTTTCTGAAGCCTTAGTCATTAAAGGAAAACTAACCAACTTAGGAAAACAGACCTTCCATCAATGTAAGATTACATCAATAGCCTACAAAGGAGCGACAAATTTTTTAGAAGAGATTGTTTTACCATTAAAACCCTTTAAAAAAATGTCGATTTTTAAAACAGAAGAGTTAGATGTTAATCAAAGCCTAAAATTTAAAATGATTTTAGAACCGTTTACCTACTCAAAAGAGTACAATATTTCAGTAAAGGCTAACTGTTTATGAGCACTTATTTTACTTCTTGGCACTGGATAGCCGTTGCTATTTTAACCATACTTTTTTTTTGTTTTAACCCTCATGTCTTTAAAAGAGAAAAATACAAAAAATATATTATCAATGATTTTTGCCTCCTTTTTAGTTCTTGTAACAGCAGGAGCATTTACTATTATGGCACTTGATAAGTACACAAAAAAAGCAACATTGTATGGGGTAAAAAACACGCGTATTTTAAGAAACGAGACCATTGTATTTACTGGTTTTGTTAAAAATAAGGGAGATTTTACTATTGGTAAAATCACACTAAAGGTTAAACTCGTTAATAAGGGTCATGTTACGGGAAATGTAAAAGGGGGGAGTTTTTATAAACCCAGTGGTATATTTGACTTTTTTAGCTCTTTAGGAAAGCAAAAAACACGTATTAAACCTCAAAAAGTTGAACGAGATTATATTGTTGCTAAGATGCTTAAACCTGGAAAAGCCACTTTCTTTAGAGTTGAAATGCCTTATCCTCCCTATTTCAAACACGTCTCTGAGTTTACCTCAATTACTGCTCATTAGAATCAGCTTTGCTTAGGGTGAAGGGTGAAGGGTGAAGGGTGAAGGGAAACTTGTCAGTTTTAAACTTATATTACTCTTAACTCTTGCTCTTCCTCATCACCCCTAAGCGAAGCCTTCCCTTTCCTCTTCACCTAAGGGCATAGCCTTAATACTTAAGCCCTATCTTTTTTAGTTCTGCATTAATATGACGAACTTGAGCATTTCTATCTCGACACCAATCTGGTGCGATTAACGAGTCATCATCTATACCCGCAGTAATTCTTTGAACACTTACCTGCTCAGGTTTCATCTTAATGGACTCCATTAAAACATCTAAATACAGCTCTTCTGAAATTGGTTCAAAATCACCCCGATTATATTCATTAGCTAAGGCTGTTCTTTTTGTGACATACAAAGGATGATATTTAACCGAATCAATTCCCCATTCATAAGCTTTTTTCGCTGTTTCTAACATCATCTCTCTGTCTTCACCTGGCAGACCAAAAATAAGATGGCCACAAACATTTAAACCTAATGCCTTAGACTTTATAATAAGGTCTTTAACATTTTGACTGTCATGCCCACGATTAATACGCTCTAAGGTCTCATCATAAATAGATTGAATACCAAACTCTATCCATATCTCTTTTGTTTTATTTAACTCAGCTAAGTATGCTAAGGTCTCATCTGTAACCGAGTCCGAACGCGTACCCACACTTAAACCTACAACATCATCTAAGGATAAGGCTCTATCATACAGAGCTTTTAAGGTATCAAAGGGAGCATAAGTATTGGTAAAGGACTGAAAATATACTAAAAACTTTTTAGCCCCATATTCACGCTTAGACTTACTTTTTATAACTTCAAACTGTTTTTCAAGTTGAAGCAGCTGTTTCTGTAAATTTGGGTTCTCTTTTGACTCAAGGTTTAAATGAAAACCTTTTAACTCTTGAACCTCTCCTAAACTTGGAGAAAAAGAGTCATTTTCACAAAAGGTACATCCCCCACGAGCAACTGTTCCATCAATGTTTGGACAGGTGAATCCAGAAATAGATATGGGTGCTTTATAAACTTTTTCTTGGAACTTTTCTTTTAGATATATTCCAAATGTATAGACTTGTTGATTCATTTTAAAAAAGATAGTCCCCAGTAAAACAGGCTGTACAATACTCAGAGTTTTTAGAATCAACACTTCGCATTAAGGCATCTTGTGTCAAATAAGCCAAAGAGTCCGCACCCATAAACTCACACATCTCTTTATTACTCATATTTGCTGCCAGTAAATTTTCTTTATCAGGCGTATCAACACCATAATAACAAGGGTCTGTTGTTGGAGGTGAAGAGATACGCATATGTACCTCTAAGGCACCCGCCTCTTTTAACATTCTTACAATTCTTTTTGAAGTCGTTCCACGTACAATAGAGTCATCAATTACAATCAGTTTTTTACCCTTAATTAAAGACATAATAGGAGAAAGTTTCATCTTCACTTTTAAATCACGCATCTCTTGAGTTGGTTCAATAAAGGTACGTCCAATGTAATGATTACGCATAATTCCCATCTCAAAAGGAATTCCACTTGCCTGTGAATAACCAAGTGCAGCAGGAATTCCGCCATCAGGAACAGGGACTACCATATCTGCTTCTACAGGCTCAATTTTAGCTAACTCTGCACCCATATTTTTACGCATAGCATACACATTCTTTTCAAATACATCCGAATCAGGACGTGCAAAATAAACATACTCAAAAACACAATGTTTAGGTGTTGGCTCAAAAATCTGAATAGATTGTGGTGCTTTGCCTTTTTCAAAAATCAGAAGTTCACCCGGTTTAACATCACGAATAAACTCTGCTCCAATAAGATCAAAGGCACAGGTTTCAGAAGAGACAATATAACCATCACCTACCCTTCCTAAACTTAAAGGACGAAGCCCATGAGGATCACGCATTGCAAACATTTTTTGTCGGCTTAAAAAGACTAAAGAGTAGGCACCTTGAATCTTTTTAACCCCATCAATAATTCTGTCCAGAAGTTTATCTTCATCTGACTTTGCAATCAGATGTATTAAGTTTTCTGTATCCATAAAGGTTTGAAAAATAGCACCTTTTTTAATAAGAGCATCACGAATCTCTTGAGCATTAGTAAGGTTTCCATTATGAACAATTGCCATCTCACCAAGGTCATAACGTGCAAAAACAGGTTGTGCATCAAGCGTAGACTCTTCTCCTGCTGTTGAGTAACGGTTATGCCCAATAGCCGCCTTACCCGAAAGTGTTTTTAGTTTATCATCATTAAAAACTTGAGATACAAGACCTCTGTCTTTAATCATATGCACCTTTCCGCCATCAGCCGAAGCGATACCACAGGCTTCTTGCCCACGATGTTGCATAGAATGAAGAGAAAAGTACGCCAGTTTTGATGCCTCATCATGGTTAAAAATCCCTACTACTGCACACTCTTCATTAAGTTGTCTCTCTACCATTAATCTAATCCTAAACAGTCTGATATATTATATAAACCAGCATCTTGTGATACTAGCCATTTTGAAGCACGTAAAGCACCCTTTGAGAAGGTATGACGTGATGTTGCCGTGTGATTCATTTCAATAAACTCACCATCATTATAAAAGCCTACCGTATGGCGACCTACAATGTCCCCACCGCGAAGTGCCATTACTGCAATCTCATCTTTAGTTCTTTCGCCAATATTCCCATTACGCCCACTTACGCGCACTTTTTCTAGGTCAAGTTCACGGCCTTTAGCCGCAGATTCTGCAAGGGTTAATGCTGTACCTGAAGGTGCATCTTTTTTATGTTTGTGGTGCATTTCAACTACTTCAATATCAAAACCTTCAAGTACACGTGAGGCTTGTTCAACTAATTTAGAAAGCACTGCAACACCTAAAGACATATTAGTTGCGTAAAGAATTGGCATCTTTTCACTGGCATCTTTCATCAGGTTAAATTGATGGAGTTCTAAACCTGTTGTTGCAATAACAAGTGGTTTTGGGTTTTCTAATGCTTTTTCTAATAAGGCTTGTGTTGCATCAGGCAAAGAGAAATCAATAATAACATCACATGCCTTTAAAAAAGTTTCTAAATCATTCGTCACTAAAGCACTGGGATCAATTGCAAAATCCAGTTTATTACGAACATACACTGCTGAAAGTGTTAATGTCTCTTCTGTTTTCAGGTCTTCTAAAAGAAGTTTACCCACACGACCTGTTCCACCATATACACCAACTTTAATCATAAAAGCTCTCTCTTTCGTTCGTTTCTATCAAATTATTTTACTCGAAAAATACATTGCATGTACATTTCTTAATTCAAGATATCGTTTACTGTTTTTGCATAAATTTTTCAAAAAAAACTAGCTATTAAGTTTTTCATCTATATACGTAATTACATTAACACCCGCCACTGCACCATCTCCTGCCGCACTAACAACTTGTTTAGGAGCATCTATTCTAAGGTCGCCTGCTGCATAAAGACCAGGAATATTTGTCTGCATTTTTAAATCTACAATCACATTACCTGAGGCACTTAAGGCACAAATCGCATTCTCACCCTTTTCATCCATTAAAATACCATTATTAACATTCATACCCACAAAGGTAAAAATTCCCGGAACTTTTAAGTCACGCTCACCTTCTGGAGTCATCACCTTAAGCCCTGTCACACCCATTACATCACCATAAGCTTCAATAATTGTGGTATTTAAAATCAGTTCAATATTTTCTGTCTCTTTAAGACGTTTAACTGTGTTTGGAGCCGAACGAAAAGTATCACGTCGATGTACTAAATAAACCTTAGAACAGATATTTGAAAGGTAAAATGCCTCTTCAAGAGCAGTATCACCACCACCAATTACAGCAACTTCTTTGTTCTTATAAAAGAAACCATCACAGGTGGCACAAGTCGATACACCCTTTCCAAACAGTTCATCTTCACCTTTAAAACCTGCACGCTTAGGAGTAGAACCGGTACATACAATAACAGACATCGCATCTTCTGTAGTTCCATCACCCTTATAAATAGTAAAGTTTCCATCATCTTTAAGCTCAACACGTGTTACTTCAACCATCGAGTGTTTAAGTCCAAAACGTTGACACTGTTCAGGCCATGGCATCATTAAATCCATACCTGTAATTTCTCCTGTTACACCAGGATAGTTTTCAATTTCAGAAGAACCTGTAATTTGACCACCAGGCATTCCTTTTTCAAACATTGTTACATTGGCTAAACCACCACGTGTTGCGTACATTCCCGCTGTAAGCCCTGCTGGACCACCACCAATAATTGCTAAATCTAACATGTTGTTCCTTATTATTTATCGTCCATAGATTAAGCTGATTTAGCTGATTTTTTTATCCGTTTAATCGGCTTAATCTATGGAGGGTATTGAGTTATAAATCACTAGGCATTTCATTAATTGTATCTAATTCTGCAATGATACTATCTTGTTTATAAAGACCCTCTTTAAATTTCTTAATAATAAAGACAGAAGGGGTTTTATATATGTTAAAACGTTGAATTATTTTCAAGATTGTATCTGTTCCAGCACGAACATAAGTCACATGTTCATTACTAGGAAAATCTTGTTGATAATAATCAATCGCAAGTATCTTATAGGCAGGTCGAAGTTTATTGAGATTTTTTACCGTTCCTGCTTTTTTGGAACTATAAAAAACCACAAGATATTTCTCTTCATCAGGGGTGAAAATCTTGCCCTGTTCATACACAAGCCATTTGTTGAAATCAATAAATTTGTATTCTTGGAATTTGTAGTTGAAGTAAGCGAAGGCAATCGCAATCATGCCTGCGCCAAAAAAAGAGGCGAGAAGTGTACCGACCGAGAATAGGCCGCTACCTCGTCGTGCCATTAAATTATGCTAAAAGAGCGTTAAGTTTTTCTTCGAATGCTTGTTTAGAAGCAGCACCCACCATTTGCTCAACAACTTCACCATCTTTGAAAAGAATGATTGTTGGGATTGAACGAATACCGTATTTAATAGCGATATCTTGTTCTTCATCTGTGTTTACCTTACAGATTTTTGCTTTTCCGTCATAATCTTCAGCTAATTCTTCAATTACTGGAGCAATCATACGACATGGTCCACACCATGGTGCCCAAAAGTCTACTAACGCAACACCTTCTTTAATTGTTTCTTCAATGCTTGCAGCCGTAAGTTCGATGTATTTTGCCATCTTTATTTCCTTGTTTTAGTTTAATTAGAAGTATTATAGCGATGATATTCTTTATAAAGTCTTACAAAGAATTTATTACTTTTATAATTCAGACTAATATTGTCTTATTTAAGAAAACTGCTCACTAAAGCGTAATATTCTCAACTAATCTACAAACATTATCTTGAACACTCACCCCATCAATTTGAAAAGCCATATTGAGCCTCTTTTTTTGCATAAATCTTTGTGCAGTATTAATAACAAACTGAAGTTTTTTAGGCGTTATATTATAGAGGGGGTCATACGATGAACCCGATTTAACTTCAATAAAATGTAAAACCTCATCTTTAATGGCGATAATATCTATCTCACCACCTCTAAGTGTGTAGTTACGTTCTATAATTTGAAAACCCAAGTCCCTAAGGTAAAGGCAGGCTTTCTCTTCTGCAATATCGCCAAGTGCTCGACTCATATTTGGCTTTGCAACAAGGTGATGGGGGAATGGGAAGAAGAGGGTATAAAAAGAAAAGTTAATGAGGGAAAAGAAGTATTCTTGTAATATAAAAATTTCATCTTATCTCCTCTTAGGCGAAGCCGTCCTCTTTTCCAATTTTGCAAAATAAAATTATGCTGAAATAACCTCAACTTCTACTGACTTAAATGCTGCCGTTAAAATCAGGTCATCTTTTCTATCTCCAAAAATGTAGTTTATCTTTGAGTTGTTGTGATGAAAGGTAGTAAACAGGGTCCCGGGTTTTACCCCTTGTGTAAATTTTACTTTTAAAGAGGCGGTTTTTCCATGTTCTGTTTTAAGAATTACCCTTCCTTTTGGAAACTTATCTTCATCTTCAATACTGACTAATAAGATATCTTCTTCATGTTTAGACAGAAGTTTTGGACTCTGTTTAGTTTGTGCTCATTATTATAATGCGGTAAGGCACGTCCAGTTGTAAGGTGATAATGTGAAACTTTTTTATTTGTTTTTAACTCAAAAATCTGCCCACGTTCTGCATATTGATGGTAATGGAAGTGCCCAAGCCCATCATCTGTTCTAAAATCAAGAAGGTGAAGAACAGGCGTGTCTTCAATATATACTGGCCACTGAAGCCCACGTTTTCTATGACGTTCAAGTCTTTGGTACGAAGCGCCAGAAAAACGTCTGTGTGCAACTTCTCTGACCTCATCCCATACCTCCGAAGAGTCTTTGTAATTATACGTTCCTCCCAGTTTATTTTCAATCATCTGAATAACTTCCCAATCATCAGGTAAGTCTGTTTGAACAAGCGGTTGAGAAAGGTGAAGTCTACGCATAGCATTTACATAAACTCCAGTTTTTTCATAAGCTGACTTAACACCAATAACAATATCTGCCTTAGATGCGATATCATTCATAATCACTTCTTGAACTAAAATAAACTCAAGTTCTGCAATCCCCTTATGCACCTTATTAAGATTTGGATGGATGTGCGTAATATCTTCACCCATATTATGAAGTGATTTAACCTTTCCTTTAATCATCTCATCAATGAGTTGAGGCGTCATTAAACCTACTTCTTTTGGTTCTTGGTAATCGGGATCATAATAAGGAAGTACTCCCATATCACAAGCCCCTTGAACATTATTTTGCCCACGTAAAGGCATAAGCCCAGCACCTTGTTTACCAACATTTCCTGTTAAGAATGAAAGGTGAGTAATTGCCATAACCGCTTTTGAACCATCTAAATGTTCTGTAATGCCAAGACCCCAAAAAATCATCGATTTTTTAAGTGCATATTCTCTAGCAATTTTAGGAATCATCTTCGCTAGGTCTTCATAACCGGGAAGTGTCTCCATAAACTTAGGATTAGCATAAGGGTCATTTAGAATTTTGTCTTTGTAATTTTCAAAAAACTTGGTACGGGTGTTAATAAAGTCTTCATTATAAAGTTCTTCATTCAAGATAACATACGCCATCATATTTAAAACCAGTAAGTTCGCCTCATGAGGAATTACTGCTTGGTATTTTGCAAACTTACCCAATTTAATGCGACGTACATCAATGACTGCAAGGTTATCATGCGTTTGGGCTACATCAATAATACGGTTGGCAACAATAGGGTGTGCCTCAGTTGTATTAGAACCCATAACAATAATAAATTCAGTATGATAAATATCATCATAAGGATTTGTTGCTGCACCCTCACCCATTGTTGTACGCATCCCCTTAAGAGAAGGAGAGTGACATACACGAGCACAATTATCTACATGTGGAGAATTTAAGGTATGACGTGTGTACTTTTGAAACAAAAATGCAGACTCACAAGAAGTACGTGCTCCACCAATTGAACAGAGACTATGACGTCCATATTTCTCTTTTATTTCTAACATCTTTTTAGCAGAAATTGATGTTGCTGTTTCTAAATTAGTTTCATACCATATCTCATCAAAATCGAAAAACTCTTTTTCATATTCTGAACAAATTTGAGGGTTTTTATCTACAAAACTTTTTCGAATACGTGGTGTTCTAATACGGTTAGGACTCTGCACAAAATCAAAGCCTAACTTCCCTTTAATACAGAGTTTACCCTGAGAAACCACACCATCTTTATTGGCAGAAATTTTGTGAATCTTATTATCTTCAACATGCCCAACAATATCACACCCTACTCCACAATATGTACAAACGGTATCTATAAGTTCCACTTTAATGCCTTACGGGTATAAAATATACCCTTGTAATTTTAATTATGACATATTAGCTTTTTTCACTTAAAAAGTCATACTTATACAAACACGATTTAAATCATTAAGACTTGAACAAGTATTCGATTCCCTCAAAAAGTTCTTCTTGAGAAATCGGTTTAGTTAAACACAGATCAAAACCTTCAGCCAAAATATTTTTTCTCTCTTTATCCACAATGTCTGCGGTTAAGGCAGAAATAGGAATATCTTTTGTTAATGGGTTTGCTTTTAAAATTTTTGTTGCTTCTATCCCATTCATCACAGGCATCTTAATATCCATTAAAACCAGATCAGGTTTATACTTAATTGTCATTTCAACTGCTTCTTTACCATTAGAAGCTTGCAGAGTCTGAACATGAGTACCTTCTAAGTAGGCTTCAATAAGCAATCGGTTTGTCATAATATCATCCACAATCAAAATCAACATATCTTTTAAAACCTGCACTTTAGTTTTCTCATTATTTGTTTTTACTTGCTCTTCAATTAACTCAACATTTTTAAAACTAATAATGAAATTTGAACCCTCTTTTTCATACGCATCAACACGAATATTTCCATCCATTAACAGACATAACTGTTTACTAATACTTAAACCAAGACCTGTCCCTCCATAGGTACGATATTCTTGGTCTTTTTGTTGCTCAAAGGTATTAAAGATACGTTCTCTTTGACTCTCATCAACACCAATACCTGTATCTTTGACTTCAATAAACAGTTCTTTGTCTAGACTAAGATATACTTCAATTTTAATTCCACCACTGTCCGTAAATTTAACCGCATTACCAATAATATTAAGTAAAATCTGTTTTAAACGCGTTTCATCACTTATAATAGTTAAATCTGGTGCACATTCAATCTTAAAATAGAGATCTTTTTCTTCCAGCTTTAAACGAAAAATATCATGAAGTTCCTTAAGTAGTTGTGCTAAATTAACTCTTTCTTTACTAAATTCAAGTTTACCAGACTCAATTTTTGAAAGGTCTAAAATATCATTAATAAGATCCAAAAGACTGCGGGCACTACTGTAAATGGTATTAATATACTCTTTTTGCACACTTTCTAAATCACTTTTAGCCAAAAGGTCAGCAAAACCTAAAATAGCATTCATAGGGGTGCGAATTTCATGCGACATATTAGCAAGAAAGATAGATTTTGAAGCACTCGCTTCTTCTGCTTTACGAATAGCTTTTTTTCTTTGTGTTATATCATGCATAGAAACAACAGCCCCTAAGGATTCACCCTCCTTACTGACCATACGTTGCCCATTCGCAATAATAATTTTAGGTTCAGCATGCTTAGTAGCCACCACCATCTCAATATTATCAGCCCTACCCTCTTTTAAGGCAATAAACAGAGGAATCTCTTCTACTTTCATTAAGGTTTTACCATCAGCATGATATAAGTCATAATATTGTGCCCACTGTGATGCGGGTAAATCTTTTTGCCCAACACCATGTAACTCGCGTAAGGCACGATTAAAATATTTTAAGTTTCCATCAGCATCACACGAAACAATCCCATCACTAATATTGTCTAAAATAGCATCTAAAAAAACCTTTTGTTTTACAAGGTCCTCTTTAAAAGCCTCTTCTATAGTTAAATCCCTAATGGTTGAGATGATATAAGTATCATCTTCAAAATTAATCGCAACCGTATGCATCTGAACAGGGAAAAAAGAGCCATCTTTTCTTTTATGCTTTGCTTTTATTAAATAACTTCCCTTTTCACTTATCTTCTGCACAGTTTTATGCCATTGACTTAGATGAAAGCTTTTCTCTTTGAGTTCCCAAATATATTTGGACAGCACTTCTTTATGTGTATAACCAAGTTGACGTGTTGTCACACTGTTACAATCAATGATTTTTGCTGTTTTTGCATCAATAATTAAGATTGAATCATTGGTATTTTCATAAGCTTTTTCTAGAAGTAAGAAACGCTCTTTATTCTTCATAATTTCATCCACATCTGAATGAAAACCAACCATACGGTAGGGCTCTCCTTCTTTATTAAAAAGAGCTTTTCCTTTATCATGAATCCATTTATAATGACCCTCTTTGTGCCGCATTCTAATAATAAGGTCTATGCCCTTGTTTTTATGCTTAAAATGTTCATCAACCAGTTTCATAACACGTTTAAAATCTTCAGGGTGAACCTGTTTTTCCCATGATGAAAAATCATTAGCTAACTCATCTTCAGCATAACCCAACATCTCTTTCCATTTCTTAGAAAGGTACAATTCCCCAGTAATAATATCCCAGTCCCATAAGCCTTCATCTGAACCTTCAATAGCTAACTCGTAACGCTCTTTAAGTCTAATCAGTTCTCTTTGTTCTTTTAATTCTTGGGTAATATCTCGCAAATAAGCAATAACAAATTCATTTTCATCTATTTTAATGTGACTTAAACGCACTTCAACATCAAAAATCTCTTTATCTTTTTTTTCATGTGTCCATTTAAAAACAACAATATCTTTCTGTTTTAATGCTTCAAAAATCTCTTTTTTACGTACAGAACTTAAAACTCCATCTCGTTGATATTTAGGTGAAAATGCAAGGGGACTTTTATTAAGGAAATCATCTTTTGAACTCAGGTTAAAGAGTTTAACTACTGCCTCGTTAGCATCTATAAAATAATCATCTTTTATACGAAACATCGGACTAAAATCTTGTTCAAACATTGCTTTATAATAAA
>JAJRQV010000098.1 GCA_024280035.1 Campylobacterales bacterium
CTTAATTTAAATAACTAACTTATTCATGCCTTTTAAAAAGACAGTCGTCAACCTACTACCTATTTATTTATTTTACTTAGAAATAATCACCCTTTGGGGTAATTATTTATGAGGTTCTGTGGATAACTTGCTCTTGATCTTTGATGGAGTTGGCAACTGGGTTGTTTAACTTAAGCTGTGACCCCGTGTATAGGGTTAGTACCTTATTTGCTAAGGTATTGTTTTTATGTACTGTCTTTTTTATCCACAGATTAAGCGTATTTAATGGATTCTTCTTTGCTTTGCTCTTTAATTGGCTTAATCTGTTTAATCTGTGGATAACTTGCTCTTACTCTGTTCTTTTATCCCAATCGATGAGTCCGATTGAAAACCTCTATCGAGGTTTTTTTAGTAGAAGTTTTTAACTCCTGGTAAGGAGTTATTCATCGTTGTAATCGATTGGTGATTAAAGGGCTTATATATGTTAGTAGTTTGTTTTTTTCATCTTGATTGTATTTATTGGAAATAATATTTTTAGATACTTTAAAAATATTAGATATTAAAATTAAGGGTTTTGTACATTTATTGGCTTTTAATCTTTAAAACTCAAAGTGTAAAGATTGTGTTAAATTTCTTGGAATTTGCTTTATTGTGGGACTTGATGTATAAATATGTTGCATAATGTAACAAATAACTCACTTTATCTATTAATCTGTATCTCTCAGTAAATATGTCATATGAGTAGTATTTATAACAGAAAGCGTTAAAATAGTGCTATTTTTGCTTAATTTGATAAACTATACTAATAATATTAATTATATATCCCGTATTATTAGTTTTAGAGTGTAATTGTATAAGTTCATATTATTAATCTTAATTTTTGTTTAAGACTTGCTTTATTTTATCTCTCCTATAATGCTTGCAATCGAAAAGATAGCTTGTTTGGGGGATTGGCCCTCTCGCTCTTTTTTACAAACTTTTTAATTCTTAGGAGAATAGATGACAAAAACAATTAAATTAGCTCTAGTAGCTGCAATGGCAATGGGTGCAACTTCTGCATTCGCAACAAATGGTGATAACCTAATCGGTCTTGGTGCTAAATCACGCGCAATGGGTGGAACGGGTGTTGCTCACTTTAATGGTGCTGAGTCTGCTACAGCGAATCCTGCTCTAATTACTAAATCTAAGGGCACTTCTTTTGCTTTCGGTGGTACTTATTTCCGTCCAGATGTTGAAGTTGAAACAGGTGGTACTACATACCAAAGTGATGCTAAGCATAATGTTATTCCATATGTAGCATTAACAGAAAGCCTTGATAATGGTTTAACTATTGGTGCATCTATGTTTGGTTCAGCAGGTATGGGTGTTGATTACCGTTCAACAGGTGCAACAGATATGGCAGCAACTGGTCCAAATATGTATTCAATGAGAACAAACCTTTTATTACTTAAGTTCTCTGTTCCGATTGCTTACGGGCAAGACAACTGGTCAGTAGGTATTGCTCCAGTAATGATGTATGGTTCATTAGACATGTCTTTAGATATGCCAGACTTTGATCCTGCTACAGGAGCTCCTCTTGGTACGCAGCATGATGTAGGAAATGGTTCTTCATCAAGTTTTGGTGTAGGTCTTGAACTTGGTGCTGCATACGAGCTTCCAGATATGGGTCTTACTTTTGGTGCTGTTTACCACTCTGAAATTGCAATGGAATATAAGGATCAGATTACTACGTTAGGTCGTGAATTTGGTTATGTAGGTGCAGCAGAATTAAGTAATAAACTTACTCAACCAGCTGAATATGCTTTAGGTGTTGATTGGACTCAAGGCGATATTTCTCTTACTTTTGACTGGAGGAATATTCGTTGGGGATCTGCTCGTGGTTATTCTGACTTCGGTTGGGAAAATCAAAGTGTTTACGCTCTAGGTGGTGAGTACAGAATGGATGACTTAACTTTAAGAGCTGGTTTTAACTACGGTAAAGACCCAATTAAAGACAGTGCAGATACTCGTCTGAACCTACTAAATCAAGGTATGTTCCCCGCAATTACACAAAGACATTATACTATTGGTGCGGGTTACCAGTTTACTAAAAATGTTGGTCTTGATGCAGCATTTACTTATGGTGTAAGCGGAGATCGTACAGTTAATACGACTCCATTTACTGCAGGTGCAACAACTACAGCTACAAATGATCAAATTGGTCTTTCTGCAGCTATTAACTACACTTTCTAAAGTTTAGTTAAACCTCTTCTCTTTACTACCTTCGGGTGGTAAAGAACTCTTTTATAGAACTTCATTTTAACTTTTCACTCTAATTTAAATCTATTCAACTGGCTAAATCTGTTGATAATGCTTACTTATTCCAAAATCTCATTATTATTCGTATGTTTCATATATAAGCAGATGTTTTACAATAATTTACTATCAATCAATTTTTTAAATACGTTTATATCGGCTATGTTACACTGTAGGGATTCATATTAAGCTCAGGGTGGCTTATAAAAGGAAAAATATGTTTAGTAAAATTATTAATTGTTTAGTCATAACATTATTAACTACGAGCACATTGTTGGCACAAGATGGTATCTATTTTAATGCGGCGACAGGTGATAAAGAAGGTGCTTATAATACAATGGTGGACGAAAAGATTGAGAATATTGGTTTTATTCTTTCTGATCCTTATGAAAGAATTAATGAGGCTTACGCTCAAAAGTATTCTAATGAAAAAGGCTATAAAGAGACTTTAGATAATTTAGGATTTTTTTCAATAAGTAATGATAAGGCATTACGTCCACTCTTATTAAAAGAGCCTCGATTGGGTGCTTTTTCTCCTTTTAATTTACTTATTTATAAATATAAAAGTGAAGATATTACACGGGTGGGTTATCTTAACCCTAGGGTAATGCTTGATATTACGGGAGTAAATAATAAGCGTGTACGAACAGACTTTATTAAGATGTTTGAACCTTTACAAAAAGTGTTAGACAGTGAGATTAGAGGAAAGCATGAGGTTGTCACCTTTGATAAACTTCCTTCTACTAAATTAATGGAGTTTGAACTAGAGTTTGAGCGTTCTGATAATATATTAGACTTTATTGAAGATTTTCAAGAGAAGTTTGAAGAAGCCTTTGATGATAATAAATACATTATCGTTGATTTTAAAAACTATTCTGAAGTGTATGCAGATATGCAGGTTGATTTTTCTAAGTATGATGCTTATTTTGTGTACGCAATATGTCATTTTCACTTCTCTTACACAGTTTTTAATGCTGGAAATGCTCAAGCGGGTATTTTTGCCCCATGTTCAATGTATATGTATATAGAAAAAGATAAAAATATTATGCATATTGGTATGGCATATCTAGAAAACTGGATTAGTGTCGCGGGAATTACAGATCTTGAACAAGTTAAATCAATTCGTACCTTAGATAAACAAATTATTGATATAATGACAGGTCTAGGGGCAAAATTACAATTATGAGAAGAAAATTAAGATACGGAGGCGTAAATGCCAGTTAGTAAAAAAATTCTAAGTTATATAATGATTGCAATGGCAATTTTATTTAGTGCCTGTAGTACAAAGTCTACGGGTACAGGAGAAGAGAATGCTCCAAAGGTTGTTTCAGCCTATTTAATAGGTAGTATGAGCTCTGCAGAAGAGGTAAGTGCTAAATTAACTGCCGCTGGTTTTGAGGTTCTTGGAACTTACCAAATTAATAAAAAGCATAAGCTTGAAACTGTTGTTTTTACAAATAACGTCTTAAGAGCAATGGCAAATAGACCAAACCGCGGTTTTGCTGCATTGGGTCGTGTTTTAATAGATGGTAAAAACAGTCAGATTTCTATTGCTAATCCTGTCTATTTTGGAAAAGCTTTTATGCAACAAGATATAAATTATTCTGAAATGTTAAAGTTGAAAAAGAAATTAATGTCTACCTTTACGAATCTAAGAGAATCTGAAGATAGATGGAGTTACAGAGGTCTGTCTAATTATCACTTTATGGTTTCAATGCCATATTACCAAGATACAACAATTATTGGGGAAGGTCCTACATAGCAACTTCTTAAAAAAGCACAGGAGTATCAGAAAGGAAAGGCTTTACTCTTTACACTAAAACTTGCTGAGGGGAAATACCTTCTTGGATATAAATTATCTCGTCGTACGACTAAATTTCCTGAAAAGATAGGTATAGATAAAGCAGGTTTACTACCGTATACTATTTTGATTAATAATAATGAAGCTCGTATAATGGCACCTAAATTCTATCTTGCGGTGTCTTATCCTCAGTTAAGTATGGGTCAATTTATGAGAATTGCCACTGTTCCTGGTGCTATAGAGAGAGATTTAAAGAAACCTTTTGAATAAGGATATGATGTTCCTAATTATTACTAAGTAAATTCTTTAAACCTTATTTATATTTTTTGTGGTTATAGTTTATTAGCTATTAAATAACGGAGTTTATAATGAGTAATATTTATAAAGATGCAAAGAGTGATGAGTGGTTCTTTCCTAATGATGCTTATATTTTAAGTGAAACAGATGAGAAAGGAATGATTCTTTATGCAAATGATATTTTTTGTGAGATAGCAGGGTACACAAGAGAAGAGCTTATGGGTGAAGCTCATAATATTGTTCGCCACCCCGATATGCCTCGTATCGCTTTTAAAGGCTTATGGGATGATATTCAAAGTAAGGGTTTTTGGACAGGTATAGTTAAAAATCTAAGGAAAGATAGGGGTTCATATTGGGTTTATGCTACAGTAATGCGACGGCTACGCTCAGATGGTACGGTGACCTATCTGTCAGTACGAACACAGCCCAGTAGAGCAGATGTAAATGCTTGTACGAGTTTATATGCAGACTTAAAAGCACAAGAGTAGTTTTCCTATCTTCTTTTTAAATTCTTTAGTTTGCAGATATCTAAGTGATGCAGTACAATTCTATAACAAAATATAATATGGAGTTTTAATGAAATATATTTATATGTTTTTAATGAGTGTTTTTTTTATTGGATGTAGCCCTGTGCAAAAGGGTGATTACATCACCTATACCAGTGATGATTATATTTTTATGCAAGACAGTTTTATTAATCAGAAGATGGATTGTTTAGAGCTTGGAAAGATGAAAGAAGGGGGACTAGATGTTAAGTATTGTGTGGGTTTTAATTATGCTTCTGCCTTAGTTCAAGGTTTTATTTTTGAACATACCTATAAAAAACCTCAAGAACGTTTTATTGGTGCTACTCTCAGTTTTAAAACAAAAGAGACCTTTGTTATGCAATGTCTCTCACAAACAGTTGATGATGCTCCTTCAGGTAAAGAGTATATAAACTGTATGATTGCTCAAAGAGACTTTCCTTTGTATGCTTTTATACAATCTTCAAAAGAAAATATTAATGGAGAATTTCGTGCACCTGTTGGTGATAGAAAAGTGTTTAAGGGAGTGATTGGAAAAGAGGGAAAAGTTCTTTTGAAAAACTTTTATAAAGAGTTAGAAAATAAACAAAGTAATAAATGGAAAAATAGAAGTCTGTGAACTTCTATTGACACTGCATATCAGACTTCGTTAAATAATAACTGTTTACCCAACCTGAGTCCCCATCATACTCAATATAACACCACTCTTCTTTGGACTGGGCCAAAAAAGCTTTAATCTCTTCTTCTTGCATATTGCCCATAGCCTCAAAGTCAATGTTTTTTCCACAACCATGGTTTACAATACAGCTAGCATCAAAAGGTATCTGACCTATTTTTTCTGATGTATAATCGGCATTTTTGCGAATATTAAGTGTATCCCATGAGAAAACCTTTTGTACCTTCCCAAAAGTAACATTCTCAGCCAGAAGTGCCGATACGAGAAGAAACGGTAAGATTAATAGTTTCATATTAAAAGTCCTTGAAATAAATCTTTCTTCATTATATCTAAGTGTTTTAGAAAATTTATATGAATTTACACTATTTTTACATTCCAATGATAAACTCCGTAAATATCACTAAGGAGATAAGAGATGAAAACAATTATCTTATTATTTATGTTTATGCAGATGTTACAAGCGGATGAGAGTGTTGTCAAAGTTGTATTTGACCTTACAACAAGTGATATTGAAGTCTTTGAAAGAAATGTACTTAAGGGAATTGCTTTTCATAAGACACATTATGAAGGAAGTCTAAAAGAGTTGAGTGTTGCGGTTGTTATTCATGGTGGAGCATATAAGTTTTTTATAAAAACTCCGGATAACAAACTTATAAAACAAGATGCAATATTAATGAAAACTCATAAGAATATAGCTAAGAGGATAGCCTTGGTGGCTGACTTGTATGAGGCTGAATTTTTAATGTGTAAGGCGGGGCTTACACGACGGGGGTTAAAAGAGAAAGATATTTACAGTTTTGTGAAAATGGTGCCTACATCAACTGTAGGTTTAATAGACAAACAGGGTGAGGGGTATGCATATATCCCCATCGGAAAATAAAATCATATAAAGGAGAGAAGATGAGAGGTTTGAAAAAAGTAGTTTATGTAGCATGTATAATAGTAGGTTTATTTGGATTTACACAGAGTCTGAGTGCCCAAAATATAAAAGGTGATTTACATCTATTTTCAATTGAAAACAGTGATAAAAACGAGATTCCTGCACGTATAGTCAATCAATTACAAAAAGATGGTTTTTCTATTTCGGCAGATACGGATATGACAAAACCTTTTAAGATACAGTTTAAAAAAAGTGATTTTGATATTTTTCATTTGATGACTATTTATCATGATGAGTTGAGTGCAAAACTGGTTAAAAAAATACCCAATGCAGGAGTTTTTTCTCCAATGGGAGTGGGTGTTTATCAAAGAATTGGAGATAAAGTACTTTATGTTTCTATTTTAACATCTAAGGCACAATCAAAAATCTTAGGTCTTAAAGAAGTTGAGCCTATCTTAGTTGATATTGAGACAAAATTAATGGCGTCTATTAAGAGAGCCCTTCCTGATGCAAAGATAGACTTAGAGTCTGATAATCCTCTTCCAACAGAAGGAAAACTTCTCTCTTTACATGAGATGGAGATTGAAGATGATGAGTGGGAAGATATAAAAGAAGAGTTAATAATGACACTCGAAGCAGAGTTTAAACCCGTAGGTTTTGTTGTTGCTGCACATGCTGATTATAACAGTGTCTTAACTCAAGATGGAAGTATTCAGAGCCCTTTTGATTTTTTTGAGACCTACTCAATTTGTAAACTAAAAGTTATCCATGCGGTAGCAAAAACGCGTCCTCAAGCTTCAGCCTTTGCTCCTTGTACCATGATACTGTACAAAGAAAAAGATAAAAACAAGGTTGTTATGGCTTTTCCTAGTGTATATAACTGGATGAGCAGTGCACGTGTGGTAGATGAGAATGCCAAAAAAGAGTTGATGAAAGCACAAACAGATTTTGAAAATATTCTGATAGAAGCAATAGGAGAGTAATTTCCTTGCTGATATCATAAATATTTATACACCAAGACAAAATATGAATAAAAGATGTTATGATTAATAAAAAGAATATGATTAATAAAAAAATTGTTTTTATCCTCTTTATTATTCCTGTTGTATTTCTACTGATTCTCTATTTTCAATTAAAAGAACAAGTGAGTGATATCTCTGTTAAAAAAATAAGTGATCAGTTCTCAGTACTACTTCGTGCAGAAATAGCCAAAGAAAAAGAGAACTCTCTTCGATATGCTCTTCTTTTATCTAGAAACGACTCCTTAATAGCATCAATGGAAGATGATGATGAAGAGAGAGGGTATCGAATTCTTTCAGAATTAATGTTTTCTATCGAACAATATACCCATGCCATTATCCGTACACAAATTATTACTGATGATTATCTTATTTTTGCACGTAGTTGGGATAATACTTTTGCAGGCATGCCTATTGATGAATACAGACCAGACCTGCAATACTTTCAAAAGAATAAAAAACCTCGTTCAGCTATTGAAGTAGGACGGCGTTTAGGTATTAAAGCAACGGTTCCCATCTACAAAGATGATAAGATGCTTGGTTTTGTTGAGGTACTGCAGTTTTTTGAAAATACAACAAAATACTTTCGACAGATGGGTGTAGAGCTTTATATTTTAATGGATGAACGTTTTTATGGTATCTCTATTTTTATGCAAGATAACCCCTTTGTAGGCAAAGACTATATTATTGCCAACCGTCATTACAGCTCTATATATCTTAATGACTTGGAAGCGTTAGATATGAACAAGTTGCGTAAGAATAAAATTTCAAAACTTAATAAAAAGTATTTTTTTTATGAACCTATGATTAATGGTATTGGAGAACAAATAGGTGCTTTTGTTATGGTTATGCCCAAAGAAAGACTTAATTACTTTGCTTCAAAAGATGACAAACTCTCATTTATGATTAATTTTACAAGAAGTGAACTGTATGAGATTACTAAACATAAATATAGTGATGCTCTGGGATATAAAAGCCGTTATGATAAAGAGTTGTTATATTTAAAAGATGTAGTGGCTCCTGAAGATAAAGAGCTATTTATGGATGAGGCACGAGATAGGCTTAATGAATACTCAAAAGAGGAACTTATAGGCATGATTCTTAATTACAATATAGCACGCCATATTGATGGAGAAATTAGATGAAAATACTGCTTTTAGAAGATGAATATACCCTCCGTATTAGTATAGAAGAATTTTTAAATGATATTGGTTATGAGGTTGATGGTTTTACTTCCAGCGAAGAGGCTTATGATGCTGTATTTGAGACGGCATATGATCTTTTACTCTTAGATGTCAGTGTACCGGGGCGTAATGGTTTTGAACTCTTAAGTGATCTTCGTAAAGAGGGTATTGGAATATCTGCAATATTTCAAACCTCCTTAACTGATATGGGTGATTTTAAAGAGGGATATAATGCAGGATGCTGTGATTATATTCGAAAACCATTTGATCTTATGGAGCTACAGTTACGAATAGAACAGGTTATAAAGAGTTGTTACCATGATAATGAATCTATTGTTACCCTAGCGAAAGGTTTAGAATATGATACTACGCACTTTAGTCTGATTTATAATAAAAAAGAAGTCGATCTTAGTAAAACTGAAGGTGATTTATTAGAAGTGTTATTAAAATATAAAAACCAAGTCGTTTCAACAGAGATATTTTGCGATGAGATATGGGGAGAGTATGTTAATCCAGCTAATATCCGTGTTCAGGTAAACAATCTGCGTAAAAAAGTGCCTATAGAGTTTATCGAAAACCGACGGGGTATTGGATATATCATACCTAATAAAGGGGAAAAGAGTGAATGAGACCAGTTATGCCATTAAAAATGCCTTATTGTATACCCTTTTTGTAGCTATTGTCTTATTAGCCCCCTTGTATGTTTATATGGTGTATATGAAAAGTGTTTATCAGGTGCAAAATGAACTGGCATTAAAACAGCATGCGAGAATAATAATCCATGAGATGGAAGCCTTTGGGCAAAGGGATGAACCCACCTTTAATTTTCCGCGTTTTCAGCTTTTTCAAGCCGGTCTGTATACGAATCACTTTAACCCACTATTTACCCTTATTGAAGAGCCTATGGAAGACTTCTCTCCAGGTTATCATACCCAAGGTTCTTATGTTTATTATATTATGCCTTTGCCACAAAATCGTTATTTTAGTGCCAGTTATTTAATTGTTGGAAATAAACTTTCATACAGTAGCATTTATCAGAATGTAGTTATGATTCTTGTTTCTATTATTATTTTTGTTTTTTTACTCTCCCTCTTTTTTTTAGAGCGGTTTTCTCGGCCTTTTAAGAGGGTTAATCAAAAACTTGATAGGTTTATAAAAGACTCTATGCATGAAATTAACACGCCACTGAGTATTATTAATGTTAATATTGATCTTTTTAATAGAAAGAATCCTGAAAGCAAATATCTTAAACGCATAAAAGCAGCGACCAAAACGCTGTCAAATATTTATAATGATATGGATTACCTTATTAAAAAACAGAGTCGAGAGTTTGAAGTACAGAAGATAGTACTGGATAAGTATCTACAAGAGCGTATTGAATATTTTTATGAAGTTGCGGGAATGAAGAAGATATCTATAAGCTTGAATATTGATTGTACGATAAATATTATGTTTAACAGTACAAAGCTACAGCGTATTATTGATAATAATCTATCTAATGCTATTAAATATTCTCATGAGAACTCAAAAATAGAGGTAAGTTTGGAATCTTTTGAAAACGGATGCAAGCTTAGTTTTAAAGATGAAGGCGTGGGAATAAAAAACCCCCAGCGAATTTTTGAGAGATATTACCGCGAAAAAAGTGAAAAAGGTGGTTTTGGTATTGGTCTTAATATTGTTAAACAGATTATTGATGAAGCTAATATTACCCTCAAAATTAGCTCTCAAGTAGGCAAGGGAAGCACCTTTTCCTACTTTATTCCTGCAAGACTTCTTGCTATAAACTAAACCCTTAATACAAAAACAATCACTCTTTCGTAATTTTTACACTATTTTTACACTAGCTTGTTACTATTACTCAAATAACTTGAAGGAGTGTCAATGATAAAGATAGTTACATTAGTTGCGATGGCAGGAATTGCTTCTTTTGCTGTTGATTTGAAAAGTGTGATAGAAACACCTGAAGCCAAGCAGATTATTCAAAAGGATTTACTTGGTCCGGCAAAAACATTTACGATGCCAGCAGGATGTATTACAACTGATGCAGAGGCAATAGCACGTGGAAAGTTTATTTTTCATAATCTAAATGGAAAAAAAGCAAAGGGTCCTTTTCCTAAAGGCTTAGCCAAAAAGAATGCAAAGGGTAAGGCAAAACAGTACGGAAACTGTGTTGCTTGTCACAATATAGAAGGTGCAAAAGGTGGGGGAAATATTGGTCCAGATCTTAGCAATTATAAGAAGCATTTTATTGATACAAAGGTGCGTAATAGTGCATGGGTTTATCAAAAAATAGCAGATGCACGTATTGATAATGCAAACACACATATGACAATTAATCTGACAACAGGTCTGTTTAGTAAAAAAGAAGTCTGTGAGTTAACATCATATATTGTATCTAAGAAAAAGTAGAGGAGAAAAAATGCAAAGAAGAACATTTTTAAAAGGATTTGGGGCAGCAGTCGCTGTGTCAGCGGTAGTACCATCAGTAGTATTGGCAGACGATAAAAAGCCAACAAGCCCAAATGCAATGAGTTATACAACAGCAGTTGCCGCTATTACAGGAGGCAAATCAGTGACTGTTTCAAGTAAGGTAGCGCTTAAGGCACCTGAAATTGCTGAAAATGGAGCCGTTGTTCCAGTGAAGGTAACAGTTGAGAGTCCTATGACAGATAAAGATTATGTTAAGGCTATCCATATTCTTGCTAAAAAGAATTTTAATGCCCGGTGTGCAAATGTGTTTTTAACACCTGCAAATGGAAAAGCAGTTTTTGGTACACGTATTAAACTGGGTGGAACTCAAGATGTTGTTGCCTTAGTTGAACTCAGTGATGGTAGTTTTATAAGTGCTTCACAAAACGTTAAGGTAACTATCGGCGGATGCGGTTGATCGCAGAGTTAAAAAATAAAAAATAGATAAGAGAGGCTAGACATGGGAAAAAGAAAATCATTGATTAAAATCAAACCAAAAAAATATAAAACAGGCGATATCGTAAAAGTAGATTTTATGGTAATGCATCCAATGGAAACAGGGATGCGTAAAGATAAAAAAACGGGAAAATATACACCAGCTGAGTATATTACAGAAGTGAAGTTCTTCTTCAATGATGTATTATTAACAAAAATGATTATTTGGGAAGCACTTTCAACTAATCCACTTTTCACAATTAACTTTAAAGTGACAGGTCCTGGAAAATTAAAAGTAGTTTTCAAAGATAATAAGGGCGAAGTTACAGAAAAAAGCAAAAAAATTAAACCCAAAGGATAAGAGATGAATAAAATTATAATTTCATTAATGGCATCTGCTGTCTTAGTCTTTGGTGGTGAACAATTTGCAATGAGTGATGCTGATCGTGCTATGTATGCCGAGATGCTAGAGGCAAATCCTGCTGATATGTTTGTTGAAGAGGGAAATGAGTATCTTTAAGAGTTTGGTGGTGGAGATGAAGGTCTTGCTAAATTTCTAAACCAGAGTGAAGAGACGCTTCCCGGATATATCGCAGGCTTTCCTCGATATATTAAAAAATTTGACCGTGTTGTGGGGTTAGATCAAGTTCTTCAGGGGCTTATGGCTGAAAATGGGCATAAACCTTTTAAGCTAAAAAGCAAAGATATGTTTGCTATGTCAGCGTATGCTAAATCTCTTGCGAATGATGAGAAGATTAATATTGATGTTACTGCGAATAAACAGATGAAAAAAGCATATGCTTTAGGTAAAGAGGTGTATGAGACAAAACGTGGCGGACGTGGGCTTTCATGTTTAAGCTGTCATTCTAAAGATGTGATTGGTGGTATCTTACGTACTCAGCCACTTCCTGATTTAGGTGCGCCAACTGTTAAAGCAGCTGCGACATGGCCAGCTTATCGTATGACAAAGTCTTCTTTACGTACGCTTCAAAGACGTTTTCAAGGCTGTATGAAAAATGCACTTTTAGCAGTACTTCCTATTGGATCTGAAGAGATGGTTGCACTTGAGGTGTATATAACAGAGAAAGCAAAAGGCAATGAGATCGCCATTCCTGGTCTCAAGCGTTAAGGGGTAGATAGTATGGATATTTCAAGAAGAGATTTTATGCAGATTGCAACAGCTCTTGGGCTAATCACCGTTGCTGGTGGTTGTGCTACAGCTGTTCCAGGTAGAAGTCTGGATGCAATAAGCCTTAAAGATTTATATGATTTTAATACAAAAGGAAAGTTGACCCTGCTTCATATGTGTGATTTACATGCCCATATTAAGCCTTTGTACTGGAGAGAGCCCTCAACACTAATTTCGGCTCCAAACCTTGTGGGTACACCAGGTTTTTTATGTGGTGAATCTTTTGCGAAATATTATGGCTTAGAGCCAAGTTCGCTTGATGCATATTTTGATACCTATATGGACTTTGATGCCTTAGCAAACAAGTTTGGAAAAATGGGTGGGATTTCGCATATGAAGACACTTATTAATGAGATTAAGCGTCAGCGTGGTGCCCAAAATGTGTTATTCTTAGACTCGGGTGACACATGGCAGGGTACAGGTGTCGCACTAAAGACTCGTGGTGAAGCGATTGTTAAGGCGCAAAACTATCTGGGTGTAGATGTAATGGTAGGACACTGGGAGTTTACCTATGGTAAAGAGCGTGTTCAAGAGCTTATTACTAAGTTAGATGCGAAATTTATTTCACAAAATATTGTGGGTAATGATCCTTTTGCAGATGAATTTGAGGAGTTAATCTTTGAACCCTATACTATTGAGGAAAGAGCAGGAGCGAAGATAGGTATTATCGGTCAATCTTTTCCTTTTACATCAACAGCAAATCCAAAAGAGTTTACAGAAGGTTGGAGTTTTGGGCTTCGTTTAGATACGCTTCAAGAGTATGTAGATGAACTTCGTAATAAACATAAGGTTGATTGTGTTGTTGTTTTGTCTCATGATGGATTTAGTGTTGATCAAGAGGTGGCACGTAAGGTTAATGGAATTGACTTTATTTTAAGTGGGCATACGCATGATCCTTCTCCACAACCTATTGTGATTAATGAGACGGTCATTGTTATTGCAGGTAGTCATGGTAAGTATATTGGACGTTTAGATCTTGATATACAAAATGGAAAAGTGAATGATTATGAGTACAAACTCATTCCCATCGCTTCAAATATAATACCAGCAGATCCTGAAGGTGAAAAGTTAGTTGCACAGCTGTATGCTCCATTTGATACAGAATTAAATGAGGTTCTTGGTAAAACAAAGGGTCTTTTATATAAACGTGATACCTTTCATTAGACCTTTGATCAGCTGATTAATGATGCTATTATGGATGAGATGAAATGTGATATCTCTTTTACTCCAGGTTACCGTTGGGGAACAACAGTTCTTGCAGGTGGTAATATCTTAATGGATAATGTTTATGAGATGTGTGGAATTACATATCCAAATGTGTATACTTTTGAGCTAAAGGGAGAGCGTATTGCAAGTCTTCTTGAAGATATAGCGGATAATGTATTTAATGCTAATCCTCTTTATCAACAAGGTGGAGATATGAGTCGTCTTGGTGGTATGACCTATGATATTACGGTTGCAGCTGCAACAGGTAAGCGTATCACTAATATAAAAGTTGGTGGAAAAGCACTTGATCCTAACCGTATTTATAGTGTTTCATCATGGGGTGGAAATCTTCAAAATGCTGGAGACAATCTGCAAGAAGATAAAATCCGTGCTGTTTATGACATTACGCGTGATTATATTAAGCGTAAGGGAGTGGTAGACGTTAGTAATGAGAGTAATGTGACTCTGCTTGATTATGACTGTGGATGTCCACAAAAAGGTAGAACAACCTGCTCTTAAATGGCTTGTTTTGTGGGAGTAAGGTTTTATAGATGGCTGTATGAATGATTTGATGCAGTTTAGGGTGATGGCAGCACGAACTACCATCTGTTTGTAAGTATGTTATAAGAACAAATACTACATGTTATTATACAGACTTATTATTGAAAGTGAAATAAGGGTAATAAATGAAAACGAATAAGAGTATTAAATTAGCAGCAATAGCAGCCGCGTGTTTAGTGGGTACGACTTCAGTAAGTGCTTTAAGTACAGATAAACGTGATATGAAAAATAATATGAGTATCACTTATAAAATAAAGCCAAAGGCTGTTAATAGCGTTACCGATATGTTTGCAGAGGGTGTTCTTTATGGTCGTTTACGCTCAAATATGTTTCATTGGGATTGGAATGCGGATAGAGCAGGTAAAACAGCTGATAACACTTCATGGGGTGTTGGTGGTAGTTTAATTTATAGTACAGCTTATTTAAATGGGTTTGGTGCAACTGCGGGTATGTATACAACGCATACGATTGCAACAGATAACCTTGAAACTTCTGGTGGAGTAACCTTTGATGCGGGTAAGGCAGGTAAAGATACCTACTCAAGAGCAGATGGAAGTGGTGCACATATTGATGTTCTTGCACTTGCATATTTAGAATATAAATTTGCAAAAAGTAATATTAAGGTAGGTCGTCAAATTTTTGAGAGTACACTTTTACGCTCTAATGATACCAAAATGATACCAAATACATTTGAGGGTTATGCTATTGAAAGTAAAGATCTTGCGGATACAAAACTAAGGTTAGCGTATTTTACAAGACAAAAACTTCGTGATCACCGTGATTTTCACAGTATTATTGCTGTTGATGGTTTTAATGAAAATGATGATGCTGGAAAACATAAGGGCTTGAGTGTTACTAATATTTTAGCAGCTGGTGAAGATGTTGAACCTGCTATGCTGGTTGCAACTATACAAAACAAATCTATTGCGGGTTTAAAACTTAATCTTGATGGTATGTATATTGATGGTTTTGTCTCATCAATTATTGCTGAGGCTAATTATAAGATTAAACTTGGTGATGGCTGGTCATTAACACCAGGTGCACGTTATTTTTACCAAATGGATGAAGGTGCTGGAGCTATCGGTGGTGCAGCACTTAATGGTTCTTTAGCTGGAGTGAGTGGAAGTGCAAATGGTTATGATGATGCGGGAAGTGTAGATGGTGGTGCATGGATGGCACGTTTGAAACTTAAAAAAGGTGCAGGTAGTGTTATGGTAGGGTATTCTGCTATTAATGATGATGCGGATCTTATTGCTCCTTGGCGTGGTTTCCCAACAGGTGGGTATACACGTTCTATGGCGCAATACAACTGGGAAGCAAATACTAAATCGTATATGATTAAAGCAGGATATGACTTTGGTAAAGCAGGTATGGTTGAAGGGCTTCGTGGAGCACTTGATTATGCTGTTATGGATTATGATGAAGATAAGCTTTTAGCGGGTGGTATTAGTAAAACAGATAGAGATATCATTCACTTAGATGTATTTAAAACCTTTGCTTCTGCTCCAAACCTTGAGTTAAAGCTTCGTGCAGCTATGATTAATGCAGATACAACTCCGGGGCAAGATCAAGATTATAACTCATATAATGAATACCGTTTTGAAGTGAATTACTTCTTTTAATCAGAAAAAACAGTATACTCTTAGTCCTAGGGGATTAGGAGTATAACTTTTCTATACGGTATTACTGTTTTGTATTTTAAAATGAATGCAAAATTGTGATTCAATAAGGCAAGGTGATGGTTAAGAAGATTTTAATGGGGCTACTTTTTTTATGTGCATTTGATTCTTTACTTTATGCAGCAGAAGTACAGTGGAGAAGTTGGAAGGTTGCTATTGAAGAGGTGAAAAATACAGATAAAATTATTATGGTGGATATTATTAGAGATGGTTGCCGCTATTGTGTTAAGATGGAAAAGAATGTTTTTCATGATGAGAAGATGGTAGTGTATATACATAAGCATTTTATTCCCGTTAAAATCAATCTTTCAAAAGAAGTAGTTCCTCTAGGAATAAAGGTAGATATGACACCCTCCTTTCTCTTTTTTTCATCAGATATAAAGCTTATAAAGAAGATTCCTGGTTCATGGAATCAAAAAGATTTTTATGATTTTCTAGATAAGATTATTGTACAGAATAAGGATACAAGATGAAACAGATATTAATATTTATGTATTTAATAATCGCAACGATATTACCAGCAGATACTGTTTATGCAGAGCCTATTCCAAGCTTTATTGAACCACGCCAAGTTATTTTTTCTATGACAGGAAGCTCAGAAGAAGAGATAAATCATATATTAAGTTCTGCCAATAATGTCTTAAAGGCTTACGGACCTGAAAATGTTGAGATGCGTATAGTAGCTTATTATCATGGAATAAGAGGCTTATTAAAAAAAAACAAGGATACCGCGCTGAGAGTGAGGGTTCTTATGCAATATAATGTAGAGTTTATTGCTTGTGGAAATACGATGAAGACAAAAAAGATTGATAAATCCGAACTAATAGAAGGTACACAGATTGTTACTGCAGGAATTGTTGAGATGATTGAACGTGTTCAGGAAGGATGGGTATATATAAAACCCTAATGTACAGATATAAATATTCGAAACTGTCGATAAATAAAACAAAATGATTAAACTCTATTCTCTCCTTGGGCTATAAGCATTTTCCATCTTATATTTTATTAATCGGCAGTTTCGAATATTTATATCTGTGAAGAGAAGAGTATTTTAGATAATGAAGTCTTAGCGCATGGATTAAGATTTATGTCTTATAATCCTGCTGCTTTGATTTTTTCAGCTTGAAAATGGGCTTGAAGTGGTTCAACAATTTCGTCCATAAGACCACCACCAAGAATCTCATTAAGACGGTAAAGTGTTAAGTTGATACGATGATCAGAGATACGATTTTGAGGGTAGTTGTAGGTTCTAATACGACCCGAACGGTCACCTGTTCCTACCTGTTCTTTACGTGCAGCACCATCAGCTTCCATTTTCTCTTGCATCTCTAAATCAAAAAGACGGGCTTTGAGAACTTTCATTGCCTTGTCTTTATTTTTATGCTGAGATTTTTGATCTTGATTGGTGACGACGAGACCTGTTGGTAGGTGCGTAATTCGAACCGCTGAATCGGTAGTATTTACAGACTGACCTCCACATCCGGATGAACGCATAACATCAATTTTAAGATCCGTTGCATTAATTTCAATCTCAACATCATCCACCTCTGGCATAATAGCAACAGTAATTGCTGAAGTGTGAACGCGCCCTTGAGATTCTGTTTGTGGGACACGTTGAACACGGTGTGTTCCTGCTTCATTTTTTAAGTAAGCATAAACTTTTTCACCTTTGATAAGTGCAATGACCTCTTTAAATCCACCTGCGTCACCATCAGAAGTTGACATGATTTCAATGTTCCATCCCTTAAGTTCTGCATAACGTGTATACGCGGTAAAAAGGTTTCCAACAAAGATTGCTGCCTCATCTCCACCTGCACCTGCACGCATCTCTAAGAAGATATTTCTATCATCATTAGGATCTTGAGGAACAAGCAGACCTTTTAATTCATCTTCAATAAGAGGAATACGAGGCTCAAGTTCTTTTAACTCTTCTTTGGCAAGTTCATCCATCTCAGGGTCACCAAGCATCTCTTTATTATCTGCTATCTCTTGAATAAGCTCTGTGTACTCTTTTGCTTTTTCAACAATAGGTAAAAGTGAAGATTGCTCTTTAGAAAGTTCTGTCATTTTTTTAATGTCTGAAGCAATATCAGGCGAGCTAAGAAGTTTAGTTAATTCATCATATCTATTAAAAAATGGTTCAAGTTTTGATTGTAACATTAAAATTCCTTGAATTTTGGTAAAGAGGTAAAGAGGTCTTAGCAGAGCTAAGACGGTGAGGGGGTAAGGTGGACATGAAAAAAGGTTTAGAGAATATTATCCACTTTACCTTATTAAAGATGCTTTGCATCTTCCCCATCACACATCACCAGAAACGTCTTAGGACGTTTTAATTAAGCGATTGCGTTAACAGCAGTGTGTAAACGACTTACTTTACGTGCAGCAGTCTCTTTTTTCAAGATACCTTTGCTTACGAATTTGTGAATTTGCTGGTTAGCAACTTTAAGTGCTGCACTTGCATCTTCTTTATTGCCTGCATCAATTGCAGTGCGAACGTCTTTAACAATGTTTTTAAGACGAGTACGGTAGAAACGGTTACGTTCAGTTTTTTTGATCGTTTGACGGATACGTTTTACTGATGATTTATGGTTAGCCATAGTAATTTCCTTCATGAAATTTTATTTAAGAGCCGAATAATAGCTGAATTATAATTAAACCTAAGTTAAGTATATAATATAAGTTGATTGAGCCCAGAATTTAAATCTGAAGTGCAATTTTTTCACTAGGAGGAGAAGGATAGTTATGATAGGCTTAAAAGCTGTCAAATGGTAATTTTTAATAAAAATAAACTATAAAAAAGAGAAGAAGTGGTAAAATGCTGAAATATATAATATAGATAGGATTTTTATGAAATTATTTGGTACTGATGGTGTTCGTGGTGAAGCCGGTGGTTTTTTAAATGCAACAAAAGCAATGAATGTTGCTGTTGCAGCTGGAATTTATTTTAAACAACATGCAAAGACAAAAAAGATTCTTGTGGGTAAGGATACACGCCGTAGTGGATATATGATTGAAAATGCCATTGTTAGTGGACTGACTGCCATTGGTTATGATGTGATTGAGATTGGACCTATGCCAACACCTGCTATCGCCTTTTTAACAGAAAATATGCGTTGTGATGCGGGTATTATGATTTCGGCTTCACATAACCCATTTGATGATAATGGGATTAAATTTTTTGATGCTCATGGAAATAAACTAAGCGAAGAAGTTGAAGCTGAGATTGAAGCAATTTACTACAACCAAGCCTTAATGACCTCTTCGTGTGCGACTGGAAAAGAAATTGGTAAAGCGCAGAGAATTGATGATGTTATTGGTCGTTATATTGTTCAACTTAAAAACTCATTTCCCAAAGAGCTTTCTCTTCAAGGGCTTCGTATTGTTTTAGATACGGCTAATGGTGCAGGATATAAGGTCGGACCAACAGTGCTCCAAGAATTAGGTGCAGAAGTAATCGTGATTCATGATCAACCTGATGGATTTAATATTAATGAAGATTGTGGTGCCTTACATACTAAAGACCTTGCAAATGCCGTCAGTAAATACAGAGCAGACATTGGTATTGCTCTTGATGGTGATGCAGACAGACTTGTTGTAGTTGATGAAAAAGGTGATGTGGTAGATGGGGATCAACTTCTTGGTGCTATGGGAGATTACTTGAATAAAAAAGGGGCACTCAGAGGAGGGGGTATTGTTGCTACTGTAATGAGTAACCTTGGTCTTGAAGAATATATGAAAGGGTGTGGGCTTGAACTTTTTCGCTCAAATGTGGGAGATAAGTTTGTACTTGAGCTTATGTATGAAAAAGGTATTAACTTTGGGGGTGAGCAAAGTGGTCATGTGATCTTACATGATTATGCTAAAACAGGAGATGGGCTTATGTCAGCACTTCAACTTCTTGCTCTTATTTTAGAATCAGGCCAAAAAGCTTCTGAAGTACTTCGTCCTTTTGCACTTTATCCACAACAGCTTCGTAACCTTAACATTAAAGAGAAAAAACCTCTTGATAAAATTAAAGGTTTAAAAGAGCATTTAGAACATGTTGAAAAGCTCCATATGCGTCACCTTATTCGTTATTCAGGAACTGAAAATAAACTTCGTATCTTGCTTGAAGGTAAGGATGCCAAGGTGCTAGATGCTAAGATGAATGAATTGGAAGAATTTTTTGCAAAACAACTGGCTTAAAACTTTACTTCGTAACTTTTGGCCAATGCTTCTTGCCTTGGTCGGTATCTTTATTATTGATCAAAATATTAAACAACTGTTTTTAGATGGTTTTCGTTATTACACCGATTATATGGATTTTATCCTTACTTTTAATAAGGGCGTTGCTTTTTCAATGTTTGCTTTTTTAAAAGAGTATCTTAAATGGATACAACTGCTGATGATTACAGGTGTTGTCGTGTATACCTTGTCGCTTAATAATAGAAGTTATTCTCTTCCTGTAGGTATCTTAGTGGGTGCGGGTTTTTAAAATGTATATGACCGTTTTACTCAAGTAGGTGTTGTGGATATGTTTTATTATCATGGATGGCCTTATCCTATAGTAGGACAAGCAGGTTTTGCGGTATTTAACTTTGCTGATATGATGATAGACTTAGCTGTTGTATGGTTATTATGGATTAATTGGCATAATGAGAAGAGAGCTAAAGAACAAGAGTCCCCAGATTAAGCAGATTTATCAGATTATTTTCGCTTCGCTTTTTAATTAGCGTAATTTGTTAAATCTGTGGATACTTGCTCTTCGTTTTTAAGATTTAGTTGTAGTAATTTTTTAAGCCATCCATTTTTCTTCCCATATTCAGAAGAAGCATATTAGCGATGACAATAGCTGCCATAGACTCAGCTACTACTGAGCCACGAATTGCAACACAAGGATCATGACGACCTTTTAATGAGAAGTGTTGTTCTGTTCCATGAGTATCAATAGTTTCTTGTTCTATAAAGATAGAAGGGGTGGGTTTGAAGTAGACACTTACATCGATGTCTTCACCATTCGAGATGCCACCTAAGATACCACCTGCATGATTACTTACGAAGTGCTCTTTTTTGATTGGGTCATTGTTGGTAAAACCTGTGGTTCTCGCTGAGTTCATGCCATCACCAATTTCTACGGCTTTAACGGCATTAATTCCCATCATCGCATCTGCTAATAAGGCATCAAGTTTATAATACAGAGGTTCACCTAAACCAATAGGTGCATTTTTGATTTTTACAAGGGCGACTCCCCCTACAGAATCATGACGTGTTTTTGCCTCAAGAATTGCTGCTTTTTGAGCATCTTCTGCATTTTTGTCAAGTGTATAGATTTCACTTGTTTTTACATAATCAAAATCATGTGTTTCACTTCTAATTCCTGCAATTTCAATGATGCCGGATTGAATTTCAATGCCTAGTTCAGCAATCATAAGTTTAGCAATAGCACCTGCAGCAACACGGGCTGCGGTTTCACGTGCAGATGAACGTCCGCCCCCTCTGTAGTCACGAATACCGTATTTATTCCAGTAGGTAAAATCAGCATGCCCTGGACGAAAAATATCTTTAATATTAGTATAGTCTTTTGATTTTTGATTGGTATTATAAATTACCATAGCAATGGGAGTACCTGTACTAAACCCCTCAAAGGTTCCTGAAAGGATTTCTATCTTATCGGCTTCTTTTCTTGCCGTTGCATACTCATTTTGACCAGGTTTTCTTCTGTTTAATTCTGATTGAATAAAGTCCTCATCAATTTTAAGCCCAGCAGGAACCCCATCAACTAAACAGCCAATCCCCGCTCCATGTGACTCTCCAAAGGTTGAGAAGGAAAATCGAATTCCAAATTTATTCATTTTCTTTCTCCAGTGTTTAAAATATTTAAGGCAATTAAAGCAGCCTCTTGCTGAGCAACTTTTTTACTTTTGCCCTTAGCTTTTGCATACTCTTTATCTTGAATAAATACAGCAATTTCAAACTCTTTTTTATGATCATGTCCTGATGTACCTACCAGTTTATAATCAGGAGTAACACCAAATTCAGCCTGTGTTAACTCTTGTAGTGTTGTTTTGAAGTCTTTAAAAAGAGTTGTCATGTCAATAACAGGATAGATTTCATCAAGATACCTGTGCATCAATGCTTCTACATGAGAGAGTCCAACTTGTAAATACATTGCACCCATCACAGCTTCAAAGGCATTAGATAAAAGAGAAGGTTTTTCTCTTCCATTATTGTTTTCTTCTGCATTTGATAATAAGATGTGTTTACCAAGATTAATGTGTCTAGCCATCTTAGTAAATCCCTCTTCATTCACTAACGAAGCACGCATTTTTGAGAGTTTTCCCTCATCAAATTTTGGAAATTTTGTAAAAAGGTATTCCCCAATTACTAAGTCTAAAACAGCATCACCTAAAAATTCCAATCGCTCATTATTGTAGGGCTGCTTGTAGCTTTTATGCGTCAGCGCTTCAATAAGGAGCTGTGGATTTTCAAAGTGATAGTCTAGATCTTTTTCTAGTTCACTAATATATTTCACTTTTTGTTCCTTTAATATCCCTAGAATAAGTATTTCTAAGAGGGTGTGATTATATCTAAAAAATGCTAATTATTGGATAAGCCTGTTTGTAAAATAAGGGTGAATTCATCAGCAGGAAGAGGTTTAGAATAAAAATAACCCTGAATATTTTCACATCCATTTTCTACTAAAAAGTCTTTTTGTTCTATGGTTTCAACACCTTCTGCAATAATTTTAAGGTTTAAACTTTTTGCTAAAGATATAACGGCTTTTGTTATTCCTGCATCTTCTTCATCATAGGGTAAGTCTTTAACAAAAATTTGGTCTATTTTTAGTTTATCAATAGGCAATCTTTTTAGGTAGGCTAAGGATGAATAACCTGTTCCAAAGTCATCAACGGCTAGCTCAATACCTAAGTTATTTATTTCAGTAAGTAGTCTAATCGCTTCATCAGGATTTGTCATAATTTGACCCTCTGTTACCTCTAGTTCAAGCCACTGTGCTTTACAACCTGTCTCTTTCATTAGTTTTTTCAATATATTTATAAAATCTTTTTGTTGGAGCTGTTTAACTGCTAAATTCATGGAAAGAATACCTGGATTTAACCCGTCTGTGTACCATTTTACAATTTGTGTCATTGCTATTTTCATCACTAACCTGTCTAAGGCAACAATAAGCCCAGTTGCTTCGGCTAGAGGTATGAATTTAGAAGGAGATACTAAACCTAGTGTTGGATGCTGCCATCTAACTAGGGCCTCCATCCCTATAAGTTGCCCTGTTTTAGCGTTAACTTGAGGTTGATAATAGACTAAAAACTCTTCATTTCTTAGCGCATCTCTTAGGCTTGTTTCCATAAGAACTCTTTCAAATGCAAGCTCGGTCATCATTGAATTGTAGTATTGATAATTGTTTCTACCCTCATTTTTTGCTTTATACATGGCTGAATCTGCATATTTTAAAAGATTTTGAGCCGACTCTCCATCATCAGGAAAAACACTTATACCGATACTGCTGGACACATATAAAACATTATCATTTACCTGCATTGACTGAGATAAAATATGAAGAATTTTTGTGGCAATTAAAGAGGCATCTTGGGCTTCATTTAAATCTTCTAAAATCACTGTAAATTCATCCCCACCTAGTCGTGAGATAGTATCTTCTTCTCTCAAAGTTTCTTGAAGTCTTGAGGTCACTGTTTTTAAAATTTCATCACCTATATAATGACCTAATGAGTCATTTATCTCTTTAAAGTGATCTAAGTCAATAAAGAGTAGGGCAAACTTTGAGTGATTTCTTTTCCCTTTTTCTATGGATTGAATTAGTCTATCATTAAATAGTATTCTGTTAGGTAATTGAGTAAGTGCATCATGATGAGCTTGATGGTCTAAAATATTTTTCTGTTCAATGAGTTCATTTTGTATTTTTTTACGTATGCTTATATCTTTAGAATAACCTATCATTCCAATAGGGTCTCCTTTTTCATCTTTTAATAATGAAAGAGATAAGTCTGCATCTATGACTTTTCCAGAGTGTTTTTTTAAACGAACCTCAGAATGTCTCTCCCCATTTTTCATTAATAATGCAATATTATTATCTAATAGTTCAAAATCTTCTTCAGGATAAAGTAGGGTTATATGTTGACCTATGATTGCATCTGCCTTATACTCCAATAAGACTTCAGAACCATAATTAAAGCTTGTAATAATTCCATCTAAATTAGTTGATATGATACTGTCATGTATCTGCTCTATCATCTGTGATTGATACTGGGACTTAAGTTGGGCTTGTCTTAAGATTGTATTTTGCTCTTCCAGTTCATCTTCTGCTAAAACTCTATTTTCACGTGTTAGCAAAATCCACCAGACTAAGATAGTGATTAAAATAGATATGATTAAAAATAAGACACTAAAAGACTTTTCTAAGTACAGTAAAATATCGGGTGAAAAAAGCTCAATACTTGATGAGTAAACCATCCACATCACCACAAGTAAAAGAAACAAAAGTAAAGAGGTTAAAGTGATAAAATCAAAAATTCTCAAACCTATTTTAAGAGAAACTTTTCCTAAAAAAAGTCTAACTATAAAATTTCCTATTCTCACACGAAAGGAGCTTTCTCCCTCTTTTTTACAGGTGTCATGACATAAGGAGTCTAAAGAGCAACACAAAGAACATATATTTACCTTATGTAAAGTGCAATATGCCATATCTTCTTTCTCATACTCTATCTCACACACCTTACAATGATAATGTGTTTGATCCGTTTCTTGAAATTCATTCTTACGGGCTATATAATATTTTCCTTTAGTAAGATAGGCAATTATAGGTGAGAGTAAGAAGGCTAGAAACATTGCAATAATTGATGAATAACTTTGAGCTATAGTTCCGAGGAAACCCATAAAAGAGATAATAGAAACTATTGAAGCAATAGCCATACTCCCTGTGCCAACAGGATTAATATTATAAAGGTAAGCCCGTTTAAACTCAACAATTTTAGGACTTAAGCCCAGAGGTTTATTAATCACTAAATCCGCAGTAATAGCTCCAATCCATGCAATAGCAACATTTGAATACAGACCAAGGACTTTTTCTAAAGCATCAAACAAACCAAGTTCCATAAGTAGCAGAGCTATACCTATATTAAAAACCATCCAAACAACACGACCGGGATGGGAGTGGGTGACACGGGAGAAAAAATTGGACCAGGCTAAAGAACCAGCATAAGCATTAGTAACATTGATTTTTATTTGAGAAACAATGACAAAAAATGTAGCTGCACCAAGGGCTATTCCTGGGTTTTCAAAAATATATTGATATCCCATAAGATACATCTGGATAGGTGTTTTCGCCTCATGTATTGAGAAGCCAGCAAGGAGTACGATACCTGCAAGAAATATACCTCCCATCTGTTTTAAAAAACCAAGTATTATCCATCCTGGTCCTGCCATTAATAGTGAACTCCACCACTTAAAACGGTTCTCTTTTTTTAGGGGTGGCATAAAACGTAAATAATCGACTTGCTCACCAATTTGAGCAATGAGTGCAAGTGAAACTCCTACGGCAAAACCAAAATAATGAAAATTAAACTCTGAACCTTCAGAAATAGTTCCGCTAAAATTTAAAAAGATTGTAATAGCATCAGGTTCTTTAAGTAAGACCGCTATAAAAGGAGATATCATCATTATTAGCCAAATAGGTTGTGTCCATAATTGAAGTTTATTAATAAGTGTTATTCCATAAAAAACCAATGGAATAATAATAATGGAACTCAGCAGATATCCCCATGCTAAAGGAAGACCAAAATAGAGTTCAAGAGCTTGTGCCATAATGGCAGCTTCTAGTGCAAAAAATATAAAACTAAAAGAGGCATAAATTAAAGAGGTGATGGTAGAACCCACATAACCAAAACCAGCACTACGTGTGATAAGGTCAATGTCTATATTGTATTTAGCAGCATGATAACTGATGGGAATGGCTGTAAAAAAGATAATTAGTGATGCGGTTAAAATTGCCCAAAATGCAGTAGTGAATCCATAACTAATTGCAATTGAAGCACCAATTGCTTCAAGTGCTAAAAAAGAGATACTTCCAATGGCTGTATTGGCAATAATAAATTCTGAAAATTTTCTAAATGATTTTGGAGTATACCGAAGAGAGTAGTCTTCTAATGTTTCATCAGCTACTAAACGATTATACTCTCTACGAACATTTTTTTGCATTTAATATCTTTTATTATTTTTCATAATTATGCTATCTTAACATTACTTATAAAATACTGCTAAGAGGTATATATTTTGAATATAAGTAAATTGATTGTTTATTGAATTTTTAGAGCCTGTTTGAAGCTTTCTTAATACAATCATAAACAAAAATTTTTCTCAATAAAAGAGTCAATATATTTATCTATTGAAAAGACATATTAGCTTCAAAACTGTCTTTAGTTAGAAGCATCTCATTTCGTAAGGTATCAATACCTAAACAGTTAGGGCATCGGTTAAAAGAAAAAGGAAAAACTTGTTTACAAGAGTCACAAAGGTACTCAAACTGTAAACTTGCACCATCATAGTTTGCTTTTTTGAGGTGGATTAAAACATCAAGTTCAAAAACACTACTTGAACTGGCTGAACTTACAATACCTTTTGCACTATAAAGTTCACGTAAATAAGCGTTTGAGGAAATAACATTTAAATCAAGGTCTTTCTCATCTAAGTTCCATAATATGTCCGTGATACGTTGACATAAAGATTGATCAAGGTTCTCCCATGCTAAACGGGGTGCTTGTTTAAAAAGGTACTCAAATATCATATACCCCAATTGGTTATTTTGTTGATACCAGTTAAGAATTTTTTGAACACGTTTTTGTGTATGTAAAGAGAGATCATATTGCATAGATACGATACGTAGATACATAGCATCTTTACTCACCTCTAGTTCCATCTCATCTAAGGGTTCAAGTATCTCTTTGGCTTTTTCGAATTCACGCATTTTTTCATAAATAATGAGTAAAAACTGAAGGGCTGTTGGGGTACGGGGATGACGAGAAAGTACTTCTAAAAAGAGTTCCTTAGAACGTTCTAGAAAACCTGCTTTAAGATAGGCTTGACCGAGTAATATCATGGTCTCTTTTTTTTCATCAGCAGAAAGTTTTTTATCTAAAATAGCTAAATAAATCTCTATACTTTTTTCAAAATCCCCATTTTTTAAGTAGTTAGAAGCAAGCATAAAAAGAGATTTTGTTGACAAAGATGAGGCTTGTAAAAGGTTATCTAGCTCTTTTTCAGTAGGAAGGGCATGAAAGTTTTTTACAAACTTATCCAGACTTTTTTCATCTTCTTTAGTTCGGTAGCGTCCCCACCAATAAGAAAAAAATGCAATAATAAAAACAAGAGCAAAGAAAAGGATGATTCCAAAAAGGGGATCCTTATACTCAATAAATAGACCTTCCAATATTTTCCTTATAATAGAGACGGGGCTAATGTTTATGCCCCGAGCTTTCATTTTAAGATTATACCATTTAAAGTACTTAAAGAGAATATGAGTATAATCGTTGTAATATTCATTAACGAAATAGAATATCATAGTTTATTGTTCGAATAAGTGACAATATTTGACAATGTGATATGGCTGTGAGAAAGTTTAACTACAATTAGATAAAGATTATCAATATACCCTAGCCTAATAGAGTATATAAAAAAGGATTTAAAATGGCAAAAAAAGGTGCCTTAAAAGCTTCAGAGTATTTAAAAAAATGGATTCCTTTTGCAAAAATGCGTTATGTTGTTTTTGCAATAGCAACTATCATTACTATGGTTCTTCCATGGATTAAAGTGAATGGAAATCATTTTATTCTTTTAAGTTTTGAAAACTTTAAATTTCACTTCTTATTTATTAAGTTTGATATGCAAGAACTTTACCTTATGCCCTTTCTATTAATGCTTCTATTTGTTGGTATTTTTGGTATTACTGTTCTGGGTGGGCGTATGTTTTGTGGTTGGTTTTGCCCCCAAACAATTTTTCGTGTTATCTACCGAGATCTGATAGAAACAAAAATCCTAGGACTTAGAAAACGTATCTCTAATAAACAAAAAGAACCTGATTATTCAAAACCCATTAATCAAGTTAAGCGTGTTATTGCGATTTTAATGTGGACAGTTTTAGCCACGATTGCTACATCTAATCTATTGTGGTATTTTGTTCCTCCTGAACAGTTTTTTGAGCAGATTATGCATCCCAGCGAAAATGGTGTTCTTTTTGGTACGCTTGTAGGGACTGTTGCTTTTTTAGTGTATGACATCATTTTCTTAAAAGATAACTTCTGTATTTATGTTTGTCCTTACTCTCGTGTTCAATCTGTACTTTATGATGATGATACGATTATGGCAATTTATGATAATACACGTGGGGGTAGAATTTATGATGGGCATGATAAGACGATTACTAAAGAGTCTCAACTTGCACCTGATGATTTATGTACAACCTGTGAGTCGTGTGTAACAGTCTGTCCTACCCATATTGATATTCGCCAAGGGCTTCAGTTAGAGTGTATTAACTGCCTTGAGTGTGTAGATGCTTGTACAACGGTTATGGCAAAGTTTAATGAGCCGAGTCTTGTTAACTGGTCAAGCATACAAGAGATTGATGTGCGTGATAGAAAAACAAACTTCTTCCGTCCTAAGATTATTGGGTATGGTGTTATTCTTGTGGGGCTTATGATTTCACTTGTAATGATGGGGCTTGAAAAAGAGTTAATGCTACTTAATGTTAATAAAGACTCTCGACTTTATGATATTGAAAAAGTTGATGGACACCTTCGTGTTGAAAATAGTTACTCAATTCTAATTCAAAACACACAAAATGAAGATCATGAGTTTTATGTTAAAGTTGAAGGAAATGATAAGATTAAAGTAGGGCAACCTTCGCATCCTTTTAAACTAAAAGCAGGTGAGCAGAAAAAGAAAACTTTGGTACTGTATACAACAAATATGTTAGCTGAAGATATGCGTAAAGATACGATGTTACAGTTAAAACTTAAGGCATATGCCCTTGATTCTAATGATACAATTAAAGTGTATAGAGATATTCGTTTTACCTACCCAAGAGAAGATATTATTCAAAAGAAAATGAAATAAGACAGAGAGTTAATTACTCTCTTGTCTAACATAAACTCTCAATTAAATAAGTGCTTGTAGTGCTTCTTCAAGTACGTTCTCATCAAGTTTTTCTTTTTTCATTAATGTTTTTACTGCATCTGGAATTTTGTTAAGAAGTTCTCCTTGAGGGGTGACCATCTTATAAACAATAGCATTGGCACAGGCTAATGATTGTATCTTGGGTGAACTGGCATTAAAAGGTGAATCACTGTAACGAATAGAATCAACAAGATCTTCTTCTAAACCCCAAAATTCTAAAATATCAGCAGTTACAAAAGCAGAACTTGTTTTAAGAAGTTTAACCTCGGCATGTGTAAACTCTTCTGGAGAATAGTTTTTAAATTCATCTTCTAAGCCTTGGTTATATAACTCATGGTTAATAAGAATAACCCCTAAGTTACCTAGAATTGCTGAAGAAGAAAGAATCTTTAAATCATTTGGATTAATTCGTGTATACCACTGATTCATAAGGGCAAGTCTTAGTCTAGAAGCTTGTTTGAACTGCTCTTCATTTATCTTATATGCACCTAAATTTAGACTCCCTAACTGAGAAGCTAAACCACTAAGGGTAAGGGCTTTAATGGTACGTTTTCCAAAAGAGACTACCGCATTATCAATAGATGAGGTTGCTTGTAAACCGTAAATAGGTAAAGAGATGGAGTGTAAGATACCTGCTGTGGTAATTGCATCAGAACTCACCACTTTAATAAGGTCTTTAATAGAACTTTCAGGGTCATCACAAAGACGGGTAATCTCCTTAGTTGAACTGCTTAATGGATCTAAACCTTGAATAAAGTTGTAGATTTTTTGATGTGAAATAAGTGAATATACCTTCGAGAAATGAGAGCTAATGATATTATGCAATTGACGCTTTAAGTCTGGGGATTGTATAGGTGAAGCAATAGGATGGGTTAAACCTTTTAATAAGAGTCTAGATTTTTGATGGTTTTTTAGTAAAGGTACGGCTGTAATAAGAGCAATATCTGGTTTAATCTCTAGAAGCTCTTTGGCAATACTAATACTCTCCTCTTGCATATTTAATATGACAATATCATAATGATTACTAAAGATAGAGTTTTTAATCTCTTGCGGATAGCTTGCTGTAGTGACTGATTTGAAAATATGACTTAAAGGTGCCTGTGTTTTATGTGTACGAGTGGGATCGGTGTCAGCATATAAGATAGAAAGTGTCTGCATAATATCTGTAGTACTTTTAGTGTCATTTAAGATGCTTATATTAGGAAAGATAGAGGCTTGTAGTACAGAAAGTTCTTCTCCCACAAGAAGTTGATTGCACCAAATATTGAGCTGTTTTATACAACTGTTTAGCCATTTTATCTCATGCTCATTAGCATAACCTTGATGGGTACGAAGGGCATTTAAAATATTTTCACCCTGAGAAACTAAGCTATTAATACTTTTTAGTTTTAAGTAAGCAGAAGATGCTTTATAATTATGAAAATTACGAAAAAGTTTTGCAACTGACTCGTCCTTAGTTAAGCTCAGTTTATTTACACTCTCTTGCATAAGAGGTAAGTCAGCTAAAAGTTTATAAGAAAAAATATCTAAGAGTTCTGTGTCCATGTAGATAATGGTATCAAATGGAGTTTTAAATATTGCTTGGAGTGGCGGGATGAGTTTTTAGTGTTAAGGGTTAAATGTTTTAGTATTTAGTGCTTTTAGGGGAGTTCTTCTTAGTGTCTAAGATGAGAAACTAAGAATGAAAAACTAAGTTAAGACATTTTAACGCAACGCTCTCCTGATTTGATAGTACCAATAACATAACCGTCTGAACCCGCAAGAACAGTGTTTACATTTTCATGACGTACTACAAAAACCATACCGATTCCCATATTAAAGGCTCTGTACATCTCTTCTTCATCAACATGTTGTGCAAGTAAATCAAAGATGGGAAGTGGACGAAGTTTTGATTTATCTACATCAGCATAAAGGTTCTGCGGAAGAACACGAGGAAGGTTTTCAACAAGACCGCCTCCTGTAATATGTGCCATGGCTACTAAGTTTTCTTTTAACTCTTTAAAAAGTTTGACATAAATACGAGTAGGTTCAAGAAGAACATCAATCAAAGGACGACCATTAAAGTCATCATCAAAATTCATTCCCATTTTATCAAAGAGAACCTTTCTAACAAGAGAAAAACCATTAGAGTGAAAACCAGAACTCGGCATAGCAATTAAAACATCATCTTCTTTAACAAAAGATACACGGTCAAGTTCAGATTTTTCAGCAATACCTACGGCAAAACCAGCAAGGTCATAATCACCTTCAGTGTACATCCCTGGCATTTCAGCAGTTTCTCCACCGATTAAAGAACATTCTGACTGTTTACAACCCTCAGCAATACCCGCAACAACAGAAGTTGCTTCATCAACACTCAGTTTAGCCGTAGCATAATAGTCTAAGAAAAAAGAAGGTGTTCCCCAGTTACAGATGAGGTCATTGACACACATCGCTACAAGGTCAATACCAACAGTGTTATGTTTACCACTATCAATAGCCAGTTTTAGTTTTGTACCTACACCATCAGTGGCAGCAAGCATTACGGGTTGTTTATAACCTGTTGGAAGTTCGTATGCACCAGCAAAAGAACCAATTCCTCCTAAAACATGAGGTGTAAAAGTAGACTTAACTATGGGTTTGATATTATCAACAAAACTATTTCCTGCATCAATATCAACGCCTGCGTCTTTATATGAGATTTGGCTCATTTTCTCTCCTGAGAAGTATTTATAATATTGTCGGAATTATAGCGTAGCGAAGATATAAATAAGTTTAGAAGTGAGTGTTAATATTACAAAACCCTTCTTTTACTGAGAAAATTGACTCTATATTTGTTTAATATTTTTATAAAATAAAAGGGTTAAAACAACAAAAGGGATGAGCTTAATAAGATAATACTCAGTAATTCTATTTTCTAATTTAAGGGTTTTATAGAATACGATATAATATGCGTATTACTTAAAGTAAGGATTTTAATGGATTGGTTAGAAAAAAAAGGCATTGACCCTCAGCGGATAACAACCGGGATAGCTCTTCTTATCGCTGTAATTGTGATTGGTTTAATTGATAATTTTTTTGTAATGTGGGCTGTTTTTGGTGGCATTTATCTTTTGGCTTTTTATGAGGCAAATAGGCTTTTTTCTATTGATAATAATACTCTTTATGCGTATGCTGCAATTTTATGGATTACGGCAGGTTTTTATCCTTATCCAGATGATCTATTTTTTATCGCAATTGTTCTTTTTGCAGGAACGATGGCGTATTCACGTGATTTGAAATTCAAATATTTTTATGCTTTTATTTACCCTACCGTAAGTTTTTTATTTTTATTAGCACTTTATAATGAGTACGGTGTTGTTGCTTTAGCTTGGCTTTTAGTGGTAGTTGCAGGAGCAGATATTGGTGCTTATTTTGTGGGTAAAAGTTTAGGAAAAACAAAGTTTTGTGAAACCAGCCCAAATAAGACCTTAGAAGGTGTTGCGGGTGGGGTTGTTACCTCTACACTTCTTGGTTTTTTAGTGGGGGTAACCTTTGTTGATATTGACAAAGCGATTTTAATCTCACTTCTTGCTGGAATTGCTTCTGTTTTTGGAGACCTTTTTGAATCCTATTTAAAGCGCCGTGCAGGTGTAAAAGATAGTGGTGATATCTTACCTGGGCATGGTGGAGTTTTAGATCGTGTTGATGGTTATTTGTTTGCGGTTATTATTATGCTAGTTCTTTTAAGAGGGCTTGTTTAATTGATACTTCTTGGTTCGACGGGTTCGATAGGGACAAACACCTTAGAAATAGCACGACGATTTAACTTAAATATTGATGTTTTAGTAGCCGGACGACGGATTAAAGAACTTAATGCACAAATTAAAGAGTTCTCTCCTCGTGTGGTTGTTGTGAGTGAAAAAGAGGATGTTGTTAAGGTTCAACATAAGAATGTTTTTTATGGGCAGGAAGGAATCTTAGAAGCAATTAGCTCTTCTGAAAGTAACTTGGTTATTAATGCTCTGGTCGGTTTTTTAGGCTTACGTCCAACCTTAAAAGCGATAGAGTGTGGTAAACGAGTGGCACTTGCTAATAAAGAGTCTTTAGTCGCTGGTGGGGCTTTTATTGATACATCAAAGATTCAACCCATTGATTCTGAACATTTTGGTTTGTGGTACCTCCTTAATGGGAGCAGAGAAACTCAACAGATGATTATTACGGCATCTGGTGGAGCCTTTAGAGACTGGGACTTAGATAAACTCAAAAATGCTAGTTTAGAAGATGCTCTTAAGCATCCTAACTGGTCTATGGGACAAAAAATTACTATAGATTCTGCTTCAATGGTGAATAAGATGTTTGAACTCCTTGAAGCACGTTGGCTTTTTGGAGAGGGTGAATATGACGCGGTGATTGAGACAAAATCACTGATTCATGCTTTAATTGATTTTAAAGATGGTTCAACAACAGCACACTTTGCCCATGCTGATATGAAACTTCCTATCTCTTATGCCATTATGGGTTCTGTAGAGGAACAGATTTTAAAACCTATTGATTTAGTTAAGATAGCTTCTTTAGAATTTAGAGAAATCACAGCACAGCGTTACCCAATTTGGGAAATTAAAGATGACCTGCTTAAAAACCCTAAAAAAGGGGTAGTGGTTAATGCTGCCAATGAAGCGGCTATAGAGCTTTTTATTAAGGGTGAGAGCTCTTTCTTAGATATCTCAAAAAACATTATTAAAGCCTATCATAAGTTTGATACACAGGTTCAAAGTTTAGATGAGGTTTTTGACTTAGATAAAGAGGTAAGAGCCTATGTTAAGGCCTAAGGTCTTACTTCTTCATGGTTGGGGTGGTTCGGATTATCCCCATTGGCAGTCATGGTTAGCGGGGGAATTGGCTAAAGATTATGGGCAGGTCTGTTTTCCTCTTTTAGATAATCCTCATTTTCCGACTAAAAATAGATGGATGAAACAGGTGAAAGAGATTTTAGAAGAATTTAACCCTGATGTAGTTATTTGCCACTCAATGGCAAACTCTTTATGGTTTCACCTTTGTGAAGAGGCAGAAATAAAAGCTGTAAAACGACTTCTGCTTGTCTCTCCTCCACGAAACAACTTAGACCTTAGACAGATAAAAACTTTTTATCCTGCTCCCTTCCCTAAGAAACTGCATGCCAAAGAGGTAACACTGGTAACATCAACAGATGATCCTTATTTAACGCAAGATGAGGCAAAAGAGATGAGCATAGCCCTGAGTGCACCTATGAAGGTGATTCAAAAGGGTGGACATCTTAATGCGGAGAGTGGTTATGGTGAATGGCCTTGGGTTTTACAATGGGTTAAGCAGGCTAAGTAACTTTTTAATTTAGGTGATTTTAATCCATATTTGAGTACACTAGTTATAATTATTAAAAGGTGTACTTATGTTTAAACTTCTTATTTTATTTACGCTACTATTTATTTTTACAGGATGTAATGAGACTTCACCTAAAGAACAACTTGATGGAAAACTTTTATTAGAAAACAAGTGTGCCTCATGTCATAATATAGATATGCCTCCTGAACTCTCTGATGATGAGTTAGCGCCTCCTATAATGTCTGTATCTTTTCATGTTTATGATTTTGTAAAACCTGTTACGCAAGACCAAAGAGAAGCAACAGCAATTGATTTTGTTGTTGATTATGTTCGTAATCCTTCAGTAGAAAAATCCTTTTGTGATAAGGCAAGTTTAAAACATTATGGTTTGATGCCTTCGCAAAAGAGTAAGGTGAGTAAAGCAGAAGTTAAGGCGATTGCACAATATATGTTTGAGTTTTATACCCCCAATAATCTTTTGAAAATACAGCAAGAACAGGCTGCATTTGAAGCGCTTGCTCCAGGTGAAAAGTTAGCAATTAAGTACAAATGTTTAGGCTATCATCGTGTAAACAAAAAGGTTATTGGTCCCTCTTTTCATGATATCTCTTTACGATACACAGATAAGAAAGCAGAGATATCAAAAAGCATTAAAAATGGAACAAAAAAGAAGTGGGAGAATTCGCATAGAGCTATAATGCCCGCGTTCAAACAGTTAAATGATAATGAACTTAAGGTTTTAAGCGAATGGATTTTACAGAAGTAAGGGTTACTTCTTTGTTTTCATCCAGACCTTAAAGGTTTGCAAAGAATCAATATATTCGCTAACGTCTTTTATCTCCTCTTCACTAAGGGGAAGGGTGGGCATGGCGTTGGAGCTGTAACCAAACTCTCTAAACATTGAAGAGGGAGCTCTTATGTATTTTACAACATCTTCTTTATGTCTGTTATATGAGATGAGGTTAAAATCTCTTCCCATTCCCCCTTTCATTGTGGTACTGTGACACATTACACAGTTTTGCAGATAAACATCTTTTCCTTCTTCAATATTTGCCTGCAGAGATAAAGTGGTTAACAGTAGTGAGAGTACTGTTTTAAGATTTCTCATATAAATCCTTAATCTTTTAATAAGTTTTAATGCGTGAAGTCTAACCAAGAGTTGTCACATAAATATCATACAGATTCATATATATAATGATTATCAAGATAATAAGTATCAATCAATTCTTTGCTATACTTCGTTTAATTAAATCCTACGTTGAAAGTATTATTATGATTTTATCGATTGAGAGCTCTTGTGATGATAGTGCGATTGCCATTACTGAGATAAAGAGTAAAAAATTACTTTTCCATAAAAAGATTTCTCAAGAGTTAGAACACTCTGTATATGGTGGGGGTGTTCCTGAGCTGGCTTCTCGTCTTCATGCTCAGGCTCTGCCTAAAATTCTTGAAGAGTGTCAAGCCTATTTTAAAGATTTAAAAGCAATTGCAGTCACAACGGCACCGGGTCTTAATGTTACACTTGTTGAAGGGGTGACAATGGCTAAGGCATTGTGCATATCTTTAAAACTTCCTCTTATTGCTGTCAACCATCTAAAAGGGCATATATACTCCTTATACATTAAAAAAGAGACACAGTTCCCGCAAACGGTTCTTTTAGTTTCAGGAGGGCATACCCAAGTGATTCAAGCAAAGTCTTTAGAAGAGATGCAGATGGTGGCAACTACTATGGATGATAGTTTTGGTGAGAGTTTTGATAAGGTCTCTAAGATGATGAACTTAGCTTACCCAGGTGGACCTGTTATTGAAAAGATGGCAAGAGAAGGAGACGAAAACAGATACCCTATGCCTCTTCCTCTTTCTCAGTCACCTCTTATTGCCTTCTCTTATTCAGGTTTAAAGAATGCGGTACGTCTTGTTGTGTTAGAAGCTGAAGAAAAAGATTATCCAGATATTGCTGCCTCATTTCAAAAAGCTGCCGTAGGGCATCTGCTTCAAAAACTGAAGAAGTATTTTAAAACAAACCCACCTAAGCATTTTTCTATTGTAGGGGGTGCTTCGGCAAACCTTTATCTAAGACAGAAGATTGAAACCCTTTTGAAACCTTTTAATGCAACACTTACTTTAGCGGAATTGCAATACTGTTCGGATAATGCAGCTATGATTGGACGCATTGGGGTTGAGATGTATGAGAAGAAAATGTTTACTCCTTTATCTGAGGTGAAAACAGAGCCCCGAACAAGCCTTTAAAATGATTAGAGCATATTTCTTCTAATAAGAGTTGAGCAAAAGGTTTTTATAATACTCTTGAAATAGGTAGTAATATTAAAACTAACTTAAACAAAATAGCCTTTTAGATAATTAATAGCATTATTATCCGATTTAAGTAGAATTTCGGCAACATAAAAATTAAAATACAAGGAGCCAAATATGGCAACTACAAAATTCAAAGGTACTGAGGTAGAATTACTAGGTACACAAATCAATGTTGGTGACAAAGCACCTGCAATTACTGTTGTAAACTCAGATGGTCTTGGTGACGTTACTGTTGGTGGCGCTCAAGGTAAAAAACAACTTATTATCGTTGTTCCTTCTTTAGATACTGGTGTATGTGCTACTGAAACTCGTAACTTTAACGCTAAAGCTTCTGAGCTTACTGACGTTATCACTACTGTTGTTTCTCTTGACCTTCCATTTGCTTCAGGACGTTTTTGTTCAGCAGAAGGTATCACTAACTTAACAGTTGCTTCTGATTTCCGTAACAAAGATTTCGCTAACGCTTATGGTGTTCTTCTTGGTGGATCTGTTCTTGCAGGTGTTACTTGTAGAGCAATCTTCGTAGTAGACGCTGATGGTGTTGTTACTTACAAAGAAATCGTTCCAGAAATCACTGAAGAACCAGAATACGACAAAGCTCTTGCAGCTGCACAAGCGTAATCTAACTAAATAACTTTTTATACTTTTAGAGCCTCGGCTCTAAAAGCTCCTTTTCTCTCGTTAAACTCTCAATTTATCTCATTAAACTCTCAATTTATCTCATTATTAACCTTAAGTCTAAGATTTTGTGTTATGATATTCTCACTTTTTATTTGGGAGAATTAAATGTCAAAATTAGTATCAGGTATTTTATTAGTAGGGATTTTAGGCTTTAATGCACAAGCCGATATCATTCGCGTTGAGATGGGGGCAGGTATCTGGCAAAATGAACTTAGTGGTACAATTACGAGTACAGATACAACAGGCTTAATTACAGAAACCTTTGATACAGAGCTTTTGGGTTACAGCGAAGAGAATAAAGGGTATCTTTGGATGTTTATTAAGCACCCCATTCCAATTTTGCCTAACCTACGTTTAGAGTATGCCTCTATTGATTATTCGGGTACATCTACGCAGTCGTTTGATTACCAAGGTGTTACGTATCAGACTAATACAAGGTCAGACACTACCTTAGATCAATTTGATATCATTATGTATTACAATATTTTAGATAATACGGCATGGACGACTATAGATCTAGGTTTAGACGTGAAGATTATTCAGTCTGAATTTAATGCGGTTGATAGTCTAACTAGTATAGAAGTACATGAGAAAGAGACCTTACCTGTACCGATGGCTTATGGGCGGCTTCGTTTTGAGTTACCCTTTGATGTTGGGGTAGAGGGAATGATTAAATACGCAGCATATAAAAATTCAAAGGTGATGGATTATATTATTAAAGCGGATTACACCTTAACAGATATTTTACCTATAGATATTGGTCTAGAAGTAGGGTATCGTTCCCAAAAACTTGATATTGATGGGGATGATTTTAGTATTGACACCTCTGCTGATGTTGAGGTTGATGGTATTTTTGCTGGAGCGGTTCTTAGATTTTAAGCAAAGGAGAGTTTTCTCCTTTGAATCGTTCGTCCACAACAATAAGCTCATTCTCTAGCCATACTCCAAACTTTTCATATACTTTTTTCTGCGCCAGTAAGATAAGTTCTATTGCCTCATCAAAGCTTCCCTCTCCTAGGTTAACTAAGAAATTTGCATGTTGTTTAGAAAAAGCCATTCTTCCAATTTGAAAACCTTTCAGACCCACTTCTTGGATAAGTCGTCCGGCGGAATCTCCTTTTGGATTTTTAAAACAACTTCCTGCACTGGGATCAAGAGGCTGATTATCTCGCATCTTTTTAAACATCTCTAAGTGCTTTTGATTAAAACCTTTTTCAATCTCAAAGCGGGCTTCAAAAACAACACCCTTAAAGTCAGTCCATCGGTAGCCATGAGGAATTTCTTTTTTAAGAATCTCACCATCTTCGGTTATTATAGAGTGTAAATGATTAAAAATCTCATACTCTTTTAGCCCCGCATTCATTTTAATCATGCCACCAAGACTTCCTGGAAGTTTTGGTAAAAGTTCAAAATGAGCAATATCATGTTTTTTACAAAAGGAGAGAACACGACCACCTGCCGTAGCAGCTCCAATACAAAGAAGATTGTTTTCAACTTTTATATAATCAAAGGTTTTTCCTAAAATCATTAAAGGAGGAGGTCTGTTTCCAATAAGTACATTATTACAATGACCAAGAAGATAATTTTTTTTAGGATAATTTTTTTCTTCTATTACAAAAACATCAAGGATGGGTCCAATTTTTATAGAAGAGTATTTAGAAAAATCTATCTGTTTTTTCAAAAAAAGACCTATTAAGAGACAAATTCTGGAATCATATTAATAACACGGGTAGTGAACTCTGTCATCATGTTTAACATCCAAGGCATTGTTACAATAATAATAAGTACTACCCCAATGATTTTTGGAATAAAAGAGAGGGTCATTTCATTGATTTGCGTAGTAGCTTGAAAAATACTCACCGCAAGTCCTAAAAACATTCCCACAAGGAGACCGGGAAGGGCTAGCATAAGAGCAATTTTAAAGGTTTCAACACCTAATGCAACAAGTTGTGAATCCATCTGTTTTAGTTAACCTTTTCTAAGTTCTGTATACTCTCTTGGAAGAGTAAAGTCTTCAGCTTTAATGAGTTCAGTGTAATAACCGTGTTTATATCCTAACTCATAAAGCTTGTTAATTGCCTTATATTGAAGAGGTGAGAGTGTAATAGAGTCATCATTTGCATACAGTTCAAGATATTTATCTAGAGTTTCACCTTCAATACGCACCAGCTCTTTTTCAACAAGAAGCTGACACAACTCCTCTTTTCTGTCGCGAGCAACTTCAACGGCTTTAGTTAAAGTGTCTTCATAGTCAAGGGCTTTGTTAAGGGGAAGAGAACGACGAATCGCCATTCCTCCAAGAGGCAGAGGAAGTGTTTTGTCTTCACATAAATCTTGCCAAATATCCCACATTTCACGTTCAACCTCTAAGGTGTCACCATAGGTTAAGATACTTTCATGAATTAAAACACCTGCATGAACCGCACCACTTCTTACTGCTTCTTCAATATCTAAAAAATTCATGTAAGTGATACGTGCATCAGGATAAGCTATTCTAAATAGAAGGGCATTAGTGGTGTACTTTCCACTTAAAGCCACTTTGAAATTACGTTTAAGTGTTTCACCCTTACGTTTAATCAATTTAGGTCCATACCCTTCACCAAAAGAGACAGCTGTACGTAAAAGTGCATAATCATCTTTAATTAAAGGCAAAAGAGCAAAAGAGATGGCAGAGATATCATAAGTGCCTGCAAGGGCTTCAACATTTAAAGTTTCAATATCTAAGGCGATATTCTCAAACTCTACATCATCTTGGCTAACCCAGCCAAACTTAATGGCATAATACATAAAAATATCATCAGCATCTGGGGAGTGGGCAATTTTCATCTTTGTCAATTTGTATCCTATTATAAGCGTCCACAGATGAAACAGATTTATCAGATTATTTATAATTATCTGAATCTGTATAATCCGTTCAAACTGTGGATAAAGGTGCTTTTCTTTTAAATAACAGTAGCGAACAGAAAATATTATATGAATTATAAAATTTGCACTACTAATTAGCTTTTCTAAATAAGATTTTAACCAAAGAACGCTAAAATTACGCATTATTTTCTTTCATTAGAAGAAATATTGCATTATGCAATATTATATGATAAATATATCAATTTGTCATAAAATTGTTTCAATATTAATAAATAAGGGACATCAAATGGATGCGAATAAACAAAAATCACTGGATCTGGCACTAAAGCAAATCGATAAATCATTTGGAAAAGGCGCATTAATGCGTCTTGGAGATAAGGTGGTTGAACCGATTGAAGCAATTAGTACAGGTTCGATTGGGCTTGACCTTGCATTAGGAATTGGTGGTGTTCCTAAGGGTCGTGTTGTTGAGATTTATGGACCTGAAAGTTCAGGTAAAACGACCTTAACACTGCAGATAACAGCTGAATGTCAAAAACAAGGTGGGGTATGTGCCTTTATTGATGCAGAACATGCATTAGATGTTGGTTATGCAAAGAACCTTGGTGTTGATGTAGATAACCTTTTGGTTTCACAACCTGATTATGGTGAACAAGCCCTTGACATAGTTGAAACAATTGCCCGTTCAGGTGCGGTTGATCTAATTGTAATTGATTCTGTTGCTGCTCTTACACCTAAGGTAGAACTAGAAGGTGAGATGACAGACCAGCAAGTAGGTGTTCAAGCTCGTCTTATGTCAAAGGCACTTCGTAAACTTACGGGTGTTTTACATAAGATGAACTGTACAGTAATCTTTATTAATCAGATTCGTATGAAGATTGGTATGATGGGTTATGGTTCTCCTGAAACAACTACGGGTGGAAATGCCTTAAAGTTTTATGCTTCGATTCGTATTGATATTCGTCGTATTGCAACGCTTAAGCAAGCTGAACAGCCTATTGGTAATCGAACTAAGGCTAAAATTGTTAAAAACAAGGTTGCACCACCGTTTAAGCAAGCAGAATTTGATATTATGTTTGGAGAAGGTATCTCGAAATATGGTGAACTTGTAGATTATGGTGTTAAACTTGATATTATTGATAAAAGTGGAGCTTGGTTCTCTTATGAGGACAAAAAACTTGGTCAAGGTAGAGAAAAAGTAAAAGATGAGTTCAAGTCTAATCCTGAACTTGCAGCAGAAATTGAAGAAAAAATAAAAGTGGCTATGGGCATCTCAGGTGTTCAAAACATGGATAAAAATGAAATAAATGAGGCAGATAAAGAATGATATATATTGATAATGTAAACGCAATGGAAGTAATGGATTCACGTGGCAATCCAACAGTAAAAGCTTATGTAACCTTAAGTGATGGAACAACAGCAGAAGCAATTGTACCCTCAGGTGCAAGTACAGGTAAAAGAGAAGCTCTTGAACTACGTGATGGTGGTGACCGTTATATGGGGAAAGGTGTTCTTAAAGCTGTAGGAAATGTTAATTCTACTATTGCTGATGTCTTAATTGGTATGAGCCCTTTTAATCAAGCTGTAATTGATGCAACAATGAAAGAAGCTGATGGTACTGAAAACTATGGAAACCTTGGAGCTAATTCAGTTCTTGGCGTTTCTATGGCAGTTGCACGTGCGGCAGCGAAGTCTCTTAGTATTCCTCTTTACCGCTACCTTGGTGGCGCTAATGCACTCACTATTCCTACACCAATGCTAAACATTATCAATGGGGGTTCTCATGCAGATAATTCAGTTGATTTTCAAGAATATATGATTGTTCCGGTAGGTTTTGAAGATTCTGCTGAAGGTTTAAGAGCATCTTCAGAAGTTTATCATAACCTAAAAGCTATTTTAAAAGCTCAAAACCATAATACAGCATTAGGTGATGAGGGTGGTTTTGCTCCTGATTTAAGCTCAAACGAAGAGCCTATTCAAATTATTATGCAAGCCATTGAAAAAGCAGGTTATAAAGCAGGCGAGCAGGTTGCCATTGCTCTTGATGTTGCGGCATCTGAAATCGTATGTGATGGAGGATACCGACTCGAATCTGAAAGCCGTACCGTTAGTTCTGCTGAGTTAGTTGATTATTATGCTGATCTTTGTTCTAAATACCCAATTGTTTCTATTGAAGATGGTCTTAGTGAAGATGACTGGGATGGTTTTAAACTTATGACTAAAAAACTTGGTGATAAAATTCAAATTGTTGGTGATGACCTTTTTGTTACTAATGTGAACATTCTTAATGAAGGTATCCAAAAAGGTATTGCGAACTCTATTTTGATTAAACCTAATCAAATTGGTTCTGTATCTGAGACAATGTTAACCGTTCGTCTTGCTCAAAGAAATGGTTATACCTGTGTCATGTCTCACCGCTCAGGAGAGAGTGAAGATGCTTTTATTGCTGACTTTGCAGTAGCACTTAATTGTGGGCAAATTAAAACAGGTTCAACGGCTCGTGGTGAAAGAACAGCTAAGTATAATCGTCTTTTAGAAATTGAAAATGAAGTTGTGTATGGTGAATACCTTGGAGCAGCTCTTTTTAACTAAGCATTTGCTTTGGTGATGAGTAGAAGGGATAAAGAGGGGATGAGGGATAAAATTAGCATAATGACTATATATTCTTCTTGCTCTTTCCTTATTCATGCATCACTACATTATCGTGCGAAGCACACTTTTGTGCCCTCATCCGGAGGACGCCTTGTCTGATTTACTTGATGAAATTGATTCTGTTGAAACCCTTTCTAAACGTTATCTTGGCTTAAGCTGGCAAAAACTTGGGCTTTTAGCTCTTGGTGTTATTATCTCTGGTATTTATATCGGTATTATTCTTTTTGGTGAAAATTCCTTACAAGTTCTTTTAAATCTTGAAGAGTATGAGGTTTTTTTACAAGATGAAGTGACTCATCTTAAGGCTGAAAATGCCTCTTTACAAAAAGAACTTTTTGAATTAAAAGAGCTTGACCCCGATAATTAAAAAAAACTGTATAATGTTATAAATGACAATATAGGTTGCTTATGCGTATAATTTTATTTCTATTTTTAGCGATTTCACTTTTTGGACGAGATAACCCTTTTTTCCCTGCTGACCCAAATAAAGAAAAGGTGTATACTAGTAATCGTATAGAAAAACTTCGGCCTTATACAACAGAAAAGATTTTATTTCCCAATTCTGCACGTGTGATAAAGGGCATAATCATTCGTTATCAAAACTTAGATGGTTCTATTGCAGATGCAAAAGTAGGGCTAAATTCTGAGATTGATTGGCATGAACCTTTTATTATCTCTCATAAACGTCCCTCTCAAGTGCAGGCAGAAACAAAGATAAAGACCAAAATTGTTAAAACAAAATATGTAGATTTTATTATAAGCAAAGATAAAATTAATGTAAAAACATCAGATAAACTTTTAGAAAACTTTTTACTCACGAATCCGCATAGAGTTGTTATGGATTTTAAACGAAACACAAGCTTTAAACCACGCACTTATAAACTCAATAAAGCACCCTTTTCAAAAATACGAATTGGTAATCATGATGGGTATTATCGCGTTGTAATTGAGTTAGATGGGCAGTATCGTTATAAATTAGAGACACGAAAGAAAGAGTATTCTATTGTTGTCTACTAAAATCGTATTAATTGGATTTATGGGTTCAGGTAAGAGTAGTGTTGGACGACGTTTAGCAAAACAAAAGAGTACATTTTTTTTAGATACAGATGCTTTAATTGAGAGCGCAGAGGGTAAAAGTATTAGTGATATTTTTCATGATGAAGACGAAGCCTATTTTCGTAACTTAGAAGATAAGACAGTCTCTTGGTTAAAATCGAATGTAAACAAGGCTGTTATCTCTGCTGGCGGTGGAATGCTGGTGCATTGTAAAGAACTAAAAGACTTAGGTACAATTGTTTATTTAAAGGTTCCTTTTAAAACGATACTCTCTCGTATGACAGTGCAAGAATTAGAAAAAAGACCTCTGTTTAAAGATATCGCTGAGGCAGAAAAAACATATAATGAAAGAGATGCTATTTACGAAAAGTTAGCTGATGTAGTCATTGATGCTAATACTACAATAAATACTATTTTAGATAGACTTAATCAAGAAAAACTTTAGGGTTCTTTTTTCATCTTTTTCAGTAATGCTACGGGTGGGTAAATAATCAACTTAATAGCGAGCATAACAATAATAACCTCAAATAGACTGGCTAAAATAAAAGCATAATAATGAAACTTATCAATAGTGTGTTGGTGATAAGCTAGAGTTGCAATAGCAATTAAAAGGGTTAAAGGCATGGAGTGTGAGAGTGCTAAAAGAGCAGAGTCTTTTAGTGAAGTGGCTTTTACAAAGACCACAGCAGAGATAAGACGAATACCAATCATTAATACAGTTACCAATAATGCTGTTGAGATAAGCCCATCAACTTGCAAAGCAGAGAGTTTAAATGAGCTTCCTACATGTACAAAAAAGATAGGGACTAAAAAACCAAAACCATAGGACTCTAGTTTTTTAGGGAGTTCATATTTATGCTCAAAAAAGGTAGGAATAAACATACCTGCAATAAAAGCACCAAAGGCAAGTTCTAGATTTAGGTACATCATAAGACCTAAAAATGAAAATAAAATTGCCATGGAGAGCCTAAAATCTTGATCTTTATTATCTGCATGGGGCATAAGTAAAGGGGCGATTTCTGGATACCACCAAAACAGAACTTTTAGAGCATAAAAGAGTAGGGTAATTATAATCAAGAAAAAGCTCAGTGTAAAAATAGCTTTTAGAAGTTCGTAACCAAAACCTGTATCAAAAGCTTCTGAGGCTACGGTCAAAATAGCAATAGATACTATCTCTCCAACAGAACCTACAATCATTGCTAAAGGAAGCCAAGAGGTCTCTTTCCCATACTCTTTTTTAAGTGTTGCAATAAGCCCTACTGAGATAAGTGGTAAGATAACAATAAAAACATTGGAGAGACCAAGATAGAAGGTACTAATAAAAGAGAGTAAATATAAGAGCAAAAGATAAATAAGGGCACTTCGAAGTAGACTTTTGTCAATCTTTAAAATCTTTTTAATATTAATCTCTGTTCCTGCAATAAACATAAGATATAAAAATCCAAATTCTGCAACAAGTTCAAAAAGTTTGTGGTTATGTAAAAACCCCATATACGCAAGAGTTGAACCTAATACTATCTCAACAGGAGTGGTAGGGAGTTTAAAAATTTTAGCAAGAAAAGGAGAGAAGGCGATAATAGCGGAGAGTGTTAATACCAGGCTAATATTTCCTTCCATAAGAGTCCTTATTTATCTTCAGGATTTTTTGCAATGTGAAGCCCAAGGTTTTTTAACATTTCAAGGTCTTTTGACTTTTCACGACCACGGGTTGTTAAATAGTTACCCACAACAATTGCATTCGCTCCTGCTTCAAAGATTTCGGCTTGACGTTCTTTAAACATCATCTCACGACCACCCGCAACCATAATTCTGTCGGCATTAGGAATAATCTTTTTACTGAGTCGAATTAAGTCAAGTGCCTCATCTGTTGTAAGCTCATTAGCTTTTAAAGGAAGCGCCTTATTATGATGATAGAAGTTAATAGGAACAGAGGTAGGATTAAGTGTTGCTAGGGCTTGAAGCATGGAGATTCTATCGTCTTGATTTTCACCCATTCCAAAAATACCACCTGTAATAAGTACCATTCCTGCCTTATTTACATTTAAACAGGTCTCATAACGCTCTTGCCAAGAGTGGGTAGTGCAAATCTCTTCATAATAACGCTTTGAGCTCTCTAGATTATGATTATAAGCTTTTATTCCAGCCGCTTTAAGTTCAAGCAGTTGAGCTAGTGTAGCGGTACCGTTACAAGCGATTAAGCGTAAACGGGGAACTTCTGCTTTAACGGCTTGAGCAACTTCTTTAACAAAGTTAATTGTTTTGTCTGTAAGCCCTTTTTGCGCTGTTACAAGACAAAAACCAAGTGCACCTGATGCTTCGGCTGCTTTTGCTTCTTTTATGATGTCTTCAATAGGTTTTTGTTTATAACGCTCTATATCGGCAGCGTATTTTACACTTTGTGAACAGAACTTACAGTCTTCATTACAAGTTCCACTGTTAATATTACAGATAGAACATAAAAATATTTTAGGACTGCTCATAGTTTGCCTTATTGGATTGTATTTTAATGCCTTTTTTAGTCATTATAAAGTCTTTCATAGATGATATGTTGTCTTTTCCACTCTTTTGACTTAAGTTTACGTGAATAGTACTCAACTTCGAAGGCACTTTTACTGATAATAAGCATAGCGCACTCACTTAAGGGTTTATTTCTTGCACAGGCTTCGCCTGGATTAATAAAGAGTGTACCATTTTTAAAGTCCGTTTCAAAAATATGAGTGTGGCCAAAGATGACAACGTCTGTATCCGGGCTCATATAATAAGGTAAATGCATCAGTTTAAATTTGACATCTTTAATTTGAAAGAGATGGGGTTCTTGAACAAGATTGTAACTGCGATGATATTTCACCATATGGGCATCATTATTTCCATAAACTGCAAGATAAGGGATGTTTTTTTCAGCTAGATATTCAAGGACTTCAAGCTCACAAATATCACCGGCATGAATAAGATATTGTGCTCCATTTTCAATAAGTAAATCAATAACTTTTTTAGCACGACCTACTTTGGAATGGGTATCTGAAAGAATTCCTATTTTCATAAAAAGCTTACCTTTTTATGAGAGAAAGGTGGAAAAGGAAAGAGGGCAGAGGGCTGGGAAATTATTTTTTTTATTTTTCTTTTGCCTCTTAGCAAAGTATCCTCTTTCCTTTTTCCCATGAAACTACGCTTCTTCTTGTGGTGTACGGTTTTTACATTTTGTACACTCATATACTTCATTATTACGATAGGTACGTTTAGCTAAGGCACCACCACAATCAGGCTCTTCACATTTTTTTAGAGTGGGCTCAAACTTAGAGATAAACTTACAATCAGGGTACTTTTCACATCCCCAAAAGGCACCACGACGAGAGCGTCTGAAAACAAGTTTTCCACCACAATCAGGACAAGGTACATCAGAAGTAGGTGCATTAGCATCATCAATGGGTTTTGTGTTTTTACAATCAGGATAAGATGAACAGGCTAAAAATTTACCATTACGGCCATTTTTAATGACCATCTCACTTCCACATTTATCACATTTTTCATCTGTTTTTTCTGCTTCTGGTCCGGCTGCTGTTTCACCATCTTCTTCAACTTGTTCTGTGTATTTACATTTTGGAAAACCTGAACAGGCGATGAAGTTCCCGTAACGACCACCACGAAGAAGAAGCTCTTCTCCACATTTAGGACAGTTTCTTCCTAATGGTTTTGCGAGTTTTTGAGATTTTATTTTCTCTTTACCCTCCGCAATCTTTTCCATAAAAGGGAAGTAAAATTCATGAAGAACCTTTTGCCAATCCTTACCCTGTTCAGCAATTTCATCAAGTACTTCTTCCATATTTGATGTAAATTCTGCACTTACAATATCAGCAAAATGTTCTTCTAGCATGACAGTAACTTTAAAAGCGACCTCAGTAGGAATAATTTGACGTTTTTCAATATCAATGTACATACGTGCTTGAAGTGTAGAGATAGTTGGTGCATAGGTTGATGGTCGACCAATTCCTTCGGCTTCAAGTTTTTTAATTAAAGAAGCTTCTGAGTATCGAGAAGGAGGTTCTGTAAAGGGTTGTTCTGTTTTAAGTGAGCTTAACTCTGCAGATTCACCCTCTTTTAAAATAGGAAGAAGTTTATCTTTGTCATCTGTACCCATTACCTTATAAAAACCATCAAATACTAATTTACGCCCATTGGCTTTAAATTCAGAACTTTCAGTCTTAAAGATAATACTTTGCTGTTCAAACTGTGCATCTGTCATTTGACAAGCAAGGAAACGATTATAAATAAGTGTGTAGAGTTTTAATTCATCAGGTTTAAGATAATCTTTGGCAATAAAAGGTGTAAAAGAGAGCATTGTAGGACGAATAGCCTCATGTGCTTCTTGTGCACCTTTTGCTTTTTTAACATAAGACTTTGACTCTTTTGGTAAGTACTTGTCACCATAATGTGTAGCAATGTGCTCACGTGCCGCTTCAACGGCTTCTGCTGCCATATTAAGTGAATCTGTTCTCATATAAGTAATTACACCTGAAGTTCCTTCAGTTGTTTTAACACCCTCGTAAAGCGTTTGTGCAATGATCATCGTTCTTTTGGGAGAAAGAGAGAGTTTAGATGAAGCAGTTTGTTGAAGGGTAGAAGTCATAAATGGTGGGGGTGTAGATGTTTTACGCTTTTTAGTCTCAATAGAAGCAACAGTAAAGTCTTCACCTTTAAGGGTTTCTACAATTGCCTTAGCATCTTTCTCATTGTTTATTGAGAGTTTATTCATCTTCTCATTTTTGTAGGTATGAAAGGTAGCATCAATTGTTTTATTAAAGATAGAGTCAATTGACCAGTATTCTTGAGGAATAAAGGCTTTAATCTCACGCTCTTTATCAACAATGATTTTAAGAGTTGAGGATTGAACACGACCTCCTGAAAGACCTTTTTGGATTTTAGAAGCTAATAAAGGAGAGAGTTTATACCCTACAATACGGTCAAGAAGACGACGGGTTTGTTGTGCATTTACCATATCCATATCAACCGTACGTGCATCTTCTAAGGCGTGGGCAATCGCCGTTTTTGTAATCTCATGGAAAACAATACGGGGCAGTGTTGCAGGATCTTTTTTAATGGCATGGGCAATATGCCAACCAATAGCCTCACCCTAGCGATCCTCATCGGTCGCGATATAGATGGTATCTGCTTTTTTTGCAAGATCTCTAATCTTTTTAACCGTAGGGGCATTCTCTTTGGCAACTGAATACTCAGGAGTAAGACTATTATCTTCTCCCACTTTAATTCCAAAACGTGACTTAGGTAGATCACGGATGTGACCTTTAGAAGCGATCACTTCATAATCCTTACCTAAAAAGTTTTTAATGGTTCGTGCTTTTGCTGGTGATTCCACAATGATTAAATTCAATGCTTACCTTTTGTCTATACTATATATATGAAATTTGTAATTAATTTCGAAAGTGTAACAAAAAAAAAGAAGAATCACATAAAAGTTTTAAATTAGCGTATCACTTTCTTATCAAATTGTAAAAATTACTGTTTTTAACTAAAGCTTTTTTTAGAGCTGTCGATAATACTAATAACAGCAAGGATGCTGAACAAAAAATAGAAGCACTCGCTTCAGATAAAAGGATTTATCATGGGTTTTAGAATTAATACAAACATTGCGGCACTTACCGCACAAAGAAATGCTACACAAACGAATCTTGCGTTAGATAGTAGTCTCCAAAAGTTAAGTTCAGGTTTAAGAATTAATAATGCAGCAGATGATGCAGCAGGTATGACAATTGCCGACAGCTTACGTTCACAAGCCAATGGTCTTGGACAAGCGATTAATAATGCAAATGATGGTATTGGTGTTGTTCAAACAGCTGATGGTGCTCTTTCTGAGTATATTGGTATTGTTGATTCAATTCGTACCAAATCAATTCAAGCAGCGTCTGATGGTCAAAGTTCAGATTCACGTGCCGCTATTCAAGCTGATATTGATCGTCTTTTAGAAGAGGCTCAAAATATTGCAGCGACTACGTCTTTTAATGGTAGTACACTTCTGAATGGTTCTTTTGAAAATAAAGCATTTCATATTGGTGCATATTCAGGTGAAACAGTAAATATCTCTATTGGAGATACACAGACTGCAGCAGTTTCTGAATTTGCCTTAATTGATGCAACAGGAGCTGCTACAGCA
>JAJRQV010000099.1 GCA_024280035.1 Campylobacterales bacterium
CATCTCACAAACTTATCAAGCCCACCTTGAAAGACTAACTAATGAACTCGAAGAGCGTGTAAATGAGAGAACCCTTGAACTTCAAGAGAGTTTAGAAAACCTTCAAGAGACACAGTCTCAACTTATTGAATCTGAAAAAATGTCCTCTTTAGGAAACCTTGTTGCAGGGGTTGCCCATGAGGTTAATACTCCCTTAGGCATTTCAATTACGGCTGCTTCTATTTTTGATAATGAGATTAAAACAATTAAAGGTTTATTAGAAGAAAACAAACTTTCAAAGTCTGCTCTTGATCATTTTCTTGAAACCATTTCTGAGGCTGATGATATATTAATTAAAAATTTAAATCGTGCCGCTCTTTTGGTTAAAAACTTTAAAAAGATTTCTGTAGATCAAAGTAGTGAAGAGATACGAGACTTTGAATTAAATAGATATTTAAAAGAGGTCGTGTCTACCTTTAAAAATGAACTAAAATATCGTCCTGTTACCCTTGAGGTTAAACTCCAAGATGAAGATATATTAATGCACTCTTTTCCTGGTGCAATTTCTCAACTGATTGTTAATCTTCTTCAAAACACTCTTCTACATGCCTTTGATTATGACCAAAAAGGAGTGATTACCTTAGAAACCTATCAAAAAGATGATAAGGCAGTCATACGTTTTTCTGATAATGGAAAAGGGGTGGATGAAAACATTGAGGACAAAATATTTGAACCTTTTATCACCACAAAAAGAAATAAAGGGGGAACGGGATTAGGTCTAAATATCACCTATAACCTTGTTAATCAGCACCTAAAAGGAACAATTTATCTTGATAAAGAACATAAGCCTGGAGCCTGCTTTATTATAGAAATCCCTTGTTATCTCTAAGAGAGTCTTCGTGTATACTCTTCATATCCAAAGGATTTAATAATCTTTAGCTCATTCTTTTTTGTCCAAAGTGCCAAAGAAGGAAGTTTTATCCCATTAAATGTCGTATTTTAAACAAAGGTGTAATGAATTTGATCTTCAAAGATGATTTTATCCCCAATACTAAGTGCTTTATCAAAAGAGTAATCCCCCATAATATCACCTGCTAAACAGGTGTTACCTGCTAATTTATAGGTAAAGGATTTTTCATTTTCCTTAGCTGCACCTCTCACCTGCGCACGATAAGGCATGGCTAAGGTATCTGGCATATGTGCTTCTGCAGATGTATCTAAGATGGCAATCTTCATACCGTTGTCTATAATATCAAGCACACTAGAAACTAAGATTCCTGTTTCCCAAGCCACAGCTTCACCTGGTTCTAAATAGACTTCTATATTATTGTGGCGTTGTCTAAAGTCTTTAATAACATGAATCAGTCTGTCCACATCATAACCCTCTTTAGTGATATGGTGACCCCCTCCAAAATTAATATACTTCATCTTAGAGATATATTTACCAAAATTATCTTCAAAGACTTTAAGAACAGCTTCTAAAGCATCTACCCCTTGTTCACATAAGGCATGAAAGTTAAGCCCATCTAAGTGCTCTAAAACCTTTTCATCAAAGTTAGCCTTTGTGGTACCTAAGCGTGAGAAAAGCCCACAAGGGTTATATAAATCCACAGGAGAGTGTGAATATTCAGGATTAATGCGTAAAGAGAGGTTAATATAGGGATTGGCTTTTTTAACAATATCTTTGTACTTAAAAAGTTGCGCAGGTGAATTAAAAACAATATCATCAGAGAGTTCAGCAATCTCTTCTATCTCATCTTCTTTAAAAGCAGGCGAGTAGGTATGGACTTCTTTGTTCATTTTCTCACGTGCCAATTTAGCCTCATACAAACCCGAAGCGGTACAGCCTTGAAGATAAGCCCCTACCAAAGGGAAGGTTTCAAACATTGCAAAACCCTTAAGTGCTAAAATAATAGTCGCCCCACTCTCTTGTTGAACCCTATCTAAGGTTTGTAAGTTTTTCTCAAGTTTTTCCATTTCACAGATGTACATAGGCGTTGTTTTGACTTCTGAAAAGTTTATAGACATTTTTTTCCTTTAAATATAAATACATCTTTACCCAGTACTTCTAAATTAGCCTGCCATGTATCAGCTAAAAACTGCATCGTTTCAAGGCTAAAAAAGCAGACATGCGTTGCGTCATTTTTATAATACCACTGAGCAAATTTTTCTTTCTTGGGATAAACCTGTGTAAGAAGGCATAAAAGCCCATTTTCATTTAAACTAGACCAGAGTCCATCTAGAACTTCTTTTGGCTTATAAAGATGTTCTACAACCTCTGTAGAGGTAATAAAATCATACGCCTGCTCTAGTACCTTTTCATCTTTGGCATAAAAAATGTCATAAATATTCATCATATAACCTTCTTCTTCAAACATAAGCGAAAGCGTAGGACCCGGACCTGAACCAAAGTCTAAACCCTTCGCCCCTTTAGGTATACGTTGACAAACAGGTTCTAAGACCTTTGAGAGAAACTTTCGGTAATTTTCATCATCAGCAGAGTTAGTATGAAGGTCATAACGTGCTTTCTCAGAAGCCTCATCTAAAAGGCTCTGTTTTAAAACATACACAAGAGAGCATTTTAAGCACTCAAGATATTCTCGTTTTTTATCTTTGTAAAAAGGAAGGGAATTTGTACAGTTACATAAGGGACAAGTGGGCAATTAGTCTAACTCCTTAATCTGCCAAGGAAGCCCTTGTTTATTTAACTCTTGCATAAAAACATCAGGATCAAACTGTTCCATATTAAAAACACCCTTTTGTGACCATTTTTTTTCTATCATGAGTTTAGCACCAATCATAGCAGGTACACCTGTGGTATAAGAGACTCCTTGTGACTTCACCTCAGCATAACATTTTTCATGATCACTTACTTGATAGATATAGATTTTCTTTTTCTGTCCATCTTTTATACCCTCAGCAACAATACCAATATTTGTTAAACCTTTTGTACGAGAACCAAGGCTTGCGGGATCAGGAAGAAGTGTTCTTAAAAACTCCATAGGCACAATTTTTTGCCCCTTATGCTCAACCTCTTTAATCCCGAGCATTCCTACGTTTTCTAAACATTTCATATGCGTAAGGTAGGATTCACCAAAGGTCATAAAAAAGCGTATACGCTTAAGCCCCTTAATATGTTTAACCAAAGACTCCATCTCTTCATGATAAAGAAGGTAAGAGTCCTTAGATCCTACCTCAGGATAATCCCAAAGCATTTTGATTTCCATAGGTTTGGTCTCTATCCACTTACCCTCTTCCCAGTAACGACCATTTGCCGAAACCTCTCTTAGATTAATCTCTGGATTAAAGTTCGTAGCAAAGGCATATCCATGATCACCTGTATTACAATCTAAGATATCAATGGTATGAATCTCATCAAAATAGTGTTTTTGAGCATAAGCACAAAAAACATTTGTTACACCAGGATCAAAACCTGAACCTAAAAGAGCAAGAAGCCCTTTTTCTTTAAAGGCTTTATGTTTAGCCCACTGCTCTTTGTACTCAAATTTTGCCTCATCAGGGTGTTCATAATTTGCAGTATCTAAATAAGGTGTATTTGTTTTAAGACAGGCATCCATAATAGTAAGGTCTTGATAAGGAAGTGCCACATTAATAACAAGTTGAGCACCTATCTTAGTAATCAGTTGTGCAAGTTCATCTGTATTATCGGCATCTACTTGAGCAACACTAATTGCACCCGCAGGCAACTCTTTTTGTATGATCTCACAAGAAGATATTCTTCGACTTGCTAAGGTGATTTTAGTAAAGGTTTCTTTATTCATTACGCACTTATGCGTAACAACACGTCCTACTCCACCAGCGCCAATTATAAGTACATGAGACATTCTTTTATCCTATGGGAAAATTAATGTAAAAAGTGTACCCTCATTCGGCTTAGATTCTATTTGAATTTGAATTTTATACGCTTGGGTTACCTGCTTCACAATATCCAAACCAATTCCAAAACCACCTCTGTTCTTTTCTATACGCATATAACGCTCAAAAATCTGTTTTAACTCTTCTTTACTCATACCCCTACCCTCATCACGAACAGAAAGAGTCTTGTTTTTTAGACTAATATAAATCTTTTTATCTTTGTAGTTGTACTTAATAGCATTTGAAAGGATATTGTCAATTAACCTAACGCTTGCTGTTCTTTCCATAAAACAGTTCATCTCTTCTAGTTTCACTTCAAAACCTATGCGTTTTTGCTCTGCTAAAGGGGTAAAGTACTCCACCCGTTGTAAAAGAAGTTCTTTCATATTGATATTTTCATCAACCTTCTCACTTTTGTCTAACTGCAGTAAAAAAGTCAAATCATGATATATATCTGCTATCTGTCTTGAAGAGAGTTTAATACGGGTTAATGCCTTAGATGGTGTTTTTTTAGATAAGGCATCTACACTGAGCATCAAGGCTGTAATAGGTGTACTTAATTCATGAGTAGAGTCTTTAATAAACTCATCTATGGTTTCAATCTTTTCACGAACGGGTTTTAAAAAAATACGCCCTAACCAGTATGCCATCAAAGAGATAAAAATAACAGCACCTAACCAAACAAGAATTACATTTTGTTTAAGCCTATTTACGGTCTTTTCAAAACCTATTTTTTTAACCACAATATATTCAACATCAAGGTGCCCTTCTGCTGCTTTAGAGACTAAAAACCAGTCCCCGCCTTTTTTATATTTACCTTCTTTAAAATCAATATCTTCTAAATCATCTCCACATAAAAGTTTATTCTTATTATTATACAAAGCCACCTTATATGGGCTTGTCTTAGGCAGCATATAATCTTTGGCTTTTTTCATATCAGACTTAATAATCTCTTCACCTTGCATATCTGCAAAGTGTTCCATCTTCATCTGCATCATCTGCGTTGAGGTACGTTCTTCATTTTGGTAAATTAAAAAAGCAATCACACTAAGAAGTAAAACAGAAGAGCCCACATACAAGACAATAAAGTTGATTAAAGACTTACGCTCATAATCACTGAGTTTCAATTTTAAATCCTTGCCCATGTACGGTAGTAATTATCTCTTTACCTATGACTTGACGTAGGTTTTTAATATACGTTCGTAATGTCGCATTAGAAGGAATCTCATCATAAGCCCATAAGTTATCTGTTAACTCTTCAGCACTGACCGCTCTATTTGCATTTTTCAAAAGATAATGGAGAATTTCTGACTCTTTTTTACGAAGTTTAATCCCCTTAATGGTATGGGCCATAGGATCAAACTCATCTCCCGTAGGCAATATAATTACATCATCATTAAGGTTAAAGACCTTCTGCATCTGCATAAGTCTAACATCAAGTTCATC
>JAJRQV010000004.1 GCA_024280035.1 Campylobacterales bacterium
CTTGACATGATGACTATTACTATTGCTTCTATTAGTATTGGTATTGCTGTTGATGATACTATTCATTATCTCTACCGCTTTAAAAAAGAGTTTGCTATGGTTAAGAACTATGATAAGGCACTAACACGTTCGCACGCTAGTATAGGTCATGCAATGTCATACACCTCAGCTGCAATAGCCATTGGATTTTTCGTTTTAGTACTTTCACCTTTTGTACCCACCATCTATTTTGGTCTCTTAACTGTTGTTGCAATGGTAATGGCACTTGCAGCTGACCTACTTCTGCTTCCACGACTCATTATTGTGTTTAAAGTCTTTGGGAAAGAGAAATAAAGGAGTTACTATTAAACCTAATTTTTACTCCTTACCTAAGGCTATGTATAATTTAGATGCCATTAAACCTCTTCTTTTTAATGACAACAACGCTATCTTGCATAAACGGCTTACATCAAGTATGCTCAACATGGAAAAAATCATTGTCTCACACTCTATCGTGTATGTTATTTCAGGGAAGGTGGAGATTCAAACCTATGCGTATGAAAACTTCACCATTAACGAGGGAGAGATGCTCTTTATGCCTCGTGATAGTTATCTGATTTCTGACTATGTGAAAGAAAATGAAGATATGGAAGTTTACCTCTTCTTTTTTGACCATAGCATTAGTTCTGAGTTTCTTCAACATATAAAGTTTTCTAAACCGTCTACAAAAAACACTATTTTGAAACTAAACGTATCTAATAATATGCACTCATATATCCATAATCTTAAGAGTATAAATTACGAAGACACTCACAACTCTCATCTTCTAAAGAGTAAACTTTTTGAATTTTTGCATCTTATTTATGAAAGTAATAAAGACTTTGCGAGTACATTAAGCAGGTATGAGCACCTAAAAGAAGAGATAGATATTCAAGAGTATATGCTTAAGCATTATAATAAAAACCTTAGCATAAGTGACTGGGCAAGTTTAAGTGGTCATTCACTCTCAACTTTTAACAGACGATTCAAAAAAAGTTCTCAACTCTCTCCAAAAAAATGGATACTCCAACAAAATATGAGACTTGCACATGAAGCCTTAAAAAAAGGCTCAAGTGTAAGCGAATGTGCCCATGAGTTTGGTTACGCAAACACCTCTAATTTCATTAAAGCCTTTAAAGACATCTACAAAAAAACACCTAAACAATCTATGCTGACTTAAAATCACTACTTTTGACTGTTTTTAGGTAGAAACTGCCCTGCTCATTTTCTTATACTATAGAAAATTTACAGAGGAAAAAATATGAAAAATTTTTTATTAAGTGTTTTATGTGTGCTTAGTCTATCTGCCCAGAGCCAAGTCAATGAGGTCTTAGATAACTATATTGAAGCATGGAGCACCCACGATATAAAGAAAATAGATGCCTTTTACGCCCAAGATGTTATCTGGTACGACCTAAGTTATGACTACACTACAAAGGGAAAAAAGAATGTAAGCAAGGCGATTACAGACGCTTTTTTAGCCTATGTTCCTGATATGTACTGGGGTAAAAGTGGTGATGTTTTCATCAGCGGAGACACTATCATTTATGAATGGGTATATGGAGGAACTTTTAACGGTAAATTCGAAGGTCAAACAGTCAAAAATAAAAAGTTTGAGATTAAAGGCTTAAGTACAACACGCATTAACAAAGAAGGCAAGATAGTCTCGCATAAAGACTATTATGACCTCTTCGGTTTTAAAAAACAACTAGGATTGATTAAGTAATTAAAGAACACTTTTCAATGTTACAAATAGATTTTCTACTTTGCACTAATCTAACTAATTCGTTCAATTACGCTAGCAAGCTGCTCTTTAAATCTTTTAAGAGCAAAGTGTCCACAGATTCAGCAGATTAAGTTGATTTTAAAATCTGTTCAATCCGTTTAATCTGTGGACAAAAGTTCTTTCATAATAGCCCACTTGAAACACATATTTTTTATGATTAAATACCGTGATACTAAGTCCATATTGCATATAATATTTAGATATTAAATTGTTAGAGGAAAATATGAACTTACGTAAAGAAATAGAAAAATTAATTTATTGGTATATCCCAACCTTATTAATTTCAAGTATACTTGGATTTGTAATCTCTGCAGGAGTGAAAGGTTTAGATGACACTACTCATAAGCTATGGAGCAGTTCTATCAAATTGATTTATTCATAGTGCCGACAATGTTGTAATTGCAATTTGGTTGTATTTTTTGACAAAAAAACTAAATGAAAAATATATTTTATGGGCTTTGTTTGGATTGGTAGCACATATCTTTGCAGTAGTTGTATTTCTTCTAATAAAATTACTTGAAGAACTAAAGTTAACAAATGTAATAGAAAATAATCTAAAAACAAGAGGCATTTTAAAGCTAACCTCTAGCAAGCACTAGTAGCCAATAGTTTACCCTAACGGGAAAACTATTGCTCACGACAAATGTTGTATTCTTACACTAATTTGACTTAAAATTAAAATATAATTATAAATACAATAAAATTTGATTGGGATAAAAATAAAGCTAAAAAGAATCTTGTAAAGTACAAGGTTTCTTTTGAAGAAGCTCAATCAGTGTTTGATGATGATTTGGCAAGATTATTCCTGATTCAGATCATTCTGAAGATGAAGAACGCTTTATCTTACTTGGATTAAGTTGTTCATTAAAAGTTTTAGTTGTCGTACATTGCTATAAAGACAAAGAAAATGTCATTCATCTTATTTCAGCAAGAAAAGCAACAAAACCTGAATCAAAGATATACAAGGAGCATTTATAATGAGAGAAGAATATGACTTTAGTAACTCTGTTACAAACCCTTATGCAAAGCATGTGAAAAAACAAATTTCAATTCGAATTGAAACAGATACGATTGACTACTTTAAAGAGCTTGCTCTAGAGACTGGTATTTCTTACCAAAACCTTATAAACTCTTATTTAACAGAATGTGCACATAAGCATATTAAACCTAAATTAAAATGGGCATAGACTCTTAAAGTATAACAAAGCATCGAAGAGAAATAGTTTCCCCTACGGCGGAACTATTTCTTAATTTAAACCTTATCTATCAAAGAAGATAGGACAAAAGCTCTTTACTAACGCTTATAATAAGTAATCAAAGAACTTTTTTCAATCGTATGAACATTTAGCATATATCCTACCAACGCAGGGCTTGCCTCTTTGTCTAGTTTCAGTTTTTCTACATCTAAGGCATACACCGTTGTAATGTAAGCATGTGCTTTATCACCTTCAGGGGGACAAGCACCACCAAACTCATAGGCACCAAAATCTGTCTTACTTTGAACGCTCTGTTTTGGAAGTTTTTTTAAGGTACTCGCATCAGATACAAGGTTCTTTGTTTTTTTATCTATATTAAAAACTATCCAATGCCACCATCCACTTCCTGTTGGCGCATCAGGATCATAAACGGTAACCGCAAAACTTTTTGTTCCTTTTGGAGCATCTTGCCAACTCAGTTCAGGCGAGATGTTTTTGCCCGTACAGCCAAAACCATTGAAGACTTGATTTATGGAGAGTTGTCCTTTTAAATCATCACTGCTTAAGAGTAAACCTTCTGCCATTAAACCCGTACTAAAGAGCGTTAAACAACTTAATACTAATAATTTTTTAAATACTAACTTCATAAATTATCCTTTATTTCTAACAGAGTATCTTGATATTACTTACAAA
>JAJRQV010000100.1 GCA_024280035.1 Campylobacterales bacterium
ACCTTGAAGTTCAGAAAAAACAACGGCTCTTTCTTCTTTATTAGGATGAATCATCTTATAAATAACATTGGCTAAGGTTTCATCAATATCAGGCTTATTTTTCTGTAGTGGTTTTAGTTTTTCCCTATTACCCGGGGCATATTCATCATAAGTCAGATACGCTTCTTCTTCCATAAGCTTATGGTACAAAGTACGACCTAACTCGAAAATCTCAAAGGCTTCATGTTTACCTGTTGAAACAGAAGCAGACAATTCTGCTCTTATGTTTATCTTATGGCGACGTAAATAGGCATTTAAAACCATAATAAAACCTATATATGCACGTGAATATTGTGAAAGTACTCTTTGATAAAAACGTTCAAAACTTTCACCTGGTTTTTTCATACGTCTGTACTCAAGCATAATAGACTCAACATAATACTTCGCATAAATAAGAGGTACTGTTTTCATTACAGAATGCCCTTCAGCACCCTCTCCTGTAAGTTTACCACCAAGAAGAATATGTACACCATAAGTAGACTTACCCTCTACCTTAGCCTTACACCCTTCAAAACCAATATCACCTACCCCATGAATACCACATCCTTTAACACAGGCTGACCAATACATACGTATTAAACCTTCTTCTAAGGGTACGGTATCACTTAAGTATGCACTCATTTCAATAGCATCAGGTTTATTAGGAATGACACCAAAAGGACAGTGTTCTGTTCCTGCACACGCAATCATATTATTAAAATAAGGGGTGTTTACATTTTTATATTTATCAAAAAATGGCGTATGTAAAATGGTTGAAAGATCTTGTTCTTTAACCCCTGTAATATAAAGACTCTGCTCAACATCAAGGTGAATTCCACCATCTCCAAAACGACGTGCCGTTTCAGAGGCTAAAATCATATCTGTACCCGTAAAAATACCTGATGGAATAACCGCATGAACAGCATACGAACCATCTTTTAATTCCACCTTACCATGTTTAGGATCGAAGTTTTCCATAATAGTAAGGGTATCTCCTGCTGTAGCAAAATTCACACCTGCTTTTTCTCTAATTGCAGCTGCAATATTTTCTATTCCAACGGCTTCAATAAGGAAAAAGAGTCTATTCTTATTTCTATTATCTCTAAATCCATTATCTCTAAAAAGTTCGATAAGGGCTTGAAAGGCTCTCTTAACCTCAGAAGCATCTTTTAAAAAGATATCTGCGCTTTTTGCAATGCGTCCAACCTTACCCCCTAAATAGAGGTTATATCCATAACATCCATCTTTTTGAGCTAAGGCAAAACAACAGTCTTGTCCAAACACATTTGAACGGTTAGCCATTGAACCAGAGATACCTGTATTAAACTTTCTAGGTAGGGCTGAAATCCATTCCCATTTGTGTAAAAACTTAGCCTGTAGGTCAAGTAGAAGTTCTTGAGAAGGAAGAATATTATCCATACCTAAACCATCTAAGGGGTCATTTAAAATATTTCTAAAGTTATCCACCCCTGTTTGATACGAAGAGATACCAACAGCTTGCAACTCTTTTAAAATAGTGGGAATATCTTTAATACTTAAATAACGATATTCTACCTGCATACGTGTAGTAATATCAATATAGTCTTTTCCATAATCTTTAGCAAGACGGCCCACAACCTCAGCCTGAACTGAGCTTAACTGCCCCCCAGGAATTCGTACACGAATCATAAACTGTTTAGGCGTAGCCGGTCTATCATAAATTCCAAAACATTTTAAAAAATAAGAGAGGTCTTCTGTTGGAATTGAGTTATACCCTTTTTGGGCATAAAATTCCAAACGTTCCCATGCTTCTTCTGGAGTTTTGAGTTCTTTAGTCTTTTCAATTTTATTAACTTTTGCACTACGTGCCTCATAGGCCTTATTTAAATCTGAAATCACTAATGTCTCTCCTGATAGGGTATAGACTTTCTAAGTAAGAAGTCTTTAGGATGTAATAATATCACTTTTTACGCAATGATGATGAATAACGTGATTAAAATATACTCATTTTATCTTATAAAGCACTCTTTATGCTAGAATTTTGCCAGGGGAAATCATGCATAAATACTTATTACTTTTACTTCTTTTAACACTGCCGCTTTTATCAGTAACACCAAAACTGTATAAAGCTATTGGCGATCCTATTTATAAACAAGTGTCATCTGTTAAAAAAATCTCTGATATTGGGTATTTTAAAAATGAAAAAAAAGAACTTTTAGCCTTTATTAAAAGAGCCAATAGACACAAAAATCTGGGTTTTACTTATGATAAAAAGCATCATGCCCATACACTCAGTAAAGAAGAACAAAAAAATTATTTAAGGGGTTTAAGAGACTTAGATAAAGAACTCTTTAGCATTAACACTCTCGCTAAAGATGCCCTGCCTATTTTTATTAAACGTCGTTATATTAAAAGTTTTTATCAACTTAAATCCAGTCAATTAAGTTTTTTAAGACAAGATTCTGAAAGTGCGTGGTTAGTTAAAAAATATACACGTGAACTTAATAAAAAGAAACGTTTACGTCAACAAAGAGAGGCAAAGAAACTTAAAAAAGACAGAGTCGCTTATGAGAAGATGCTTCGCTCAGCTAAAAATCTAAATGGAACATGGAAGGGTAAAAGCAGTGATAAATCAAGTATTACTGCCCTTTTTAATGGAGATAAGCTTTCACTTACCTCAATAAACAAAAATAAAACAAATATTATTAAAGGAAAGTACTCTTTAAATAAAAAACTTGACTTTACCATTTATATACGTAAATTAATTATTGATGATCGCTCACATATTCGTCATATTAATATTAAACGTAGATATGAAGTTGTAAAAATCACTCAAAAAGAGTTGGTTTTACAATATAAAGATGAGAAACTCACCCTAAAACGAAACTAGAAGACCACCTGGTTTCGTCCACTGTTTTTTGCCTTATAAAGTTGTTTATCTGCCCTACTTAACATCTGATCAAATGAGCCACTGATATCATTGCTTAAACCAATAGAAATTGTCATTCTAAAGTTTAAATTATTAAGCTCAATTTTCATGTTTTCAACTTTTTTACGTACGGTATCCATCACCTCGGCTGCATGTTTAATCTGTGTATTAGTTAATATTATACAGAACTCTTCACCCCCATACCGTGTTGCAATATCAGAGTCTCTAAACTCTTCTAGAAACAGTTTTCCTAAAAATTTGAGTGCCTTATCACCCGCTTGATGCCCATACCTATCATTAATCTTTTTAAAATAATCAATATCAATCATGGCAACAATAATAGAAAAGTGTTCTCTTTTGGCATTTGCATACAGTTTTAAACCTGCTTCAAAGAGGTATTTTCTATTATACAGTCCTGTTAAAAAATCTCTTACAGCAGACTCTTGTGCCAAATGTACATAATATTGCATTTCAAGACTACTTATCACTCGAGAAAGAACCTCTTCTGGAAAAAATGGTTTGGTTAAAAAATCATTTGCCCCATTTTTCAAAAATGCCACACTCATACCGTCATCTGAAGAAGCACTAATACCGATAATACTCAGTTGGCTCATATTATGTTCTTTACGCACCTCTTGCGTCAATTCAAGCCCTGTCATTTCAGGCATATTTTGGTCCGTAATAATCAGTTGAATTTTAGGATTGTTTTTAAAGACGTTTAATGCTTCTTTTCCATTTTCTGCTTCAAAAACCTCTAAGGGCAGTTTTTCAAGTGTATACTTCAACTGCATACGAGAAGTTTTGGAATCATCTACAATCATAATTTGAGAGCCCTTAAAACCATACACAAAAAGAAGAAGTCGCATCGTATAATCAAAAGCACTTCGTGTCTCTTTATTTACAAAGTCTAAAATATTTTTACTTTTTACAGTTTTAATTAAATTTTCATCTTCATCACTAGATATCATAGCAATGACAGGTATTTCCTCTTCTAAAATCAGATCAATCGCCTCAGCTTTTTTAGCATCAGGTAGGTTTATATCAACAAAGGCAATGGCAAATTCTTCTGGATTTTTTAAATGTTTTTGTACAGCAGCAAGGCTTGTTGCACTTTCACAAGGCAGGCGTAACCTTTGAGAAACTAAATCTTTTAAAAATCGAACTATCGTGATATCATCATCAACGATAAGAACCTTTTTCATTTTAACCTCTGTTTAGACCTTCTTTTATATCAAAAAAATTTAATATAAAGTCTATAATTTTAAGTTACGTATGATACCATCATAACAAAAAAACATAAAGATTATGAAACTAAATCAACTTAAAAGTAATATTAATGACATATTTGGGCAGACATTTAAACGTCTACGAATATTTTCCATTACAAAAAAGATTATACTTCTTATCATATTTTCCTATTTAGCTATTGGAATACTCTTTTATCAGTACACACAAAAAGTCTCTTTCCCCACCCTTCTTGTCCACCAAGAACAGCAGATGAACTCCATTGCTCTTTTTATTCAAGCAGAGATTGAACATATTCCTGAGTTAAACAGTGATAATCTAAATTATATTAAACGTAAAATGCTAGAAAACTCTCATATTTATGATCTTGTCATCTTTACGCGTTCTGTTAGTGTAGGTAAACCACTTCCAGTTAAAGATGATATGCGTTTAGACTTTTTTAAACAACAGCCTCTTTTAACCAAAAAGTATGAATTTGAAGATGGTTATTTTATTATTTATTATAAGGCTGACCAGTATGTGCATGAGGTTAATGCTATCTTAGATACCGCTTTTATTACCTTTATTTTAATGACCTTAACCCTTTCAGTTATTGCAGTTGTACTTAAATTAACGCTTCTTCCTTTTACTCAACTCGCGTTTGTTATGAAAAACATCAACTACAATACACCCCGTAGTTATACCCTGCCTTTTGTCTCTTCTAATGATGAACGCCAAGATCTTATCTCTGCATTTAAAACCCTCTCTTTTAAACAGCAAGAATATGCAAATAAACTTAATGATTTAAATGCCTCTTTAGAAAATAAAATTTTAGAAAAAACAATGCAACTTCAAGCCTTTAATACCACCCTTTCTAAAAAAATTGAACAAGAGGTTGCTCAAAATAGACAAAAAGATAAAATTCTTTCAGAGCAGTCACGTTTTGCAGCCCTTGGAGAGATGATTGGGAATATTGCTCACCAATGGAGACAACCTCTTTCTGCTATTACAACAGCAACTGGAAATGCAAAGATTGAAAACATGCTGGGTGTTACCACGAAAGACTCTTTAGATGACACCTTTAATCGCATTGATGAGTACACCCATTACCTCTCTTCTACAATTGATGACTTTAGGAACTATTTTAAACAAGATAAAAAGAAAAAAGCCTATTATGTTGATGAGATTATCTCTTCTGCCTTAAGTATCTCAAAAGGGAGTTTAAATGATATTCGTATCATGGAAGAGCATATGCCTTTTAAAGTTAAACTCATTGGCTATCCCTCAGAGCTTATGCAGGTCATTATTAATATTTTTAATAATGCCAAAGATGCCTTGGAAGCCAAAGACCCTATTAAAAAACATCTTCTGGTCTCAACCTCAAAAACCTCAACACATATTCTGATTAAGATTTATGATAATGCAGGGGGGATTGATAAGGCAACCTTACCTTCTATTTTTGATCCATATTTTACCACTAAACATAAGGCACAAGGAACAGGTATTGGGCTGTACATGTCTAAAGAGATGATTGAAAAACATATGAAAGGCACACTAAGTGCAAGTAATCGTTCCTTTGACGTAGATGGAACTGAATATGTTGGCGCATGTTTTACTATCGCTTTACCTTACACTTAAGAAGAATTATATTACACTCTCTTTCTTATTAAGAATACGTACTTCTTGTTGAGGAAAGGCAATAACAATTTTGGCTTTATTAAGGGCTTTAAAGACTTCTGCATTTGCCTTATACCGTGTTTCAAAATAGTTATTAGTCGGTGCCCAAAAACGAATACCGATACTAATACTGCTGTCCGAAAAACTATCTATTCCCACTAAAAAAGGTCGCTCTTTACTCAGCCCATCGACTTCATTTAAAGCCGCTTTGATAACTTCAATCGCCTTATCAACATCACTATCATAAGCGATTCCAACACTCTCTTGTGCCAAAGTGTCTGCTTGTGAGTTATGAAGAATTTCTCCAACAATATGTTTATTGGGTATAGTGATTTTTACATTATCTTCATCCACAAGAAGCGTATATGCGAGGTGTACTTCAGTGACTAAACCAACAACACCTTGTATGTGGATAGTGTCGCCCACAACAAAAGGACGTGCAATTATAATATTAAGCCCTGCACCATAATTTGACAAGAGCCCCTGCATAGCTAAACCTGCACCTAAAGATAAAGCTCCAATAGCAGCTACAAAAGGCGTAACACTAATACCCACCTTACCTAAGGCAATAATGGCAACCATAACAATAATAAAGATTTTGCTAGTACTGGCAATAAAACGACTCAGTGTAATATCTAAGTCCTTACGTTCACACAGTTTTAAAACAACATTACTAATTTTATTGGCAATAAACACACCAATCAATAAGATAATTATGGCACCTAAAATTTGAAAACTATAGGTCACAAAAAATTCTATGACTAATTGATATATAGCCTCAGCCTGTTTAATTTCATTTTCCATAATGCCCCCCCCATTGATTAAAAATTATTATTAAGAGTATATCAGAAGATATCTATTCTTAATTAATCAGGCTTCTGTCTTGTGCAAGGTCTTTAAGTAGAACTCTTGCTCCTCTTTTTGATGTTAAATCAGACCCGTCACCTCTTTTTCACTCAGGTTAAGCCCCTGAGGAACCTTTTGTGAATGCAATTGAATAGCTGTTTGTTTGTAATTAGGCTCGCCTGATTTTGGACAAAAGCATGAAGCAGTTAACTGGTTAACTAACTGCTCATTAAAATGAAAAGGTACAAAAATATTTCCAGGAGCTACGGTTTGAGTAACACGCACAATAACATCTTCAACCCGACCTCTGCGTGAAGATAGAGCCAGTCTATCTCCCGACTTCACTTCTAAACGTTGTGCATCTTCAGGATTAATATCTACCCAAGCTTCAGGTGCCAAATCATTTAAGATATCTATGGTTTTTGTTTTAGTACGGGTATGCCACTGTTCTACGGTTCTTCCGGTATTAAGCATTACAGGAAAGTCTGCATTCAGAGGTTCTTGCATTGGAATCCACTCAACACTGAGCAAATTAGCTTTTGCATCTTTAGTTCGAAAAGACATATCTTTGGTATACAGTCTAGCTGTACCTAAAGGATTTTCCTCATTACACGGCCACTGAACACCCCCTTGTTTTTCAAGTAAATCATAACTAATACCTGAGTAATCACACAACTACCCCTTAGAAACTTTTTTCCACTCATTAAAAGCATCTTCGGGTTTTGACCACGAAGGAAAAAGAAGTTCTTTCACTCCTTGAAAGTGAGAAGAGAGTTCAAGCACAATATCAAAATCACTTTTAGCATCACCACGCGGTTCAACAGCTTTATTTGCTCGGTTACATCGGCGTTCTGAATTAGTATATACCCCCTCTTTTTCACCCCATGTTCCTGCTGCAAAAACAACATCTGCAATCTCAGCTGTATCTGAGTAAAAAGCATCTTGAACCACAAGAAGATCAAGTTTTTTAAGAGCTGCTCGTAGTTTATCTTGATTAACAAAAGAGACAAGAGGATTGGTTGCTACAATCCATAAGGCTTTAATTTCACCTCTTTCAATAGCATCAATAATTTCTGCATATTTATACCCCCGTTGAGTAGGAACAATCTCTTCAGGAACATTAACAATGCTTGCATACTCACGGGTTGCTTTAAGATCACCAAAGTTTCTGTATCCTGGTAAAGAAGAGGTAAACCCTACTTCTCGTGTTCCCATAGCATTACATTGACCCGTAATTGAAAAAGGTGCAGCACCAGGACGTCCAATCTGCCCGGTAATAAGGTGTAAGTTATTTATGGCTGAAACGGTATCTGTTCCCATAAAAGATTGATTTACACCCATAGTCCATGCCGTTAAAGCCGCCTCTGCTCCTGCAATTGAACGGGCTATTTCATATAACTCTTTTACCTCAATACCTGTAATATTAGCAACTTCTTGAGGAGGATAGTCTTTAAGATGTTTTTTTAGTGCACCAAAACCATTACAGTTTTTCTTAATATACTCCGCGTCTTCCCAACCATGTTCAATAATGATGTAACACAAACCATTTAATAAAGCCAAATCTGTTCTTGCTTTTAAAGGTACATACATATCTGCCATTTGCGAAGTCTTTGACTGTCTTGGATCAATAACAATGATTTTTGGATTTTTCTTATTTTTAGCAAGATGAAGTTTTAAGATAGGATGGTTATCTGCGATATTGGCACCAATAAGTGTAATCACATCTGCCACTTCAAAATCTTCATAACAGCCCACAGGACCATCTGAACCTAATGATTGTTTATATCCTACAACAGCAGATGCCATGCACAGTGTAGTATTTCCATCAAAATTATTAGTTTTAAGACCTAATTGAACAAATTTACCTAGAGTGTAAAACTCTTCTGTCAGCAGTTGACCTGTTGAAATAACCCCAATGGCTTCTGCTCCATGCTCTTTCGTAATGCGTTTAAAGGTATCAGACACTTTTCGATATGCCGCATCCCAAGAGGCTTCTTCTAACTTCTCATTCTTTCTAATTAGAGGTTTTAAAATTCTATTATCAGCATTAATAAGTTGGTGTTCACTTAAACCCTTAGGGCAAAGTGTTCCCATATTAACCGCGTGTTTAGGATTACCCTTTGTATAAACAGCCTTTGCATCTTTTACCCCAATATAAAGACCACATCCTACACCACAATAACCGCAGGTTGAAAAAACCCATTTATCTGGTTTTTTTTCATCTGAAATTACTCCAAAAGTAGCATCTTTAGAGAGTTTATATTTATCTTCCTTAATATCAAAACCAAGAAAATCTTTTATTTTACGTATCATTATTTATTCACCATTTCCTATTATACATTGATTCATACTAAGCATTAGTGTCTCTGCTTACCTGCAAAAAAGTTACCTGCCATATTTAATGGAACCACTGTTGCATAAAACAAGAATCTATCTACCAATTCACTTACACTCATTAGCACTAAGGCAAAGACTAAAAGTACAATTGACAAAGAGTTCCCAATCATCGCAGTAACTAAAAGTGGTAAAAATAGTGCGCCTACAATAAAAGTCCCTACTCTTAGCCTTTGATGCTTATCAAAAAACTCAGCATAAAGACGTTTAGTTTTATCTAACTCTTTTTTATATTCACTTGGAAGTGAAAGATTACGTTTGTCTTCAAAGCTAAAAAAAGCATGTGCTAGAGCAAACATTAAAGACAGACTCATTAATGAAGAGGCTTCAGCATTATCACCTAAAATAAGAAGAACTAAAACCACTAAAAACATACCAATGTATGCCACACCAAAAAACTTTAACAGTGTTGTTTTTCTATTCCATGAAGGACGCGCAATAATCTGATAGATCATACCTTGGGCATAAATCCCAAAAACCCCAACAAGAAGAGTAAGTGCCTCAAAAAAGACTCTAAAATAAGTACTCACCTCAAAAAAGTAAAGTGCAACATTGACAGACATTAGCCCCGTAAACAGACCTAAAGCAAGGGCTTCTCTACTTAACCACGAAGTTTTAATATTTTTCATTGCAGACATTGCCATAAAAGGACGCCCTAAATGAAGTGCAGAAAGAGGAAGACCTATGGCTGCGGGTAACATCACAATCAATGCCATAATCCAGTTAGGACTTGCTTTTCCACTTAAAGAAAAAACATCACCTAAAAAGAGTGCGAAAAAAGCACCTAAAGAGATCTGGGTTAACACCGTCATAAAGACTAAAGGAAGCTCAGAATGTGAAGGTTTAAGCATATGGGCATCTGCTTCTATCATCTCGGGTAAATTTTTAGGAAGGGTATAACGCGTGGTTGCATTCGTTACTCGTGCATCTACCAAATGTGGCATATTCCCTTCTTTATCAATATCTCCTTTTAACCATTCATCAGGTCTAAAAACCTCAATTTCAATAGCACCTGAGGGACAGGCTTGAACACAGGCGGGAGACTGCCCAACATCAAGACGTTCATGACACATATGACATTTTGTAACAATGTTTCTGTCTTCATGAAAGGTGGGAACCCCATATGGGCAGTTCCATGTACAGTACTGACAACCAATACAAGAAGGATCATCATGAATAACAATTCCGGTCTCTTCAATTTTAATATAAGAGTTAGTAGGACAACCAATTAAACATGCAGGGTCAATACAGTGGTTACACGACATCGAATTAAAAAGTTGAGAAACATTAGGGAAAATGCCCCCTTCCATCTCACCTACACGACGCCACTTAATATCTGCTGGATTATTATTTTGCTCATTACAAGCCACTTCACAACAGTGACAGCCTACGCAAGCCGTTGCATCAAAGTGAAAACGATAGTTCTCACCCTCTTGAAGTTCAGGTAAATCAATGCTGTAATTTCCACACTGCATCCCTGTTTCGGCCTTATAATCGATAAACTGTTCTAATGGTGTTTGTGTACTCAATTTTTGTCCAATTGTTATTTAATATATACGCAATTATAGCTTATCTACTCAAGTGATTTGAAAAGGTTGATGGTTAAAAATTAACCATGTAGTAATTTTATTAATGGTTAATTTTTAATCATATAACTTGATTAATGTCAACTTATCTATCTTATAATTACGTCAACAAATTACTGAGGAGTTTTTATATGGCAGGATTTAAAGCATTAAAAGGTGAAGGGCACTGGCCAACACTTTTAGCAGCTTTCTTATATTTTGATTTTAGTTTTATGGTGTGGACTATGTTAGGTCCCTTAGTTACAGAGATTAATGAGGCTTTAATTGCGGGTGGTGCAATGTCAATGACAGATGGAGAAAAAGCAACCCTTCTTTCTCTTCCTATTCTTTCAGGTGCTATTCTTCGTATTGTTCTTGGTTTTGGTGTTGATAAACTTGGACCAAAGAAAACAGCCTTAATTTCTCAAGGTATCGTTATTTCAGCTCTATTTTTTACCTATTTTCAAGCCGATACCATTACTTACAATCAACTTCTCGTTGTTGCACTGGGTCTTGGTTTTGCAGGAGCTTCGTTCGCAGTAGCACTTCCACAAGCAGGTCAGTGGTACCCACCCAAACTTCAAGGTGTTGTTCTTGGAATTGCAGGTGCGGGTAATATTGGTGTTGTTGTTGACTTTCTTTTTGCTCCAAAAATTGCAGAACACTTCGGATGGTCTATGGTTTTTTTAGTAGGGGCTCTGCTTTCAACAATGATTTTCTTAGTTTATTTAATTATGGCAAAAGATGCTCCAGCTACTGTATATAAGGGTAATGCAAAAAAATTAAAAGATTATTGGAAACTTCTTAAAGACAAAGACACATGGTGGTTTAACCTTTTTTACGCAATCTCTTTTGGTGGTTTCGTTGGATTTGCAGGTTATATGAAAGTATATTTAATGAACACCTACTCTGTTGAAATGGATGAGCTGGGAATGGCATGGTTAGCCGAAGAAAATGTAAAAGTAATGGCAGGTTATTTTGGTGCTATAACAATTTTTGCAGGTGCCGTACTTCGTCCTGTTGGTGGTAGTATCGCAGATAAAATTGGTGGGGTTAAGTCACTTTATATCTTCTACGGTACGGTTGTTGTCATGGCACTTATTACAGCTCTTGTTGAACTACCCTTTGCTATTGCAATCGTTCTGCTTTTTATTACTATGGCTGCTTTAGGTATGGCAAATGGTGCTGTTTTCCAACTTGTACCTCAACGTTTTGGAAAAGACATTGGTGTAATGACAGGCATTATCGGTGCAGCCGGTGGTCTTGGTGGTACAGCCTTGATTAAAACACTGGGTTGGTCAAAAGGTGCTTTTGATGGTTATTCAGTAGGATTCTTAATCTTTGCAGGTGTTGTTCTTGTAGCAATTGCAGGTATATCCATGGTGAAAACACGTTGGAGAACAACATGGGGTGCAGCTGCAGGCGGTATGATTTAAAACATATCCCCTATCTAGCAGTAAAAGAAGGTTTTCCTTCTTTCTTTCGTTAGGCAAAAGTAAATCAATATATGCGTATAATAAACGCATAAATAAATACAAAGACAAAATATGTTAAAAGTTCAATCCTCTCAATTTATTTTATCAAAAGAAAAAGATACTTCAGGAGATGATGCCTGTGACTTTGCTATTTTAGACAATTCAGTTTTAGTTGCCGTACTTTGTGATGGTGTTGGTTCTGCTCGTAAGGGTGGTGCTGCAGCAAGACAGAGTGTTAAGTTTTTTATCGATCACTTCAAAACCCGTCCTAAAAACTGGGACATTACCCAAAGTCTTACCCTTTTTACACAGCACATCAATCGATTATTATTTAAAGAGTCTATGACCCAATATGAACAGATTGAACTTCTGACTACTCTTTGTGTCGCCGTTATTGAAGGCGATACCCTCTACACTATGAATCTTGGTGATTCTCGAATTTATCTTTTAGATAAGGAACAAAACCTTAAACAGCTGAGTGAAGATCATATTATGGATGAAGATAATCTTTCACATGTTCTCACCCAAGCCTGTGGTTTGACTGATCATGTCGAGCCTGTTATTACTTCTTCGAGTATTGAAAAAGGAGACACCCTTGTCTTATGTAGTGATGGCTTAACTGCTTTAATGAATGATGAAGAGATTAAAGAGTCTCTTATAAAAGGTTTTGGTTCAAAACTCATTATTCAATCTGCTGCTAAAGGGCATAAAGATAATGAACGTGATGATATCTCTATGCAAATTTTTCGCCTTGAAGAGTTGGATGAACGTCATGCCATTAAGAATCTAGACCTTCTTATTCCCTTAACACTTAAAGAGGGTGATGTCTTTGATGGTTACGAACTTAAGTCTTCCATGATGGAACATGGGCGTATTTGGAAGGTAGAAAAAGAGGGAAAAACATATGTAATGAAGTTTCCTTTAGCCACTGCCGTGGATGATCCCATTGCACTTGAAGAGTTTGTTAAAGAGGCTTGGTACGCTAAACAGGTTTCACATAAGGCTTTTGGAGATGCTTGGGTTCCTCACGACCGTTCAGCGCGTTATTATTTAATGGAACTCGTAGAAGGAATTAATCTTGCAGAATATGTAAAGAACCGCCCCTTAACTATTGATTCAGCAATTGCTTTAGCTAAATTTTTGCATAAGGCAGAAGCTCACCTGCTTCATCTTGGTCTTGTTCATGGAGACATTAAACCAGAAAACATCATTGTTTATAATAAAGAAGATGAAGTAGGCGTTGACTTTAAAATGGTTGACTTTGGCTCAGTGGTAGAAGTTTTTGAAGTTAATTCACGTGCAGGAACACCTTCTTACCTTGCTCCTGAACGTTTTGCAGGGGGCGCAATTAATGAAACAACAGAAATATTTTCTATTGGGGTAACACTGTATTGGGCATTAACAGGAAAATTTCCTTATGGTGAAATAGAGCCTTTTCAAACTCCCTCTTTTAAACAGGCAAAATCTGCACTGACCTTTAATAAAAATATCCCTGAATGGTTAAACTCTATCATTATGCGTTCAATTGCTGTGGATGCGCATGATAGGTATTCACATTATTCAGAGTTCTTTTACGAACTAAAAGCCCCTGATAAAGTAAAACCTTATTATCCAAAAGACCTCACTTTCATCGAGAGAGAACCTCTTCTATTTTACAAAATAGGTTTTTTCATTCTTCTTGTCACAAATGTTATCACTTTTGTCTATTATAACTAAAAATTAGGTTACAATAGTTGCAACAAATAGAGCGACTTTTAACTTTTTACTGATTTTTTATAATAATCCTTTAGAGTTAAGAAGCCTGACTTTTAAAAGAAAACTATTTCAAAAAGCACTTAAAATCGATTCTTAACTCTGTAAAGGTTATTTATGTTCTCTTGGTTTAAATCGTTTCAAGCACCTAAACCTAAGCCAATTAAATATAATTTTGGTCGTTTTATCTCTGAAGAAAAGACGAATGCACAACAGATGGAGTACCAAAAGTCTAAAAAAGCTTTTAAAGAACAGCGTTTTCTAGATGGTTATGCCCACTACTTTAATTACTTAAATTTTGAAAAAATCAATAATATTCATTATAGTAAAGATGATATCAATCTTAATTTTAGAATCATTCAAGGCTCTGCCATTATCAAAGGCAACATCACCCCTCGTCATCTTAAAGCAAGTGCAAATATTGCTTATACCGTTAAAGATAATATTGCTGTAATGCGTCGTCTTTTAGAAAAAAACTATATGTATACCTACAGTACCTATTATCTTGAAAATGACACACTTCGTGCTAAAATTTATTGCGATAACATCTCTTTATCTCCTCAAAAAATATTTTTTCCACTGCGTGAACTTGCTATTAATATTGACAAAGAAAAAGAGCTTTTATTAGATGAGTTTAATGACCTTGAAGGCATTGAACTTGATCATATTGAGGTTATGGATGCACATCTAAAAGAGATGAAATTACGCTTTTTTAGAGAGTGGATAGATAAAACTGAACAAAATATTTCACTTATGCCTACACAAGAGCAGTCGGGTGCCATTGCTTTTGTTTGGTTAGTCCTTCTACTTAAGATTGACTATTTTGTCACCCCAAGGGGTAAACTTGCTTATGATATTTATGAGGCTATCTCTGAATATTATTTGGATGATAATAAACTTGTGGAAGAAAAAAATGATGCGCTTGAAAAGGCTGTCATCAAGTTTAAAGACTTAGACAGCAGTAAATTATCAAAAAGTCTTTACCAAGTCAAACAGACCTTTGATATTTTTAATCCCAACACCTTAGATGAAGTTCATAATTTTATTAATGAGACTCTTGCCAAGGCTATCTGGTACAAAGAACATCGTTATGAAGAGATAATGCTAAGTATTTATGAATACTTAGGTCTATATACCCTGTATAACTTTGATATGAACAGCTGTTTACGAGAACTTATTCAACTTAATGTCCGTGTTCACAATACAGACTTTCATTCTGCAATAGGATATGATTCTTTATTTAAAGAAGAGAAACTTAATAGTCACAAACTCAATACCCTTATTAAAGACATAATTAATAAAAACACAAAACAGTATCCTCATTTATTGCACTTTGAAGAAGAGTTAAACTATGAGACCTTAGAAAAATTTCATCACTCTTATTTTCTTGCCTTAAATAACCTAAACTTTAGTGAGTTATAAATGAATACACAAGAGATATTAGATACCTACCAAGAGAGTATCATTCAAATTGAGACACCCTTAGGTTCAGGTTCAGGTTTTTACCTTCAAGAGTATCAACTCATTATTACCAATTCTCATGTTGTTTCAGGGCTTAAAGAGATTGTAATCAGTTCAAAAGACATTAAACTACGAGAAGCAAAGGTAGTTTATGATGACCCAAAATATGACCTTTCCTTTATCTCAACACAAGACTTAAAGGTTAAAACACCCCTTGAACTTTCAACAACAAAGGTGAATGATGGCGATAAAGTTGTTGCCGTTGGTCATCCTTATGGGCTTAATTACACCGCAACACAGGGTATCGTTTCTAAGGCTGAACGTCTTCAAGGTGAGTTAGAATACATTCAGATTGATGCTGCTATTAATCCTGGAAATAGTGGAGGGCCTGTTTTAAATGATAATGGACAAGTTATTGGGGTCAATACCTTTATAATTCAAAACTCAAATAATCTTGGTTTTGCCCTCCCTTTTCATTATGTACAAGAAGCCTTAGAGGCTTTTAAGGCACTTCATAAAAATGACATTATTCGCTGTTCTTCTTGTCTAAATTTAGTGAATGAAGAAGATATCAAAGATGATTATTGCCCTGAATGTGGTGTTAAAATTGAGGTGGCTAAAAAACGTAGAGAAGGCTATACCCCCGCAGGAAGTATCAAAACCTTAGAAAAAATTTTAAATGATATGGGTAAAGATGTAAATTTAGCACGACGTGGGCAGAGAATGTGGCAAATAGATATTGGAAGTGCCCGTATTGAAATCTCTTATTATGATAATGGCATCATTGTTGCCGACTCTTCTTTATGCCGTTTACCACACAAAAACATAGAAAAGCTGTACCACTTTTTACTTGAAGAAAACACAAAAATGGACTATTTACAATTTTCTATTAATGATAATTCTATCTTACTCTCTTATATTATTGTAGACAGCTCTTTAGAAGAGAAAAATGGAACTATCGCCTTAGGACGTCTCTTTTCCAAGTCTGATACCTATGATAAAATTCTAATTCAAGAGTATGGAGCAAGCCTTATAAAAAGAGACGATTAAAATATTATGCTCTTGCACTTACCTGTAAAAGTAGGAAGAAAAGTTTAAGATGCATCTCTTTTTAACGCCATTAGAGGCAAGAGAAAAGAGTAACAATAAACAAGTCATTAATCTTTTATTAACAAAATTTAATTATAATACCCATAAAAAAGTATTGATATGCCAAACAAAGTTTTTACCTCTGATATTCATAAGCAAGTTAGTGCACGACTTAAACTTTTAGACTATGGTAATTCTACCTTATCATTTCTTGGACTTGATAGTTATTCTGTTCATGAGATAAAAGGTGAAAGTGATATAAATCAAGGCTATAACTTTAAAATTACTTTTGTGAGTAATGATGCGATAGCTGTTGAAGACATTGTTGACACAGATACTATTTTAACAATTGATGATCCAAAGAACTCCTTTAACTCTAAAAAAGTACACGGTAAAATTCTTTCGGCACAAGAGTTTGGAAGCGTTGCTAAAAAGAAGTTATATAAGATAGAAGTAGTTTCTCCGTTTCATTATCTCTCTTTAAATCAACGATATGAAATTTTCCAATCAAAAACAGCTCCTGAAATCATCCAAGCAATCATCTCAAGATATAAGACGTTATTAAATATCGAGATAGATGTAAGAGTTGATGTTAGTACTTATCCAGTGAAGTCACAATGTACCCAATATGCCCAAAGTGATTTTGAATTTATAAGGATGTTGTGTGAAGAAGAGGGGCTAGTCCTTATTCAAAACTATGAAAGCTCAGACCCTTCGGTACTCAGACTTTGTAAACTAAACGAACATCCTTACCACAGTGCCCAAACCAGCCAATGTGATTTTAATATATCTAAATCTTTTGTAGCTTCTTTGCAAGTTCAAGATTTTTATGATAGCAGACGACCTAGTTTAGAGATGAAGTTCTCCGATGGTTCTGAAATAAACAGCCCCGTTCTTACAGATAATGAAACAACCGCACAACTTAGAGCGAGTATACATGAAGAGAAGCTCAGAGATACCCTTAATCCTGTTAATGAGTCAATATTCAAAGACTTACAACGATATGCTAAATTAGACGTAGAAAGAGGCTATGC